>CBFHQE010000033.1:0-23771 GCA_965657935.1 Maricaulis sp. | reverse complement strand
CGAGGATGTTTTCTCGATCTCCGGTCGTGGTACGGTTGTTACGGGTCGCATCGAGCGCGGTGTTGTCACGGTTGGTGAGGAAATCGAGATCATCGGTATCCGCGACACCACGAAGACGACGTGTACGGGCGTTGAGATGTTCCGCAAGCTGCTTGATCGCGGTGAAGCAGGCGACAATGTTGGTATCCTGCTGCGCGGTATTGACCGTGAAGGTGTTGAGCGCGGTCAGGTTCTGGCCAAGCCGGGTTCGATCACGCCGCACGCGAAGTTCGTTGCCGAGGCTTACATCCTGACGAAGGAAGAGGGTGGCCGTCACACGCCGTTCTTTACCAACTACCGTCCGCAGTTCTACTTCCGTACGACGGACGTGACCGGTGTTGTCTCTTTGAATGCTGGCACCGAGATGGTTATGCCGGGCGACAATGTTGAAATGAATGTCGAGCTGATCACGCCGATCGCCATGGACCAGGGCCTGCGCTTCGCGATCCGCGAAGGTGGCCGCACGGTCGGTGCCGGCGTCGTCTCCAAGATCATCGAGTAATCTTAGTAATCCGGGTCGGGTTCGCCTTCGGGCGTACCCGACCCAGCTCTTTTTGAAACTTTAGACAACGGGATTGGTTTGATGGAACGTCAAAACATCCGAATTCGTCTCAAGGCGTTTGATCACCGTGTACTGGATAACTCCACGCGCGAGATCGTTTCGACAGCCAAGCGTACGGGGGCGAATGTTCGTGGCCCGATCCCGCTGCCGACGCGTATTGAGAAATTCACGGTGCTGCGGTCCCCGCACATCGACAAGAAGTCGCGCGAACAGTTCGAAATCCGGACTCACAAGCGTCTTCTCGACATTGTCGACCCGACCCCGCAAACGGTTGATGCTCTTATGAAGCTCGACCTGTCTGCTGGTGTCGACGTCGAGATTAAACTAGGAGCGTAAACCATGCGCACGGGTGTAATTGCCAAGAAGCTGGGCATGACTCGCGTGTTCTCCGATGAAGGAGCGCACGTGCCGGTCACTGTTCTGCATCTGGACAACTGCCAAGTCGTCTCTCACAAGACGGCCGATCGCGACGGTTATACCGCCCTCCAGCTTGGTGCTGGTGAGGCGAAAGCTAAGCGGACCAACAAGGCTCAACGTGGTCATTTCGCGAAAGCGAATGTCGCGCCGAAGCGCAAGTTGGTGGAATTTCGTGTCAATGATGACGCGATGATCGAGGTTGGCGCTGAGCTGACGGCTGATCACTTCATTCCCGGCCAGAAAGTGGATGTCGCTGGCATCTCTATCGGTAAGGGTTTTGCCGGCGCCATGAAGCGCCACAATTTTGGCGGTCTGCGGGCTTCGCACGGTGTTTCAATCTCGCACCGTTCGCATGGTTCCACAGGTCAGTGCCAGGATCCGGGCAAGGTCTTTAAAGGCAAGAAAATGGCCGGCCACATGGGTGCCGCGCGCATTACCACGCAAAACATCGAAGTTGTGCGTGTTGATGCCGATCGCGGCCTGGTGTGGGTCAAGGGTGCAGTGCCGGGTTCTGCCGGTGGCTGGGTTGAGCTGCGTGACGCCGTCAAAGGCGTCAAGGCAGACAATCTGCCGCTGCCAGGCGCGTTCCGTACGCTCGATGAGCTCAATGCTCCGGTCCAGGATGAAGCTCCGGCTGAAACCGCTGCAGCTCCGGAAGCTCCGGTTGCTGACGCCAAGGCTGACGGCGAAGAAGGAACTGAAGCATGAAGCTCGAGGTAAAAACCCTCGCGGCCAAGGATGCCGGTGCGATTGATCTGGACGATGCCGTTTTCGGTATCGAAGAGATCCGCGCAGACCTGCTCCAGCGCGCCGTCAAGTGGCAGCTTGCTGCACGTCAGCAGGGTACGCACAAAACCAAGGGTCGCTCCGAGATCGCTCGGACGAAGAAGAAGTTTGGTCGCCAGAAGGGCGGCGGCGGCGCGCGTCACGGCGCTCGTTCCGCGCCGATCTTCGTCGGTGGTGGTCGCGCTCACGGTCCGCGTGTTCGCTCTCACGCCCACGACCTGCCGAAAAAGGTCCGCGCTCTGGCTCTGCGTCATGCGTTGTCCGCCAAGGCTGGCTCGTCCAACCTGATCATCATTGATGATGCCGCTCTTAAGGCTCCGAAGACGAAGGACCTGCGTTCTTCCTTCGCGGACCTGGGCGTCCAGAACGCTCTGGTCATCTCTGGCGAGACGGTGGACGAGAATTTCGCTCTCGCCGCACGGAATATTCCGTGTGTCGACGTCCTGCCGGCACAGGGCCTGAACGTTTATGACGTTCTGCGCCGCGACACGCTGGTGCTGACCACGGCTGCTGTGGAGAAGATCCACGCACGCCTGAGCGCTAAGGAGGCGTAAGATGTCAGTTGCTGCACGTCATTACGATGTAATCCTGGCGCCGGTCTTCACCGAGAAGTCCACGCTGCTGGAAGAAGGCAAAAACGCTTTCTACGTTCCGGTTTCCGCTACGAAAAAGGAAATCAAGGAAGCGGTAGAAGCGATCTATTCCGGCGAAAAGAAAACCGTTGTTGCGGTTAAAACGATCAAGGTCCACGGCAAGGTCAAGCGTTTCCGTGGCATGCTCGGCAAGCGCAACGACCAGAAAAAAGCGATCGTCACATTTGCTGACGGCAAGTCGCTTGATCTGACGGGAGACTTCTAAGATGGCTTTGAAGACTTTCAAACCGACATCTCCGGGTCGTCGCGCGTTGGTTCTGGTTGACCGTTCCGCGCTGCACAAGGGCCGTCCGGAAAAGACCCTCGTCGAAGGCAAGTCCAAGTCCGGTGGTCGTAACAACACCGGTCGTATCACATCCCGCCGTCGTGGTGGTGGTGCGAAGAACCTGTATCGCCTGGTCGATTTCAAGCGTCGCAAGTGGGACGTTCCGGCTACGGTCGAACGCCTTGAGTACGATCCGAACCGGACCGCGTTCATTGCGCTGATCAAGTATGAAGATGGTGAGCTCGCCTACATCCTGGCGCCTCAGCGTCTGGCTGAAGGCGACACGGTCATCGCGGCTGCCAAGGCAGACGTGAAGCCCGGCAATGCCATGCCCCTGAAGGCCATCCCGGTCGGCACGATCATTCACAATGTCGAGCTGAAGCCGGAGAAGGGTGGTCAGATCGCCCGTTCCGCTGGTGCCTATGTCCAGCTGGTCGGTCGTGATGGTGGTTACGCTCAGATTCGTCTCGCTTCTGGTGAATTGCGCATGGTCTCGGACAAGTGCATGGCAACTGTTGGTGCTGTGTCCAATCCGGATCATCTGAACATCAACCTCGGCAAGGCTGGCCGCAACCGTCACCTCGGTCGTCGCCCGTCTGTTCGTGGTGTGGTTATGAACCCGGTTGATCACCCGCATGGTGGTGGTGAAGGCCGGACCTCCGGTGGTCGTCACCCGGTGACACCATGGGGTAAGCCGACCAAGGGTGCCAAGACGCGCAAGAACAAGTCTACGGACAAGTTCATCATCCGCTCGCGCCACGAGCGCAAGAAGCGATAAGGAGACGACGATGCCTCGTTCTGTATGGAAAGGTCCGTTCGTCGACGGTTATCTGCTGAAAAAAGCGGAAAAGTCGCACGAAGGCGGACGTAAGCAAGCGATCAAGACCTGGTCGCGCCGTTCAACCATTCTGCCGCAGTTTGTCGGCCTGACCTTCCAGGTCCACAACGGGAACAAGTTTGTTCCGGTTATGGTCAATGAAGACATGGTCGGTCACAAGCTCGGCGAATTCGCTCCGACCCGGACCTATTATGGTCACGCGGCGGACAAGAAAGCGAAGCGGAGATAAGCGATGGGACAGTCTGCTAATCCTCGTCGCGTCGCTGACAATGAAGCACGTGCCAAACTGCGGATGATCCGTATCAGCCCGCAGAAACTCAACCTGGTTGCCGCCCTGATCCGCGGCAAAAAGGTCGAGAAGGCGCTCAACGACCTTGAATTTTCGCGCAAGCGTATCTCCAAGGACGTCAAGAAAGTGCTTGAGTCCGCTATTGCGAATGCCGAAAACAATCACGGCCTCGACATCGACAGCCTTGTCGTTGCTGAAGCCTATGTCGGCAAAAACCTCGTTATGAAGCGCTTCCGTGCCCGTGCCCGCGGTCGTGGTGCGAAAATCCTGAAGCCGTTTTCCGAGCTTACAATTGTGGTTCGTGAAGTTGAGGAGGCTGCCTGATGGGACAGAAGGTAAATCCGATCGGTCTGCGCCTCGGCGTCAACCGTACGTGGGAATCCCGCTGGTATGCCGGCGCGGGTGAATACGCGAAACTGCTGCACGAAGATCTCAAGATCCGTGAAATGCTCAAGAAGCGTCTCAAGAACGCCAGCGTTTCCAAGATCGTGATCGAGCGTCCGCACAAGAAGTGTCGCGTTACGATCCACACCGCTCGTCCGGGCGTCGTGATCGGCAAGAAGGGCTCCGATATCGAAGTCCTGCGCCGCGAACTCTCTCGCATGGTCGATGGCGAAGTCTTCCTGAACCTCGTCGAGGTTCGCAAGCCGGAAGTCGATGCCAATCTGGTTGCGGAATCAATCGCTCAGCAGCTGGAACGCCGTGTGGCTTTCCGTCGTGCGATGAAGCGTTCGCTCCAGTCTGCCATGCGCATGGGCGCAAAGGGCTGCAAGATCCTCTGTGGTGGCCGCCTCGGTGGCGCAGAGATTGCACGCTCCGAGCAATACCAGGAAGGCTCCGTACCGCTGCACACTCTGCGCGCGGATATCGATTATGGAACCGCCGAAGCCAAGACCGCGATGGGTATCATCGGCATTAAGGTCTGGATCTACAAAGGCGAGATCATGGAACATGACCCAATGGCTCAGGAGCGTCGTCTCCAGGAGTCGGGTGAGCAGCGCGCCCGTTCGGGTCGCCAAGCCGCGTAAGGAATTGGAGCAATGCTGCAACCGAAACGCACAAAATTCCGTAAGGCGCACAAGGGCCGTATCAAGGGAGCTGCGAAGGGTGGATACGCCCTGAACTTCGGTTCCTACGGTCTCAAGGCGCTTCAGCCGGAACGCGTAACCGCACGCCAGATCGAGGCGACCCGCCGTGCGATCACCCGTCACATGAAACGTGCCGGCCGTGTGTGGATCCGTATCTTCCCGGACGTGCCTGTGACGAACAAGCCGACCGAAGTCCGGATGGGTAAAGGTAAGGGTTCAGTTGAATACTGGGCCTGCAAGGTCAAGCCGGGCCGGATCATGTTCGAGATCGACGGCGTGCCTGAGGACGTCGCTCGTGAAGCGCTCTCCCTCGGTGCCGCGAAACTGCCGATCAAGTGCAAGATCGTCACCCGTCTGGGCGAATAAGGAGCGTCGACCATGGCTAAAGAGGCCAAAGAACTCAAGGGTTCCGACGTTCGGGCCCTCTCTGATGACGAGCTCCAGGACAAGGTCCTAGAGCTCAAGAAAGAACAATTTAATCTGCGCTTCCAGCAGGCCCGTGGCCTGATGGAAAATACGGCCCGCTTTGGCAAGATCCGCCGCGATATCGCGCGTATCCGTTCAGAGCTGGTCTCCCGCAAAGCGCAGCAATCGCAAGGAAGCTAACCGATGCCAAGACGAATTTTGCAAGGCACTGTGGTCAGCGATAAAGGCGCCAAAACCGTTGTAGTTCGTGTGGAACGTACGTTCCTTCACCCACTGCTTCGTAAGACGGTTCGTCGCTCCAAGCGCTATCACGCGCATGATGAAAATCAGGCACACAAGGTCGGCGACAAAGTCCAGATCCAGGAATGTGCGCCGAAGTCGAAACTCAAGCGGTGGGAGATCGTGGCCCAGGCGTAAGCCCGGCCCGATCTGCTCTTAAGGAGGATCAGCCATGATCCAGATGCAAACCAATCTGGACGTAGCCGACAATTCCGGCGCCCGCCGTGTGCAGTGCATCAAGGTGCTGGGTGGCGCGAAACGTCGTTACGCCCATGTGGGTGACATTATTGTCGTCTCCGTCAAGGAAGCAATTCCGCGTGGTCGCGTGAAGAAGGGTGACGTCCGCAAGGCCGTTGTCGTTCGCGTGGCCAAGGATATCCAGCGTGCTGACGGTTCCGTCATCCGCTTTGATTCCAATGCGGCGGTCATCATCAACAACAACAATGAACCAGTAGGTACACGTATCTTCGGACCGGTTCCGCGCGAACTCCGCGGCAAGAACCACATGAAGATCGTCTCCCTGGCTCCGGAGGTGCTGTAATGGCTGCCAAGATCAAGAAGGGCGACAAAGTCGTCGTTCTCGCCGGCCGCGATAAGGGCAAGACCGGTGAGGTTGTCAACGTGCTGCCGGAAGACGACAAGGTTGTTGTTTCCGGGATCAATGTCGTCAAGCGCCATCAGCGCCCGACGCAGCAGGATCCGGGTGGCATCAAGGAAAAAGAAGTCGCAATCCACGTTTCCAACGTTGCGATTGCAGATCCGAAAACCGGCGAAGCGACCCGTGTCGGCTTCAAGACCAATGATGACGGCAAAAAAGTCCGTTTCGCCAAATCTTCGGGCGAGGTCATCGATGTCTGATACGTACACTCCGCGCCTTCGCACCAAGTATCGTGAGGAAATCCGCGATACGATGAAGGACAAGTTCAGCTACGCCAATCCCATGCAGATCCCACGTATCGAAAAGGTCGTGATCAATATGGGTGTCGGTGAAGCGGCTCAGGACTCCAAGAAAATCAAGGGCGCCCTTGAGGATCTCGAAGCAATCGCCGGCCAGAAGCCGGTCAAGACGGTTGCCAAGAACTCCATCGCCGGTTTCAAGCTCCGTGAGGAGCAGGTGATCGGTGCCAAGGTGACGCTGCGCCAGGATCGTATGTATGAATTCCTGGACCGACTGATTACAATCGCGCTACCGCGCGTACGTGACTTTCGTGGTCTGAACGGCAAATCGTTCGACGGCCGCGGAAACTACGCGATGGGCTTGAAAGAGCACATCGTTTTCCCGGAGATCGACTACGATAAGGTCGAGAAGATCCGGGGTATGGATATCGTGGTGTGTACCACTGCGAGTAATGATGAAGAAGCGAAGGCCCTGCTGGCCGAGTTTGATTTTCCGTTTTCGAACTAACGCAGCAGGAGAGCAGAGCCATACCGGCTCCGCACGCAGGAGAACTTAAATGGCGAAAAAAGCCTCAGTTGAACGCAATCGCAAGCGCGAGCGCCTGGCCCAGCGATATGCTGCCAAGCGTGAACAGCTCAAAGCGATTGCGCGTGACCAGGAACTGCCGGTTGAGGAGCGTTTTGCTGCTCAGCTGAAACTGGCAGCTCTGCCGCGTAATTCGGCCGTCACCCGTGTCCGTAACCGTTGTGAAATCACCGGTCGCCCGCGCGGTTTCTATCGCAAGCTGCGCATGTCGCGCATCGCACTGCGCGAATTTGCCAGCCAGGGCATGGTCCCGGGCATGGTCAAGTCGAGCTGGTAAGAGGGAGATCCAAAATGTCTGTGAATGATCCTCTCGGCGATATGCTGACGCGTATCCGCAACGCACTGATGCGCAGCAAGCGCAACGTGTCCACGCCGGCATCGGCCCTTCGCCGTCGCGTCCTCGACGTGCTCAAGAGCGAAGGCTACATCCGTGACTATGCGGAAGTAGAGCATGCCAACGGCATGAATGAGTTCGAAATCGAGCTCAAGTATTTCGAAGGCGATTCCGTAATCTCCGAGATCAAGCGTATCTCGAAGCCCGGTCGTCGTGTTTATTCGGGCGTCAAGGATCTGCCGCTCGTCCAGAATGGTCTGGGCATTGCTATCCTCTCCACGCCGAAGGGCGTGATGTCGGATTCCACTGCTCGCGAGGCCAATGTGGGCGGCGAGATCCTTTGCCACGTCAGCTAGGGGAGACAATCGATGTCACGTATTGGTAAACTCCCCGTAGCCGTTCCGGCCGGTGTCACTGTGACGCTGTCCGAGGCGAGCTTGACGGTCAAAGGTCCAAAGGGCGAATTGTCCATGGACTTTGTCGAAGATGTCACCGTCTCCCAGGGCGATGAAGGTATCCAGGTCCAGCCGCGCGATGATAGCAAGCGCTCCCGCGCCATGTGGGGCATGCAGCGTGCGCTGATCGCGAACCTCGTCCAGGGTGTCACCGCTGGTTACGAAAAAGATCTTGAACTCGTCGGCGTTGGTTACCGCGCCCAGATGCAGGGTACATCCCTGAAGCTGGCGCTCGGTCTCTCGCACGACGTTGTCTACACCCCGCCGGCAGGCGTCACGATTTCCTGTGGCAAGCCGACCGAGGTGAAGATTGCAGGTGCTGACAAACAAAAAGTTGGTCAGGTCGCCGCAGAGATCCGCCGTTTCCGTCCGCCGGAGCCTTACAAGGGCAAAGGTATCAAATATGTCGGCGAATATATTCGTCGCAAAGAAGGCAAGAAGAAGTAGGGCGAGCGATGAAAACTCAACGCGAAAAATCCGTCCGTCGCGCTCAGCGCAACCGGATTCGGCTTCGGAAACTGGCCAATGGCCGTCCGCGCCTCTCAGTCTTCCGTTCTTCGAAGAACATCTCTGTCCAGATCATCGACGATGTGGCTGGCAAGACGCTTGTATCCGCTTCTTCCCTGGAAGGAGTAGCTCTCAAGGAGCTTTCAAAGGGTTGTGACGTTGCAGCTGCTGTCTTCGTGGGCAAGCTGATCGCAGAGCGTGCTGCCAAGGAAGGCGTCAAGACTGTCGTCTTCGATCGCGGCGGTTACATTTACCACGGGCGTGTGAAAGCGCTCGCAGAGGCGGCCCGCGAGGGCGGCCTGGACTTCTAGGGAGCGGACACCATGGCTCAACAAAGAGAGCAAGAACGTGGCCGCGGACGCGGCCGGGGTCGTAACAAAGACCGTCAGGAAGAGCGCGAAGACGAATTCGTCGACAAGCTCGTGCACATCAACCGCGTTGCGAAGACCGTTAAAGGTGGCCGTAACTTCCAATTCGCCGCTCTGGTTGTCGTAGGTGACCAGAAGGGTCGCGTTGGTTTCGGCAAGGGCAAGGCCCGTGAGGTTCCTGAAGCGATCCGCAAGGCGACTGACGAAGCGAAGAAGAACATGATCCGTGTTCCTCTGCGCGAAGGCCGGACGCTGCACCATGATGGCCGTGGCCGTCACGGCGCGGGCAAGGTTGTACTGCGTGCTGCGCCTCCGGGTACCGGTGTTATCGCCGGTGGTCCGATGCGTGCGGTTCTGGAAACCCTGGGTGTTGGCGATGTTGTTGCCAAGTCCCTGGGCACGTCCAACCCGTACAACATGATCCGTGCAACCTTCGACGCCCTGAAGCGCCAGAATTCGCCGCGTTCCGTCGCGTCGAAGCGTGGCCTGAAGGTCGGTGATCTGGTGAACCGCCGCGATGACGGTGCGTCTTCGCCGGAAGCGATTGAATCGTAAGGACCGCGATCATGGCTAATAAAACCATCAAAATCCGTCAGACGGGCAGCCCAATTCGCCGCCCTGAAGATCAGCGCGCTACGCTGGTTGGTCTCGGTCTCAACAGGATCGGCCGCGTACGTGAACTTGAAGACACCCCGGCTGTCCGCGGCATGATCCGCAAAGTCAGCCATATGGTGGAAATTATCGAGGAGTAGGTCCCCTGAGGGAAACCACTCGTTCGAATGGAGAACGATATGCGTCTCAATGAATTGCGCGACAACGACGGCGCCGCCAAGCTCCGCACCCGTATCGGCCGTGGTATCGGCTCGGGCAAGGGCAAGACCGGTGGTCGTGGTGTGAAGGGTCAGAAGTCCCGTTCCGGCGTAGCCATCAAGGGCTTCGAGGGCGGTCAGATGCCGCTTCACATGCGTTTGCCCAAGCGCGGCTTCAACAAGCCGAACCGCAAGCAGTGGGCCGAGATCAATCTCGGTCGCCTGCAAAAGGCAATCGACGACGGCAAACTCGATGCCAAGACGGCGATCGATGCCCAGGCGCTGATGGCGGCCGGACTGGTCCGTCGTGAGCTCGATGGCATCCGCCTCCTTGCGAAAGGCGAGCTGAAGGCCAAAGTAGAGATCACCGTAGCCGGTGCTTCCAAAGCTGCTGTTGAAGCAGTTGAGAAAGCTGGCGGCAAAGTGAATCTGCCTGCTGCAAAAGACGCAGAGGCCTAATCGGCAACTGCCGACCGCTTGAGGACGACTAAATGGCTTCAGCTGCAGAACAGCTTGCGAAGAACATGAACTTTGGCTCCTTCACGAAGGCGAAGGAGCTTCAGCAGCGTATTCTTTTCACGATCGGGATCCTGATCCTGTATCGCGTGGGTACCTATGTTCCGGTTCCGGGTATCGATCCGGGCCGCTACGCAGCTATGTTCGACCAGAATTCCCAGGGAATTCTGTCCATGTTCAACATGCTTGGCGGTGGTGCCGTCGAGCGTATGGCAATCTTTGCCTTGAACGTGATGCCGTATATCTCGGCGTCGATCATCATGCAGCTGATGTCAGCCACCATTCCCTCGCTTGAGAAACTCAAGAAAGAGGGAGGGGAAGCCGGCCGCAAGCAAATCAATCAATATACGCGTTATCTGACGGTTGTTCTGGCCGCCGGCCAGGCCTTGGCTATTGCGGTGGGCATGAACTCGGTTGATCCGAACACGGGCAATGCCCTGGCGGTCAATCCGGGGCTATTCTTCCTGATCTCCACGGTCACAACCCTTGTGGGCGGCACGATGTTGCTGCTGTGGCTGGGTGAACAGATCACGGCCCGTGGCATTGGTAACGGCGTATCGCTGATCATCTTTGCCGGCATTATTGCGGCTGTTCCCAGCTTGTTGGGTAATGCCTTTGCAGCTGCGGAAAGCGGCACGCTGCCGGCGTCGACGTTCTTCTTCGGCGTTGCTCTGGTCGCCGCTGGCCTGACCCTGGTGGTCTTTGTCGAGCGCTCCCAGCGCCGTTTGTTGGTCCAGTATCCCAAACGCCAGCAGGGCAACCGCATGATGGGGGGAGAGAGCTCCTTCCTGCCACTGAAGCTGAATACGGCCGGCGTCATTCCGCCGATTTTCGCCTCGTCACTGCTGTTCATGCCGCAGACGATGGCCAGCTTCAACACGCAGGCCGCGAGCGGTCCGCTGGCGAATATCATTGCCTATCTCCAGGCCGGGTCTGTGACCTTCCTGATCGTGTATGCGGCAATGATCATCTTTTTCTGTTTTTTCTACACCTCCGTGGTGTTCAACCCGGAAGACACGGCTGACAACCTCCGCAAATACGGTGGTTTCCTGCCGGGTATTCGTCCGGGCAAGCGAACGGCGGAATATCTGGACTATGTCCTGTCCCGCCTGACGCTGATTGGCGCGCTTTACCTGACGCTGATCTGTGTGGTTCCGATGATGCTGTCGCCGAATACGGCACTGGGCGGCACGTCGATCCTTATCGTCGTCTCGGTGACGATGGACACGATCTCCCAGGTTCAGTCGCATCTGCTGGCTCACCAGTATGAAGGCCTGATCAAGAAGTCGAAGCTGCGGGGACGCAAGCGATGAACATTATTCTTTTCGGACCTCCGGGTTGCGGCAAGGGTACCCAGGCCAAGCGTCTCGTCGCTGAGCGCGGCTGGGTGCAATTGTCTACCGGGGACATGCTGCGCGCCGCCAAGGCGGCTGGATCTGATCTTGGCAAGCGAATTGCCGCGATCATTGATTCCGGCGAGCTGGTGTCCGACGAGATTGTTATTGAACTGATTGCCGAACGTCTTCCCGAAGCGGAAGCGGCCGGCGGAGCCATCTTTGATGGCTTCCCGCGGACGGTGGCCCAGGCGGAAGCCCTGGACACGCTGCTTGCGGATCGTGGCACTCAGGTCGACTCGGTTGTCGAGCTGAAGGTTGTTGACGAAGCGCTCGTCCAGCGCCTGGTCAAGAGAGCCGAGGAAGAGGGACGTCCGGATGACACTGAAGAAGTCATCCGTAACCGTCTCAAAGTCTATTATGACCAGACTGCTCCGCTGATCCCGTTCTTTGCCAGTCAGGGCAAGCTGATCGAGGTCGACGGAATGGGCTCAATGGATGCTGTAACTGCATCAATTGCAGCTGCATTGGACGAGAAGTGAGAAAAGCGTGTTGCAACCCCATTGACGGGGGCGCAACACAGACTGTAGATAGCGCCCTTCGCAAAAGCGGGCGAACAATTGTGGCAACCGAAAGGTGGCCCAATGTTTCGTCCCTGAATGGCGTTCTGAATTAGGAGATGGACCGTGGCCCGAATCGCCGGCGTCAACATTCCGACGAACAAGCGCGTGATGATCGCGCTTAGCTATATCCACGGCATTGGCCCGGCCAAGGCGAAGGACATCTGTACCCAGGTGTCCATCACCCCCGAGCGCCGTGTAAGTGACTTGACCGATGCAGAGATCCTGCAAATCCGCGAAGTGATTGACCGCGATCACACTGTGGAAGGTGACCTGCGTCGTGAAGTTGCTGTGAACATCAAACGTCTTATGGACCTCGGTAACTACCGCGGCCTGCGCCACCGTCGTGGTTTGCCGGTTCGTGGTCAGCGCACGCATACCAATGCGCGCACCCGCAAAGGTCCTGCCAAGCCGATTGCCGGCAAGAAGAAATAGGGCCTGAACCATGGCTAAGGATACGAGCCGCGTTAAACGCCGCGAGCGAAAGAATATCACGTCGGGCGTTGCCCACGTGAGTTCCAGCTTCAACAACACCATGGTGACCATCACGGATGCCCAGGGCAATGCAATTGCCTGGTCGTCAGCTGGTCACATGGGCTTCAAGGGCTCCCGCAAGTCCACGCCATATGCTGCGCAGATGGCTGCTGAGGATGCGGGAAAGAAGGCTCTTGAGCACGGCATGAAGACGCTGGAAGTCAAGGTCTCTGGACCGGGTTCGGGTCGTGAGTCCGCACTGCGTGCTCTGCAAGCTGTTGGTTTCACCATCACCACCATCCAGGACGTGACGCCAATTCCGCACAATGGTTGCCGTCCGCCGAAGCGTCGTCGCGTATAAGACTTCGCATTTGGTTTTCGCCTGTATGTACGCGCTGGCGCACCGCCGCCAGCTGATGAAGGGGCAGTAAGAACGTGATCGAAAAGAACTGGCAAGAACTCATTCGTCCGATGAAGCCGGAGATCAAACCGGGTCATGACCCGGAGCGTCAGGCCAAGATTGTCGCCGAGCCGCTGGAGCGTGGCTTTGGCATGACACTGGGCAATGCTCTGCGTCGTGTGTTGCTGTCCTCTCTGCAGGGAGCAGCTGTTACGAATGTACACATTGATGGTGTGGTGCACGAGTTCTCCTCGATCGACGGTGTTCGCGAGGACGTCACTGACATCATCCTGAACATCAAGCAGATTGCCCTGCGCATGCACGGCGAGGGCCCCAAGCGCGTCGTCCTGACCAAAACCGGTCCGGGCATCGTGACGGCGGGTGACATCGAGGAAACGGCTGACGTTGAGATCGTCAACAAGGACCTCGCTCTGCTGACGCTCGATGAAGGCGCTGAAATCCGCATGGAATTCACCGTCAACACCGGCAAGGGCTATGTTCCTTCGGACCGCAATCGTCCCGAAGACGCCCCGATCGGTCTGATCGGCGTTGATAGTCTGTACAGCCCGGTCAAGCGTGTGTCCTACAATGTAGAGAACACCCGCGAAGGCCAGGTTCTGGACTATGACAAACTGAATCTTGAAGTTGAGACGGATGGTACGGTCTCGCCGGAAGACGCTGTCGCGTTTGCTGCGCGCATCCTGCAGGACCAGTTCCAGATCTTCATCAACTTCGAAGAGGCCGTCGAAAGCCGTCCTGCGGAAGACGACAAGCCAGAGCTCGACTTCAACCCGGCGCTGCTGCGCAAGGTCGACGAGCTGGAACTGTCTGTTCGGTCGGCAAACTGCCTGAAGAACGACAATATTGTTTACATCGGCGACCTGATCCAGAAGTCCGAGGCGGAAATGCTCCGTACCCCGAACTTCGGACGCAAGTCGCTTAATGAGATCAAGGAAGTTCTCGCCCAGATGGGTCTGCACCTGGGCATGGAAGCGCCGAATTGGCCGCCGGAGAACATCGAAGATCTCGCCAAACGTTTTGAGGATCACGTCTAGGCAGCCGCCGAGAGGCGCCTGAACCGGACCTGAGGAGATTAAGCCATGCGTCACGGCATCGCACACCGCAAGCTCAACCGTACGACTTCGCACCGTAAGGCCATGCTGGCCAACATGGCTGCGTCGTTGATCGAGCACGAGCAAATCGTAACCACGCTCCCGAAAGCCAAGGAGCTGGCTCCGTTCATGGACAAGCTGATCACGCTGGCCAAGCGTGGCGACCTGCACGGTCGTCGTCTGGCCATGTCCAAGGTTCGCAATGAAGAACAGGTCAAGAAGCTGTTCGACACGCTGGGCGGCCGCTACACCGAGCGCGCTGGTGGCTACACCCGCGTTCTTAAGGCTGGCTTCCGTCACGGCGATAACGCGCCGATGGCTGTCATCGAACTGGTTGACCGCGATCCGGCTGCCAAGGGCGCTGCTGACCGCGCTCGCGTCGAAGCCGAAGGCGACATGAACGACGAGTAAGACACTCGTCATTACAGGTTCAGGAGAAGGCGGCTTAGCATTTGCTAGCCGCCTTTTTCATGTCTGAAAGTGTGCCTATATGAACACCATGATCAAATCTTTCCTCATCATCGCATCGCTCGCTGTTTCCGCACCGGTTCTGGCCCAGGAGCTTCCGTTTTCCGGGGACCGGGTTGTTCCGGAAAGCCAGGTCGAGATGCAGCTCTCCTTCGCGCCTATCGTGCGTGAGGCGGCACCGGCCGTGGTCAATGTCTATACCAGCCGCACGGTGCAGCAGCGCGTCTCCTTCTTTTCGCGGCGTACGCGCGAGCGAGAGCAGAATTCCCTGGGGTCCGGCGTGATCGTTGACGCGTCCGGCGTCATCGTCACCAATAACCATGTCGTTCAGGGCGCTGATGAGCTGCGTGTCGTCCTCGCCGATCGCCGGGAGTTCGAGGCACAGATACTGTTGACCGATGAAGCCTCGGATCTGGCCATTTTGAAGGTGGATACGGACGAACCGCTGCCGGTTTTGCCATTTGATAATGTTGGAGACGGCGAGGTGGGGGACCTGGTTCTCGCCATCGGCAACCCGTTCGGTGTCGGTCAAACTGTTACCAGCGGGATTATCTCGGCTCTCTCACGCACTGATGTTGGCGATAGTGACTTCGCGTCCTTCATCCAGACCGATGCCGCGATCAATCCGGGTAATTCCGGTGGCGCACTGGTCAATATGGATGGCGAGCTGATCGGCGTGAATACAATGATCTTCTCCCGGTCCGGCGGTTCGAACGGAATTGGCTTTGCGATCCCGGTCGACCTGGTCAGTCGTGTCGTCGATACGGCGATGAGCGAGGGTGAACTGGTTCGGCCATGGCTTGGCGCACGTCTGCAGCCGGTCACCAATGATCTGGCTCAGGCGTTTGGACTGGATCGTCCGCGCGGGGCGCTGATCAACGAGATTTATCCCGCAGCGGCAGCTGATGATGCCGGCCTGCGCCGTGGCGATATCGTGCTCGCTGTGGATGGCCATGAAGTCAATAATGACAGCGGAACGCGTTTCCGCCTGGCGACCCACGCCACAGGCGATGATGCCCGTTTCACGGTTTTGCGCGATGGCCGCGAGCTCTATCTGGACGTACCGGTCCTGCCGGCGCCGGGGATTGCTGATCCTCAGCCATTCCTGCCGGAAGGAGGCAACCCGTTTGTTGGCAGCTCCCTGCTCGAGCTTTCGCCGGCGTTCAATGAAAGCATCGGAATCGATTCCTTCGAGGAAGGCCTGATCGTGTCCAATATTCGTCGTCGCTCCCTGGCAGCCAATTTCGGCTTTCGCCCGGGCGACCGCGTGGTCGAGCTTGACGGTCGCCGCATTACGACCCTCGATGATTTCGAGGATATGCTGGCGCGTCTGGACGGGCAGGAAATCTGGCCGATCGCGGTTGTGCGCCGCGGTCAGCGTATCGAGGCGGATATCCGGCTTTTCTGATGTCGCTTGAAATTTCCACGGATCTGGACCGGCTTGACCGAGGGCGCATTCACGACTGGCTGTCCGATTCTTACTGGGCAGCGGATCGGTCCAAGGACGTCATGGACCGGGCTATCGATAATTCCCTGTGTTTTGGAGCCTATGACAAGGCTGGCCAACTGCTCGGGCTGGCGCGCGTCGTGACCGATGGCGCGGTCTTCGCCTATCTCTGTGACGTGGTCGTTGATCCCGATAGTCGAGGCCAGGGCATCGGTAAAGCGCTTCTGAGCGCCGTGGACGCGCATCCTGCACTTCAGGGTGTCAGGCGCTGGATTCTCTTTACAAGGGACGCTCACGAGCTCTACAGCCGGTTTGGGTGGGAAAAGGTCACTGATGCGTCCACCATGATGTATCGGCAGGATGACTCGCCGCTAGGCATGCGGGGCGCATCAGCCTAGCTTGGCACCCATGTCCAATCTGTTTGAAGCTGCCGGGCTGGAAGCCGCTGCGCCGCAACCGCTGGCGGAACGCTTGCGCCCAGCCACGCTTGATGAAGTCATCGGTCAGGATCATCTGCTGCGCGGCGATGGGCCGATTGCACGCATGCGCCGTCAGGGGCGCCTGGCCTCTCTGGTTTTGTGGGGCCCACCCGGCGTTGGCAAGACAACGATCGCGCGCCTGCTGGCCGAGGATAGTGGTCTGGAGTTCGAGCCATTGTCGGCAGTCTTTTCCGGCGTGGCCGATCTCAAGAAGGTTTTCGAGCGCGCGCGGGCGAGACGCCAGGCCGGGCGGGGCACGCTGTTATTTGTCGACGAGATACATCGATTTAACCGGGCCCAGCAGGATGGCTTCCTGCCGGTTGTGGAAGAGGGCACCGTCACCCTGGTCGGGGCGACCACGGAAAACCCCTCCTTTGAGCTTAATTCAGCTTTGCTCTCGCGCTGCCAGGTTCTGGTTCTCAAAGCGCTGAGTGACACCGCGCTGGAAGACCTGCTCCAGCGCGCCGAATCGGAGACAGGCGCGATTTTGCCGCTGACCGATGGCGCACGGACTGCTCTGCGGGGCATGGCTGACGGCGATGGCCGATATCTGCTCAATCTGGTCGAGGAATTGATTTCCCTTGAAATCACCGAACCGCTGGACGGTCAGGCGCTGGCGGTTCATCTCAACAAGCGGGCACCGGCCTATGACAAGGATCGTGACGAGCACTACAATCTGATTTCGGCTCTGCACAAGTCGGTGCGCGGAAGCGACCCGGATGCGGCGCTCTACTGGTTTGCGCGCATGTTGGAGGGGGGAGAAGACCCGCTTTTCCTGGCGCGGCGCCTGGTGCGTATGGCGTCCGAGGATATCGGTCTGGCCGACCCAACCGGGTTGATGATTGCCAATGAGGCCGCTCGAACCTATGAGCGGCTCGGCTCGCCGGAGGGGGAGCTTGCGCTGGCGCATGCGGTCGTTCACCTGGCGACGGCGCCCAAGTCCAATGCGGTCTACATTGCCTATAAGCGCGCTCGTCGCGCCGCCAGTCAGACCGGCTCGCTTATGCCACCGGCGCATATCCTCAATGCACCAACGCAGTTGATGAAAGAGCAGGGATATGGGGCAGGTTATGAATATGATCACGATGCCGAAGGTGGTGTTTCGGGGCAAGATTACTTCCCTGAGGAATTGAGCGAGCGTCCTGTTTTTTATGAGCCTTTGGATCGTGGTCGTGAGGCCGCGATCCGCGAACGCCTGACGGCCTGGCGGCAGGTGCGCCGCGCCCGCGGAAAAACCGATTGATCCGTGACGGCGGTCACACTTCCGCCACCCTGAACCGGTATAGAAGGCCGACTGATCCCACTAGTCCGGGTGACTGTCCTGTTTCAGACTTGCGGGCAGATCTCGGAATACCTATCTGGGCGTCACGTGAATAAGGAGCCTTTCCCAATAGGGGAGGTTGGTTCGGTGAAGATATCGACGCGTACATTGCTGAGCGCCGCCGCGATTGCCCTGGCAGTCGCGCCGATGGCATCTGCGCAGGACAGGGCTGGCAGCGGCCTGTTCGCCGCTCAGGATGTCCCGGTTCGCATCGGTGGCGAAGCGGGCGAGGCCTGCGTTGTCGGCCGTGTTGAACAGCGCATTTCGCGCAGTGACGAGCGTGGTTTTGGAATTTTGCCGGTCCATAGCGGGCCAGGGCAGGCTTATGCCCCCGTTGATACCGTTCGCTCCGGCGAAGTGGTTTATGGTTGTCAGACCGCCTTCTCGAATGATGTCTCCGCGCAATGGATCGGCGTGATCTATGGATCAAACCTGGAGAGCTGTGGCGTGGAGCCGCAACCCGGTCGCGCCCGCAATTATTCAGGCACCTGCCGTTACGGTTGGATCAATGCGACCGGCTTTTCTGCCTTTCAATCGAATGACGAGATACTGGTCGGCTCTGCCGATGACAGTAACGACTAGGCAGAACGCGGCCAGAACCGGCCTAGCACCACTCCTGTAATCGCAGCATAGAGACCGAGACCGGACATCAGGCCGGTTTCGCCCTCGGTCAGCATGGCCAGTCCCGCCAGGGTCGCGATCAAAACTCCCCCCCGGACACGCAGGCCAGAAAGTGGCTCTCCCGTAGCGTCGCCGACACTCGTCACCCGGCCGAGCAACACGGCGTGAATCACACCCAGCGCCAAGACACCCAGTGCGCCGTACAGCATCATCTGGGGCATGACCTCGACGGCGGAGAGCAAAAGCGCTCGCAGATCGCCTTCAAGCTCGATCAGGTTCCACATCGAAAAGGCCACCGCGATCAGGGCGCCCACCAGGTTCAGCGTGCGCTTGCGATCCAGAAAGGCGTCCAGCGCCAGAGCCAGACCCGCGACAAATCCCATTTCCGAATACCCATCGCGGAAGACGGAAAGCGCGGCGAGGATCAGCACGATGGCCATATCACCGAGCTTGACCGGATTGCCCACCGATCGATTGACGACCCGTGTCGCCATCAACACGAAGGCGAGCGTCCACAGGGACAGATCATTGCCGAGCCAGACCAGCGGCACAATGGCAGCCAGGGCGATGAAGGCGCCCGGATTGCGATCGGGATCGAGTTCCCGCCCCAAGGCCCAGATCAAAAATGCCGCAAACATGGTGCCCAGACCGCTCAAGGCGGAGGCGATCAAGTTGCCACCGGCCCCCATACCATAGGCCGTTGCTCCGATCAGAATAGCGGGAAGCAGGAGGAGGACCGCGCGATTGGATGGATATTTGGCCTCCAGCGGGCGCGAGATGGATGATACGCGGTAGATGGGTTTGCTCATGATATCCCCCGATTCTGCGGCCTGCGACGCGCTGGCGCTTGCTTTGCCGGGGCAAGTGCGGCAGTCGTCAGGTCTGACCACGCCTTGTCCCAGGGACCTAGAATGATCGCCGCGCTGTTTGTTTCAAGTCTTATGGCTGTTGCCACCGTCGCCATTCACATGGTTGGGCTGGTTTTCCTGATGGAAATCATGCGCAAGCGTTCGCCCAAGCTTCGACCTCATACAAGCTCCCTGCGCCAGATGGTGTTTATCCTGCTCGTGGTTCTGGGCCTGTTCCTGATCCATGCCGTGGAAATCTGGGCCTATGCCGGTGTTTACATGATGTTGGGCGCGTTCGAGAGTTTCGAGGCAGCGCTTTATTTTTCGACATCGACCTTCACGACCCTGGGGTATGGCGATGTCATCATGGACTCACAGTGGCGCCTGGTCGGAGCAATCGAGGGTTTCAACGGCTTCCTCCTGATCGGTTGGTCGACAGCTTTCCTGGTCTCGGTAATCGCGCGTCTGCGCTCTGCGGAAACCGATTGGCTCGACCATCTTGGCGAGGATGATTAAGCCTGTCGCATCTCGGCGCTTGATGCTGATGCCCAAGCCACGCTAAACCCCCTGTGAACCCGGGCATTCGCCTGTTTCACTTTGGGGTCTCCATGTTCAAGAAAATCCTCATCGCCAATCGCGGCGAGATCGCTGTTCGTGTCATCAAGACGTGCCGCAAGCTGGGCATCGCCACAGTGGCTGTCTATTCCGAGGCGGATGCTGACAGCCTGGCGGTGGAAATGGCGGATGAGGCCGTTTTCATCGGGCCGCCAGCCCCGGGTGAAAGCTATCTGCGCATGGATGCGATTCTGGACGCCATCAAGGAAACCGGTGCCGATGCGGTGCATCCCGGCTTTGGCTTTCTGTCCGAGAATGCCGCTTTTCCCAAAGCCCTGGAAGAAATCGGCGTTGCCTGGATCGGCCCCAATGTGAACGCGATTAATGCGATGGGCGACAAGATCCGCTCCAAGCAGCTCGCTGCCAAGGCCGGTGTGTCCACCATTCCCGGTGCCGATGGCGAAATCAGTGATGCCGAAACGGCTGTCGCGGCCGCCAATGCGATTGGCTATCCGGTGATGTTGAAGGCCTCCGCTGGTGGCGGTGGCAAGGGCATGCGGATCGCTCATGACGCGCAGGAAGCCCGTGAAGGTTTTACCGCCGCGCGCAATGAAGCCAAGACGTCCTTTGGTGATGACCGTATCCTGATCGAGAAATTCATCGAGGAACCGCGCCATATCGAGATCCAGGTGCTCGGTGATAAACACGGCAATGTGGTTTATCTCAACGAGCGTGAATGTTCGGTGCAGCGCCGGAACCAGAAAGTCCTGGAGGAAGCGCCGTCTCCCTTCCTGGACAAGAAGACCCGCGAGGCCATGGGCGCCCAGGCCGTCTCTTTGTCAGCGGCTGTGGACTATGACAGTGCCGGCACGGTTGAGTTCATCGTCGACAAGAACCGCAATTTCTATTTCCTGGAAATGAATACCCGCTTGCAGGTTGAGCACCCGGTCACCGAGCTGATCTGTGATCTGGATCTGGTTGAACAGATGATCCTGTCCGCGGCGGGCGAGAAACTCTCTTTCTCCCAACGTGATGTCGGCATTGACGGCTGGGCTGTGGAGGCGCGCCTCTACGCCGAGGACCCCTATCGCGGATTCCTGCCGTCGATCGGTCGCCTCAAGCGCTTTGTCGAGCCGGCGGAGGGCCCGCTTGGCAAGGGTGAGCTGCGCATCGACAGCGGCGTGCGCGAGGGCGATGAGATCTCGCTTTTCTATGATCCGATGATCGCCAAGGTGATCGGTTATGGCAAAACCCGTGAAGACGCGATCGATACGCTGGCCGCGGCCATGGATCGCCTGCATGTGGAGGGTTTGCAGTCCAATGCGCCTTTCCTGTCAGCGGTTTTGGACGAGGCGGATTTTCGCGCCGGCCGCATTCATACCGGCTATATTCCGGAACATTTCCCGGAAGGCTTCAATGGCACGCGCCCGCGCGATGAACAGCTGATCTATCTCGCCAGCGCCGCGGCCTATATGCATGAAATGCTGATCCGCCGGGCAGGACAGACTTCTGGCCGTGTCGCCGCCCCGGAGTCGACCGAAACGCGCGAATGGATCGTGCTGATGGATGAGCGTCGCGTCCCGGTCGAGATCACCATGACAGGTGAGGGGCAAGCCCAGATCTGGTCGCCGGGCCTGACCCAGGAACGCCAGACGCTGGACACGGCCTGGACGCCGGGCGCCAGCCTGTTCGAAGCCAGTCTGGACGGTGTGGACTTCTCGCTCGAGGCTGCCACGCGCACCGAGGGCTTTGCCATGCGTCACCGGGGTTATGGCGCGACGGCTGTGGTCTGCACGCCGCGCGCGGCCGAGCTGCACGCCCTGCTGCCGGTCAAGGAAAAGGCGGACACCGCCAAGCTGGTCATCAGCCCCATGCCAGGCCTGATTGTCTCCGTTGATGTGGAGACCGGTCAGGAGGTCAAGGCCGGTGAAGCGCTGTTGATTGTCGAGGCCATGAAGATGGAAAACGTCATCCGGGCCGAGAAGGACGGGGTCATCAAGACCATCACTGTCGAGGCGGGTGCATCCGTGGCGGCAGACGAATTGATGATCGAATTCGAATAGGCACATCCAATTCACACATCAAAATCAGCGGGGAGGTTGAGGCGATGGACTGGCAAAATATCCTGTTCAATCCGAATGGACGCATTGGCCAAGGCGATTTCTGGAAGGGTGTCGCGATCATCGTGATCGCCAACATCCTGCTTCACGCTATCCCGCTGATTGGCGGGCTGATCTGGCTGGTGTTGATCTGGGTCGGTGTCGCGGTCTATGGCAAGCGTCTGCATGATGCCGGGCGTTCTGCGGTCTGGCACCTTCTGCCCTGGCTCATCAGCATGGTGTTGTGGGCCATCGCCTTTCTCATCATCGGCGGCGCTGTCCTGACCCTGATCCTCAATGAGGGCGATGTGAGCCCGTGGGCGGTAATCTCCGCGGGGGGAGGCATTCTGGGCATAGTCGGGTTTGATAACCTGATATGGCTTGTCTACACGCTCTGGGTCGGCCTTGCTGCCAGTGACAGCGGCGAGAATGCCTATGGTCCGGCGCCCGCGCTCGTTGGCTCGGCAACGGAGCAGAGTGAATAATCCACCGCACGGTTCGATTGCGCTGGCGCTCAGGTCCGAACGCGATAGGGTGGGCTCGCAACCATGGAGGTCGTAATGGATTTCAAGGCGTTCATCATCAACCCCAATGACATCACCCGGATCCTGTTTGGGGCCAGCGGCAAGCTGTCACCGATGGAATTTGCTCAGGGTTTGGTCTTCATCATCGCCGCAGGCTTCGTCATGAATCTGCTCTCCCTCGTTCCGGGGCTGGGCCTGATCATGGGCATAGTCGGCCTGATCGTTGGATTGACCTTGATGTTCGGGTGGATTTGCATCTTCTCGAAACGCTTCCATGACGCCGGCAAGTCCGGCTGGATGACGCTGCTCGCCATTCTCGCAGCGGTGGTGATCGGCTTTGTGCTCGGGATTATTCTCTACCCCGTGTTCGGTGCCCAGATGACCGATACCGGCAATCTTTCGGCGCTCCTGGCAACATCACCCAACCGGGTTCTGCAGGGCATGGTCCAGACCGTGATCATCAATGCAGCGCTTGGCTATTACATGTTCAACCTGAAAGCGGTGACCGCGTCGGAATAGGGGCGCTGGCCGGTTTCTGTGCGCAAGCGCAGCTTCTTCGTTGACGGATACGAGGTCTTGGCGGACAAAGCTCGGAACTGTGTTCGCTAAGGGGGCTGAGCGATGAATCCCGGACTGTTGTTTCTTCCTATCTATCGTGCATCGACAACGGCATTCCTGTTGGGATTGCTGCTGCTCGCGGTAATCGATTTCGCGCGTATATCCTCGGGCGTGCCTTATTTGTCCGGCTGGGTCGGCATGTTGGCGCTCTGGTTCTTTGTCTTCTCGGTGCACGCCAATCGCCTGCGCCATTGCGAGCGCGGGTCAGGCCTGGCCTTCTTGCCGCTGGGAATCGCGGTGATCGCCAAATTCATTGGCTGGATCAGCGGCGTGTTCACCTTCACCATGGGCGCCATGGTCGAGTTCGCGGCCGAGCGGGGCATTGACGTCGATCCGGACGGTGCCCTGGAAGATGCGCTGACCAATCCTGATTTCATGCGCGCCTTGGAAGACCCGGATTTTGTGCAGAGTTTCACCCTCTGGGCAGAGGAAGACGAGACCGTACAGGCCGCGGCTGCGACAGTCGGCAGCTCACCCTCCTATATCGGTTTCTGGGTCGTTATCGCCCTGTTCGCGATCTGGTTCTCCCAGATGAAACGTCTGGGTGGGTCCCTGCAGAACGTCTCCGATGATACGCCGTCCATGCTCAACCCGACGCCGATGGACCCGCCGGCCCAGGAGGCCCCCGAGCCGTCAGCAGCGCCGGAAACACCGCCCGCAGAACAGGCCGATGAAGCGGTTGACGCTGCGGATGAGGCGCCGGCCCCTGAAGAGGCTGCGGACGCCGACGTGTCACC
>CBFHQE010000032.1:0-23883 GCA_965657935.1 Maricaulis sp. | reverse complement strand
AAGGCCTCGCGCACTTCATGCATGACGTAGTTGCCGTCCTTGGTGGTTACCGCCGTTCGCAAATCGTTTGCGGCATCGGTCAGGTTCTCCAGCGCGGTATCCTGGGCCTCCAGGCGCGCAGCGGCCCGGACCCCGGCGTGTTCATAGGAGACAGAGCGGGCCTGGGCGGCGCGAGTGGCCTGCAGGGTCTCGGCTTCGTGTCCAACCCCCTTCAGATCGGTGGCGCGCTTGCCCGTGATCAGCTGTTTCTGACTCTCGAACACGCTGCGCTGGGCTTTCATCAGATCAGCCAGCGCGGACTGGTTTGCGGCGAAAGTGGAAATTCGGGTCATCGCTCAGGCCTCCTAAACGACCCGCATCAGCGCGTCGGCCATTTCCTTGGCCGCTTGCAACATGCGCGCTGAAGCGTTGTAAGACTGCTGATACATCGTCATCGCAGCCAGTTCCTCGTCGAGATTGACCCCCTCTACATCGGCCCGTTTCTGGGCTGCTGTATTCATCAGGACGAGATTGGATTCGGACATGCTGACGGCTCGGGCAGCGCGCGAGCCGACAACGCCGGCAAAACGCGCGGAATAGTCCTGCAGCGTTGCCGTGGAAGCGGCCAGCGTGCCTGCCTGGTTAAAGGAGCGCGGGCTGTCCATGGCGGCCTGCAACAGGCGCCCTCCCCGATTATCGCCGGTCGACAGCACGATATCACCCGCCACTGATGTGCCGTCGATGTCCAGCTGAGCCAGCGAAAGCTGTGAGCTGTCGGCACGGATAGCGGCCTTGACGGAAAACTCTTCTGAACGATTGGCCTTGTCGTAGAGCGTCATGCCAAACAGTTCGGACATGGATTTTCCGGAACCGGCGCGCTGGGTGTCATCGCTGATCAGCGTCACACCGAACTGTTCGAAACCCGCGACCGGGGTTTCCACCAAGCGACCATCGGCATCGAGTGAATAGGTTACATATCGGCCGACGCCGTTGGTCGGATCGTTCAGATCGTTGATCAGATCCGTGAAGCTGTCGCCCCCAACCGCTGTGACCGTTATGGACGTCACCGGCTGCCCCTGCGGTCCTACAATATCGAAAACCATTTCCTGGCCAGCGGTGAAATTGTGCGTATCCACGCCCGTCATGCCGGTTTCATGAAAACCGATACGGTTAGAATCGACGAGGTCATTCAGGCCGAAAAAGTGCGAGAATCCGCGGCCGCCCCGATCACTCGGGCTGGTTTCGTCCTGCAGGAAGGCAACCCCGTTCGCGGCGTTCGTCGCTGACACACTCATCACGCCATTATTGAAACTGGCTGAGCCATTGGCACCCAGCGCAGTATCAATGGCTGTCACCAGCGAATTCACCGTTGCGCCGATCGCGGCGGCTGGTCCGCCGTCCACGGACAGGGTGCCCGCATCAAAATCGATGTCGATACGGCTGACCAGCAAACCCGTATTGTCCGCCAGCGCCAGTGTCGTGGCACCTGTGAAATTGTGCTGATCGTTTGGGTTCAGCCCCGTATTCCGTCCGGTCAGGGATTGGGGCGCCGGATAGGACGAGGCATTGTTGTGTGCACCGTTGAGCGCGTCGGCAAAGGCCGCGGAAATCTCACCCAGCTCCTCGGCCATTTCCGGCAGGATATCGTCACGCAGCTCGATCAGCCCGCGCAGCTCACCCGTCATGATATGGCTTTCCAGCTCCGTGGACGTTCCGTTCGGATTGGCAGCAGTGATGCGGCCATAGTCGGCCTTGTAAGAGCCGGTTCCGGTCGGCGTGTATTGCAGTGTGGCGACATAGTTGTCGAGCAGAAGCACGCCGTCTTCAGTCCGCAAGACCATACGGCCGTCCGGCTGCGGCACGGCTCGGATATCGAGCAGACCGGACAATTCATCCAGCAGTTCGGACTGGCGGTTGGCGGCGCCGGAGGTATCACCGCCACCGGCGGACATGTTCTGGACACTCGTATTCAGCTCGAACAACTCATTCATCAGCTGATTGGCACGTTCAACTCCCGCGCTGATGCGAGAGTCGGCTTCCTGGCGCTGGGTCTTGATTTCCAGGGACAGTCGCTTGGTCTCATCGAAGAAGCTGTCGATGTCCGCGCCGACGGCAAGGCGTGATACGGCAAGGGACGGATCCACGCTCGCCTGCGCCACGCTCTCGAACACCTTGTTCATGCGCGAAAACATCGAACCGGGATCGTCCAGACCGCCGAACTGGGACTGGACCCGATCGAGCGCGGCCGCGATGACGCTGGTGTGGCCCGATGCCGAGATTGCATTGAGCGAGGCGACCTGCAGGAACTGGTCCGTAATCCGCGTAACGCCGGTGACTTCCACACCCATTGGGGTGCCGCCAACGTTGCGGGAGACCATATTGGGTGAGGTGCGCGCGTAACCGGGGGTGTTGACGTTGGCGACGTTGTTGGACGCCGAACGCATACCCGACTGGCTGGCGTTGAGGCCTGAAAGTGCGTTTCCGAGAATGCCACTCAGCGACATGGTGCACTCCGCTTGTATTGCACGAGACGGACACCGGAACGGAGTTTTCTGCCGCTGTCTCGGCAAGGCTTGCCGGGCGCACGCAGTTGAGAAATTCCGATCCAGGGGATCTGAACCTCACCGTAACCGTATGTTTTAAAGACGTCTTTCATGCGTTCATCGTGTTTCTGCCTGCACACCCATTTGGCGCGCCTACCATGGTTAATCGCAAGGAGCGGGCCAGTTTCTATCACGCGCGCCAAAACCGGGATTCCCGAGTGCCTCCAGCCCGCTCTCGCCGTGCCGACCTCTGGTGGGCAGCTTCAGCCGGGCAAGCGGCAGAATTCGCCGACCCAGCGTCCAAAACCAAGGTGTTAACCACTAATTAACAAGCAAATTCAGTAGGTTATTGGATCTTCTTTGTGGCACGCAGCTTGCGGAGAGTTGAGCGAACAAGTGCCACCGCTGTGTGTTGCAGCAAGAAAAACAGGTTCGAGACGCCATGCAGGCTTTCTTTATGAACGCGACCTTCCTGAGCTCCGGCACCGCCTCTGTCGCGGACGCCGTTGCCACGCCCGGCAATGTCCCGGCCGGCAACCAGGATAATGGCGTCTTCCAGGCCTTGCTCGCGAGCCAGACGGCACAACCCATTGCCGGCAGCGTCGCGCCCCAGCCCGTATCCAATAATTTCCAGAAGAATTTTATCGGCCGGGTCGATCTGCCCGTCGACCTCGGGACCGTCCGGGCGCCCGGCCTCTCCAATGCCCAGGCTGGCCTCCAATCGCCAGCACAAAATATCGCTGAGCAACTCGGTACGGTCTTCACTCAGCTTCGCAACCAGCTCTCCGAGATTCGAAACGTGCTGCCCGCCGCATCCGGGCAAACACCCCAGCCCGCGATCAATACCGCTCAAGTGCCGCAGCCGGGAGGTTTAACTGTCCCGGGCGCTGGCGCGACGCTGACGACCCAAGCCGCAGGAATGCAAGCCGATACCCGGCTGCTCGACCAGTCGATGCAGACAGACCCCCTGATCGCGATGCTCGAACCGATGCGAGAACAACTGGCTGCGCTCGGCATTGATATCGATACATTAGGCACCCGCATTCCGGACGCGGCCACGCAGACCCGTTTGAAGTCGGCGACGCCGGTGCAGGATACGCTAATCCCGGCAACGCCACCGACGGCTTCTCCTGAACAGGCTCCGGACCTGACCAAGACCTTGTCACCGGAACCGGCGCGCCCGGAAGCCGCCCTGACCCCGCGGACTTCGCTGATCGAACGCATCGCAGACAGTCTCGAGGGACTGAAAGAAAATCTGGGCGATATTCAGCTTCCCCCGACCCTCATGCAGGGCCTGGAAAACACGATCTCCCAGCTCAACGCGGTCTCGCACCTGGCCGGGATGGGGTCTGTGCAATTGCCAGATCAGGTCATCACTTCACTGGCCAAACAGGGCACGCCCCTCGCGCCACCATCGATGGCGCCGACCCAAAGCGCTCCTCCGAACACCCATCAGGCGAACACCCCTCCGGTGGCTGATCCATCAGCACAGCCCGACAATCTCCCAACGACCGAGAAACCGTCTGGCGTCAGCAAGCAGGCGGCCCCTGACCAGACCGCAGACGCCAAGTCTGCATCTGCAGGCCCGGCTGAAGCCAAGGCCGCATCCGTTCTTTCAGCGGACGCGAAACTGCCGGCTTTTTCCGCGCCGCCGGTGAATGCGTCTGTCGCGACACAGGCCTCCAACCCCGCGACATCTCCCGCAGCGTCAACGGCTCCGGCTGCCCCGGCAGTTCCACCCGAAGCCGCGCCTGAATTGGCGGCTGCGGCCCAGCAGGCACGCCCGACCTCGGCGCCTGGCGCCCAACTGGCTGACCGCAATAACAAAGTCGCGTCCGTGCAGGCGCCCGCAGGTTCAGCCGGCAACAGATCCAACGCCCAGGCGTCACCAACTTCTGCGGCGCCTCAGACACAGCCCAGCGTTACACAGACCGTACCAACCGCAGCCGAGGCCGTTCTGCAGGATAACCGCATCGCCGCGCCATTGCCTGGTCAGGCCGGGTTCGAGGCCCAACTGGCTCAATCCCAGGCGACAGGGGAACAAAATCTTGGCCTACGGACCGACCAGGACCTGACACTTCAAAGAGCTGACGGGCGCTCGGCCGCAGAGCGACCGACCCATGAAGGACAGCGTTTCACGCCTCAGTCCGCCCAGCAGCTGGCCGCGCAGATCACTCGCCGCTTTGCCAATGGCAATCGCGTCTTTGATATCCGCCTCGACCCGGCAGAGCTGGGCCGCGTGGATGTGCGTCTCGAGCTCAGCCAGGACCAGCGCGTCCAGGCCATTCTGACGGTTGAACGACCGGAGACCCTGGCCGAACTCCAGCGCAGCGCCCGTGACCTCGAGCGCGCGCTCAATGAAGCCGGCCTGGAGCTTGAGAATGACGGTCTGGAATTCCAGCTCGATGAAAATGCGGATGATCAGGGCTTTAACGCCGATGATGATCCCGACGTACTGCCCGTTTTCGTCGAGAGCGATGAACTGGAACTGGCAGCCCTCGCCAATGAATCAGCGATTGAACGCGACGCCTATGGCTTCCGCCTGGCGGCTTCGCGCGATCGCCTGGACATGCGGATCTAGGAACAGATAGATGACAGATATCTCAGCCCTCACCGCGGCTACCGGCTCGAGCAGCGCACTGACCCAACAGTCGGCGAGCCTGGGCGATAATTTCGAGATGTTCCTCACCCTGCTCACCGAGCAGATGAAGAACCAGGACCCGCTGGACCCGCTCGATTCGACCCAGTTCGTCAGCCAGTTGGTCGACTTTTCCAGCGTTGAACAGCAGATCCAGCAGAACCAGAACCTGGAAAACCTGCTTCTGCTCCAGTCCGCAGCGGCCCAGGCCTCAGCCGTCAGCTATATTGGCCGGGTCGGACTGGTTCAGACGTCTCAGGTCGAGATGTCCGACAGTGAAGCGACCTGGGAATACACCATGCCCGAAAATGCCCGGTCCACGACGCTTGTCGTCACGGATTCCGAGGGCCGCGAATTGGGCCGTTTCGACGGCAACAATAATACGGGCACTCACAGCTTTACCTGGGACGGTCTGGACACGGCCGGATCGCAGATGCCCGATGGCGTCTATTCTCTGGAAATCCTGTCTGTCGATGACGACGGGAATAATATCACCCCCGCAATCCGGGCCGAGGGCCTGGTCACGGGAGTGGATCTCTCTGGCAATGAAGTCATTGTCGAGATGGGCGGAATTCGTGTGCCGCTCTCCTCGGTACTCTCTTTGAGGGAGGACGGCACAGTTTGATCCTTCAGGCCGCCGGCCTGAAAAACCGGACCCCAGAATGGGGCTTCGGATCCACCTAGCAGAAGGCTCCCTTTGTTTAAGAACGTAAGGAGCATGCAATGAGCATCAATTCCGCGTTGTTGGCCGGCGCTTCCGGCCTGATCGCAAATTCCAGCGCCCTGGCCGCTGTTTCGGACAATATCGCCAATGTAAATACGGTTGGCTACAAACGCGCAGAAGCTGTCTTCACGCCGATGTATGACAGCCGTGGCGAGGGTACGCGCTATACCGCTGCCGGTGTTGGCGCAAAAACCCAGCTGAATATCAGCCAGTCCGGCCTGTTGACCGGCTCCACCTCGACAACCGATCTGGCGATCGCGGGCAATGGCCTGTTTGTTGTGCGTGATGACGCCAATGCCAGCTCCTCGGATCCTGTCTCGTTCACTCGTGCGGGCCGTTTCGTCGCGGACAGCGCAGGCTATCTGCGCAATGATGCCGGCAAATATCTCGCCGGCTGGCCTGTGGCCGCGGACGGTTCGGTTCCGACCAACCCGTCAGACCTCAACACGCTGGAGACCATCAACCTGTCTTCCATCGGTGGTGCCGCCGAGCCAACGTCGATCATGGGCATCAATGCCAACCTGCTGGCCAGCCAGACGGTGTCCGCAGCGGAAGCAACCTACGTGCCCGGCGTTTCAGCCACGAACATGGCATCCGGAGCCGTCACGCCGGACTTCCAGCGTACGATCCCTTTCTATGACAGCCAGGGCGGTGTGCGTTCGATCACTATTTCCATGTTGAAGAGCGCGACACCAAACCAGTGGCATGCAGAAGTCCACATGGTGCCGGCGAGCGAAGTTACCACGGGTGCGGGCCTGCTGGACGGTCAGATCCTGACCGGCACAGTCGCATTTGACACCCAGGGCCGCCTGGACTCGGTGAACACGACGCTGCCGACCACCATGAATTTCCTGGCATCGGACAATGTCGCCGCGCTCGGCGCCAACGATTTCCAGTGGTCCGCCGCAACCGGCATTGCCGCACAGTCGATCACGCTGGACTTCGGTGATCCGAGCTCCCCGGGTGGTTTCACGCAGTATGACAGCCCGTCTGCCCTGCTTTCTACCAATGTGAATGGTTCCGCCTTCGGTAACTTTGCGGGTGTGGAAGTTGATGACGAAGGCTTCGTCTTTGCCAAGTTCAACAACGGCATCATTCGTAAGGTCTACCAGGTTCCCGTCGCGACCTTCGTGAACCCGGACGGGCTGCAGGCTCAGTCCGGTGGTACCTACACGGTGACCCCGGAATCGGGCACCTATACGCTGAACCAGCCCGGTGGCGGTTTCGCTGGAACGATTGCCTCGTCTACTCTGGAAAACTCCAATGTCGACCTGGCGACGGAATTCACCACGCTGATCACGACACAGCGTGCCTACTCCGCTTCCTCGAAAATCATCACCACCGCTGATGAGATGCTCGACGAAGCCATCCGGATGAAGCGTTAATTCATCACCTGACGCTTTGACTGAGGGCTCCGCGAAAGCGGGGCCCTTTTTCGTGGGCGTTTCTGTGTGGTGAATCGACTAGTTCAAATCTTAGACGAATTTGATTCGGGTTTTCGATGAGGCATTAAACACAAATTTACCCAGAGGTTTAGGCGGATGTTAAAGGCCTTGGGCTAGGGTTACACCATAAACAAAAACAAACGGGGACCGGACATGCAGCCGCGCCTTAAAAAAGAAAACTACGTCATTGGACCGGATGGTAGCCCTCTCACGCTTGGAGATCTTCCCAAGCCAGAGACACAGCGATGGGTGGTACGCCGCAAGGCAGAAGTTGTCGCCGCAGTACGCGGTGGACTTCTTTCACTCGAAGAAGCCTGCTCTCGATACTCGCTAACCGTGGAGGAATTCCTCGGCTGGCAACGCTCCATCGATAAACATGGCCTCGCAGGCCTGAGAACAACACGCCTCCAGAACTACCGATAGCGCCGGATTTTCCGGTTGCTGCGAGAGCGGTGACCCTCTCCCCCCCTTGGGTCACCGTTCATCACTTGACAATTCAGCGTCTTAGACGCTCTTGATGTAAAAATATCATCAGGATTAATGACGTATGCGCGCTTCTTAAGACCTCGTTTACGAGACTGGTAGGAAAATTCTGCCCAGTGCTTCGCTGCGAAGCATGCAATGTATTTGGGCAGGATGATCAGTGAACGCGCTTTTTGAACAAATCAGAGCCTTTGGTGTTGGACGGTTAACCGCGATCTTCGGTCTGGCGGCCGGTCTTGCTGCGGCACTTGTCTATTTTTCCAGCGCTATTGGGGGCGGCTCACAAGCCCTGCTGTCTGCGGGTCTGGACCCGGCCGAGGCTGTCGCCGCGGGTCAATTGCTCGACCAGGCGAACATCCCCTATGAAATCGCGGAAGGCGGCACCGCTCTTTATGTGGCACGTGACCAGATCGATGCAGCGCGTGTTCGCATCGCGGCTGACGGCCCGATCGGCGGGACTGCCGGTTATGAATTGTTCGACCGCCAGGACAGTTTCGGTCAAACGAGCTTCGTCCAGAACCTCAACGCCAAGCGCGCCCTGGAAGGCGAGCTGGCGCGGACGATCCAGTCTCTGGCCTATGTTCGCTCGGCGCGCGTCCACCTGAACCTGCCGGAACGTCGCATGTTCGCACGCGACCAGGTCGCGCCGACCGCCGCAATCACCATCAATGCCAACGGCTCGCTGAACGGCGAACAGGTCCGCGTGATTCGCAACATCGTTGCCGGCGGCGCGGGATTGGAAGCCACCAACATCTCCATCGCGGATGATCGCGGACGACTGTTGGCCGCTGCGACTGAAGACGGCAGCGCCACGGGCATGATGATGGATGAACGCCAGAGTGCTCTCGAAGCGACCCTTCGCCAGAATATTCTCAACATCGTCGAAGGCGTGGTCGGCCCGGGCGCAGCCCGCGTCCAGGTCACGGCAGAGCTGAACCGCCAGAGCGTGACGGAGACTTCGCAAAACTTCGATCCGAACGGCCAGGTTCTGTTGTCTCGTAGACGAAACAATGAAACGTCACGGGACAGCGATGGCGGCAACTCCAATGCCGTTTCCGCTTCAGAGAATTTGCCGGACGGCGGAACGGAAGGCGGCGGGGCCCAATCTGCATCCGAGCGTGATATCAGTTCTGAAGAGGTCAATTACGAGATCTCCAGCACAACGCGCTCCGAGATCATCGAAGCCGGCTCCATCAATCGTCTGGCCGTTGCTGTCGCCGTGGATGGTGTCCTGACCACGAATGAGGACGGCACGTCGACCTGGGCTGCCCGCTCCGCCGAAGAGATCGCTCAAATCGAAGCGCTGGTCCGCTCGGCGATGGGTTTTGTCAGTAGCGACACCCGTCAGGACGACCTGACGGTGACGCAGATTGAGTTCGCCCGCACCAACCCCTTGCTGGGAACGGAAGCGGCAGGCGGTTTCAGCTTCAACAAGAATGATGTGCTGCGCGGCGCCGAAGTGCTGGTGATGTTTATCACCGCCCTGCTGGTCATCTTCCTCGTTGCTCGCCCGCTGGTCAAAGGCGCTGGCTCAGCGGCAATCGCGCCGGCTGGTTTGGCCCTGGCGACAGCAGGCGGCGCACCGGCCCACACTCTGGACACGGCGAACGCCCCGACAGGGCTCCCCACTGCGGAAGTGCCCGCAGCCCTGCCCGCGGGTGCCGCACCTCCACCCTCCATCGACAATGCGTTGATCGATATCGAGAAGATCGATGGTCAGGTGAAGGCATCCTCCATCAAGAAAGTTGCATCCCTCGTCGAACAGCACCCGGAAGAGAGCATCTCTATCCTGCGTAGCTGGCTGCACGACGCCTGAGGTCCGAAATGTCCGAAAAACGCCGCGCCATCGAAGAACCCAATCGCCTCACCGGCCCTGAGAAAGCCGCCGTGATCCTGCTCGCCCTGGGCGAAGAGGATCATGGCCTCTGGAGCCATCTCGACGAGGAAGAAATCCGTGAAGTCTCGCAGGCGATGTCCAATCTGGGCACCATCTCCGCGACGGCCGTCGAGAAGCTGATTGTCGATTTTGTCGGCCAGATGTCCTCGACCGGCTCGTTGATGGGGTCCTTTGAGGCGACCCAGCGACTGCTCACCTCTTTCCTGCCGGGAGAGAAGGTCGATACAATCATGGAAGAGCTGCGCGGTCCCGCCGGCCGCACCATGTGGGACAAGCTGGGCAATGTGAACGAGGTCGTTCTCGCCAACTATCTGAAGAATGAATACCCGCAAACCGTGGCTGTTGTTCTGTCCAAGGTAAAATCCGAGCACGCGTCCCGCGTCCTCGGCGCCTTGCCGGAAGACTTTGCCATGGAAGTGGTGACACGGATGCTGCGCATGGAGCCGGTTCAGCGCGAAATTCTCGACCGGATCGAGGAAACGCTGCGCACCGAATTCATGTCCAACCTGGCACGTACATCCAAACATGACAGCCATGAGATGATGGCGTCGATCTTCAATAATTTTGACCGCCAGACCGAGAACCGTTTCCTCGCCGCGCTGGAAGAGCGCAATCGCGACAGCGCCGAAAAGATCCGCTCGCTGATGTTTGTCTTCGAGGACCTGTCCAAGCTGGACCCGGGCGGCATTCAGACGCTGATGCGTTCCATCGACAAGGACCAGATGGGCCTGGCGATGAAGGGCGCATCCGACAGCCTGCGCGATCTGTTCTTCTCCAACATGTCCGAGCGTGCCGCGAAGATCATGAAGGAAGACATGAACGCCTTGGGCCCGGTGCGTCTGAAAGACGTCGACCAGGCACAACAGAGCATTGTTGCCATGGCCAAGGACCTCGCCGCGAAGGGCGAGATCATGCTGGCCGATGGCGGTGCCGACGACGAATTGATTTACTAGGAGCCCCCCGTGCAACAACAGCCGACGAAATTCCATTTCGACACTGAGTTCGACCACAACGGCGAAGTGCTCCGTGACGGGGAGAGCTATAAGCGCTTCTTCACCCAGGACGATGTTGATGCCGCCCGCATGTGGGGTGTCGAGGAGGGCCGCGAGCTGGAAGAGGGTCGCTGCGCGCAGTCGCTGCAGGCAATCGCCTCCCAGATGCAGCTTATCCTGGCGAGGCTGGCCACCGAATCCGAACAATTGCGGAACGAGGCTGTCACGCTTGGCCTGACCGCAGCGCGCAAACTCGCTGGCGAGGCGCTTGCCGCATTCCCGGCAGAAGCCATTGAGGAAGTGGTCCGCGAAGCCGTGATGGATCTGCGCGGCGAACCGCGCTTCACCGTGCGCTGTGCCCCGGACCTTGTTGAAATGCTGGCCGAACACCTCGAGAAAACTGCACGCGATTGCGGTTTCGAGGGCGCACTCATCGTTCGCGGCGAAGAAGGCATGACTGCAGGCGACATTCGGCTGGAATGGGGCAAGGGCGCCATCCAGCGCAGCCAGGCCGATGTTGATGCGCGCCTCAGCGAGCTCACCGAGCGCTGGCTGACCGCTCCGACTGAAGAAGCAGACCCGATAGATCCCGCAGCCGGCGCAGTGCCCGGCTCATCCGCGGCGTAAGGAGGCCAGATATGGCTGACGAAAATAATCTCGACCTGCCCGACCTGGGCAATGAACTCCCGGATGCTCCGGTGGAACAAGCCCCTGCCACACCGGGTCAAGGCATGATGGAGGAAGAAGAAAAGGCGGCCGCAGACCTGGCCCCGGTCTTCGATGTTCCGGTCAATATCTCTGCCGTTCTCGGCAAGGCCCATATCGATGTGAACTCGCTGCTCAAGCTGACCTCTGGTTCTGTGGTCGAACTCGACCGCAAGATCGGCGAAGCCATCGATATCTACGTCAATAACCGTCTCGTCGCGCGCGGCGAGGTCGTGGTCGTGGAAGATCGTCTCGGCGTGACCATGACAGAAATCATCAAGGATGGGGATTCAGCATGATGTCGCGCCTCGGTTACAATAGGAAAATGGAGCGGACGCAATGCGAGTCCTGATCGTTGGAAGCCTTGGCGGGCAGCTTTACACCGCCACCAAAATCGCCACCGACCGCGGAGCCTCCGTCTCTCAGGTCGACACGATCGAACAGGCAACCGCTCACCTGCGGGCCGGCCGGGGTGCCGACCTGCTCATGGTCGACCTGTCGCTGGATGTTCAGTCCCTGATCGACGCCAATGAGCGTGAGCGCATCACGGTTCCGGTTGTCGCCTGTGGCGTCAATGTCAGGCCGGAAATGGCAGCCGCTGCCATCCGAGCCGGCGCCAAGGAATTCATCCCCCTGCCACCGGATGCCGAGCTCATCGCCGCAGTGCTAGCGGCCGTCGCGGACGACGAACGCGCCATGATCGCCCGCGATCCGTCGATGACGACAGTCATCGAGCTGGCCGATCGCATCTCGGCCTCCGAAGCATCCGTTCTCATCACCGGTGAAAGTGGTGCCGGTAAGGAGGTCATGGCCCGTTACGTTCATTCCAAGTCCAAACGCGCGTCCAAGCCGTTTGTTTCGGTGAACTGTGCAGCCATTCCGGAAAACCTGCTGGAATCGGAACTTTTCGGTCACGAGAAAGGCGCGTTTACAGGCGCTATCGCCCGCCGCGTGGGTAAATTCGAGGAGGCCGATGGAGGCACCCTGCTCCTCGACGAGATCTCGGAAATGGATGTGCGCCTGCAGGCCAAGCTTCTGCGCGCGATCCAGGAACGCGAAATCGACCGTGTCGGTGGCACCAAACCCGTCAAGGTCAACATCCGGATCCTGGCGACGTCCAACCGCGACCTGCGCAAGGCTGTGGCCGACGGCTCTTTCCGCGAAGACCTGCTTTTCCGCCTGAATGTCGTCAATCTGGCCTTGCCGCCCCTGCGCGAGCGCCCGACAGACATCGTCGCGCTGGCCGGTCATTTCGTGAAGAAGTACTCCGCCGCCAACCAGGTCGATGAAAAGCCCATTTCCGACGCCGCGCGGACCCAGCTGCTGGCGCGGGAGTGGACCGGCAACGTACGCGAACTGGAAAATGCCATGCACCGGGCCGTATTGCTGGCGACCGGCCGAGAGATCGGACCGGACGCGATCCGCATGCCCGATGGCTCTGCCTTCACTGGCTCGGGCTCCAGCGTAACCCGGCATGCCGCCGACGCCGCTGACGCTGTTCAGCGTGTTGTTGTGGGCAAGACGGTCGCCGAAGTCGAACAGGATCTCATCCTGGATACGCTGGACCATTGCCTGGGCAACCGGACACATGCCGCGAACATTCTCGGCATTTCCATCCGGACCCTGCGCAACAAGCTGAAACTCTACGCCGACCAGGGCGTGGCCATTCCTCAGCCGAACCAGACCCCCGCGGGTATCTCCGCAGCCTGACAGGACTAAAACGTGGCAGATACAGCAGGTAGTAACCAGACCCCGGCCACCGGCGCCGGCGGGTTCAATTTTCAGGCTTTCCTGAACCGTACGCTGCGAGGCGATGTCGCCCTGGCCGTAGGGATTCTCGGCATTTTGGTGATGTTGTTGCTGCCGATGCCGAGCCTGTTGCTCGACCTGTCGCTGGCCACATCCATCTCCATCGCCGTACTGGTTCTGATGACCGCGCTGTTTATCAAGAAGCCGCTGGAATTCTCTGCCTTTCCGGCAGTGCTGCTGATCACCACGCTTCTGCGCCTCGGCCTCAATATCGCATCGACCCGTCTGATCCTGTCACGCGGGCACGAAGGGACGGATGCGGCCGGCGAGGTCATCGAGGCTTTCGGGGCCTTTGTTATGCAGGGCAATGTCGTTATCGGCGTCATTGTCTTTGCGATTCTCGTCATCGTGAACTTTGTGGTCATCACCAAGGGTTCCGGCCGCATCGCCGAAGTCGCGGCGCGTTTCACCCTGGACTCCATGCCGGGCAAGCAGATGGCCATCGATGCCGATCTCTCGGCGGGCCTGATCACCGAGCACGCAGCCAAGGAGCGCCGCAAGGAACTCGAAGGCGAAAGCAATTTCTACGGTGCCATGGATGGTGCCTCGAAATTCGTGCGCGGGGATGCCATGGCGGGCCTGATGATCACCGCGATCAACCTGATCGGCGGGATCATTATCGGTGTGGTCCAGTCCGGCATGCCGTTCGCGGATGCTGCTGCGGCCTACTCCACCCTTACGATTGGCGACGGCCTGGTCTCCCAGATCCCCGCGCTGATCATCTCCGTTGCCGCCGGTCTTCTGGTCTCCAAGGCCGGTGTAGACGGCGAGGCGGACAAGGCCGTCTTCGGCCAGCTGACCGCCAATCCACAAGGCCTGGGCCTCGTCTCCGGTGTCGCCCTGATTGTTGGCCTGTTGCCCGGCATGCCACTTGTTCCCTTCGCCTTGATGGCAGCCGGAGCGGGGTCACTCGCCTGGATGAACCGGGATATTCAGGAGAGGAAGGCCGCCGAAAAGGAAGCCGCCCGCCTGGCGGCCGAACAGCCGGAAGAAGAGGAAATCGCGCCGGAAGACGCACCGATCGAAGACAGTCTGACCATCGACGAGCTGAAGATCGAACTGGGCTATGGCCTGCTGCCGCTGATCAATGATGTCGACGGTCGCAAACTGACCGACCAGATCAAGGCGCTGCGCCGGTCACTCGCCGAGGAAATGGGTTTTGTCACGCCCGCCGTGCGCATTATCGACAACATGCAACTGGGCAATCAGGAATATTCCATCCGGGTGAAGGAATTGGAGGCCGGCAAGGGCGATCTGGAGCTGAACAAGCTTCTGGTCATGGACCCGGCCGGGCTGCCCATCGACATTGCGGGTGATCACGTCAAGGAGCCCGCCTTCGGACTGCCTGCAACCTGGATCGATGAGAACCTGCGCGAGGAAGCCTCATTCCGTGGCTACACCATCGTCGAACCGGCGGCGGTCATGGTCACCCATCTCACCGAGATCCTGCGCGAGAACATGGCAGACCTGTTGTCCTACGCTGAGGTCGAGAAGCTGATCGACAAGCTCTCCAAGGAACACAAGAAGCTGGTTGAAGACATCGCCCCCGCACAGATCAGCCGCGCCGGCATCCAGCGCATCCTGCAGACGCTGATCAAGGAGCGCATTTCCATTCGTGATCTGCCCACCATTCTTGAAGGCATCGCCGAAGCCAGCGCCACGACGCAAAATCTCGATGCCATTGTCGAGCATGTGCGCACGCGCCTGTCGCGCCAGATCTGTCACACCAATCGCGCTCCGGACGGAAATCTGCCTGTCATGGCCCTCTCCCCCCACTGGGAGCAGGCCTTCATGGAGGCTCTGGTCGGCGATGGCGAACGCAAACAGCTCGCCCTGGCCCCGTCCAAACTTCATGACTTTGTTGCTGCAGTTAGAAACTCTTTCGAAACCGCTTCAGCTCAGGGTCAGGTACCAGTACTGCTGACGAGCCCGCTGATTCGTCCGTATGTGCGTTCTCTGGTTGAGCGTTTCAGGCCTCAGACGGTCGTGATGTCGCAAAATGAAATTCACCCGAGCGCGCGCCTGCAGACCCTCGGCCACGTCGGTTAACGACAACAATTTAGCTGGTCCAACCTCGTATGCGCCTCAAGACCTTTGCAGCCCAGACTCTGACTCAAGCCATGTCAGACGTCCGTCATGAAATGGGCCCCGATGCCGTCATCATCGCCACATCCGATGGCCCGGACGGTGGTGTCCAGGTCCGCGCGGCCACCGAAGCGCCCCCGCGCAACGGGCCGGTCGAACCGGTGCGCGAGGTCAGCGAACGCCTGATCGAACATGCCGACATCGAGCGGGGAGCCTTCGAGGACGCCCAGCTTGACCGTGTCATTCACGCGCTGGGTTATCATCGGGCGCCGGGCATCGCTGCCCAGGCGCTGATGCGTTCGGCACAGGACCTGGCCGATGGACATTCCGTCGCTCGCCTCGCCCATGCCATGGAGAGCCGTTACACATTCCAGCCGCTGCCAGCCATTCCGGAGCATCCCGTGCTGTTTGCGGGCACGCCCGGTGTTGGCAAGACCTCGACCCTGGCCAAAACCGCAGCGCGCTGTGTCGCCGCCGGCGCTTCGCCAACCCTGATTTCCTGTGATGGCGAACGTGCCGGAGCCGATGCCCGCTTGCGGGCGTTGGCAGAAAAGATGCAGGCCGGTTTCCGCGCCGTCGATGACCCGCGCGAAATGGCCGACGCCATGGCCGAGATCGAGGGTCCGGTCCTGATCGACAGCCCGGCAGTCAATCCGTTCGAGCTTGATGATCTGGACATGACACTCGCCTTTGCCGACAGCGCCGAAGCCGAGATTGTCTATATTTTCGATGCTGGCCTGGCGGCCGAGGACGCGGAAGATGCTGCCTCGCTGTTTGCCTCAATCGGTGCCAGTCGCGCTATTCCGGTCAAACTGGATTGCGCACGTCGCCTGGGAGCGACCCTTGGTGTTGGCGAAACCGGCCTGGCCTTTGCCCAGATTTCCTCGACGCCCTTTATCGGCGGTGGTCTGGCGCCGGCGACGCCGTTGCGCCTGGCGCGCGCCCTGATCGAAGACCGGCTCAACCCTTTTGACGGCGAGGACATGTGATGAAGATTGCATCCGCACCCCAGTCACGCGCGGCAGGCCGCATCCTCGCCATCGCATCCGGCAAGGGCGGTGTCGGCAAGACCACGCTCGCCATCGGCATGGCCCGCGCCCTCTCCCAGATGGATGAACGCGTCCTGTTGATGGATGGTGATCTGGGCATGGCCAATATCGACGTCCAGCTGGGTTTGCAGCCCTCCTCTGACATCACCAGCGTGATCAATGGGTGTGTAAATCTGGCCAACGCCACAGCTCCCGCCCTTGGCGGCTCTGAAGAGCGCGGCGGTTTCGACGTGATTTCCGGTCGCTCAGGCTCCGGCGCCCTGGCCAATATTTCAGGACCCAGCCTGACCAAGCTGGCGAGCGGTGTTGCCGCACTCGCTATGTCCTATGACCGCGCCATCCTCGATCTGGCTGCAGGTGCCGATAAATCTACCGTGCGCCTAGCCCTGACAGCCGACGACGTTATCATTGTCATCAATGATGAACCGACCTCGCTGACCGACGCCTATGCATTTGTAAAAACCCTGCGCCTGCATGATGACGGTGCCTCGCCGCTGGTGGTCGTCAATAATGCGCCCACGCGAGCGGCCGCGCACGAGGCCTTTGGCGCTTTCAAGAAAACCTGTGAAGCCTTTTTGAGCTTCACACCCACCCTGGCCGGGGTGATCCGCCGCGACGAGGCGGTCCCGGCCGCCATCCGGGCCCAGGCCTGCCTGTCGGTTCGCTCTCCGACGAGCGAGGCAGCCAAAGATCTCCAGTCCTTGGCGGGAACCCTCGCAAGAGGCAAGGAAGCCGCGTAGACTGGCCCCGGGATATGTTCAGCGCTTGGGGGCGCACCGCGTATGTATGACTCGTTTTATGATCGCCTGTCGCAAGGCTTCACACCTTTTGACTGGTGGCTGATTATCGTCTTCTCGCTGGTTGGCGCGCTGATCATGCGCAAATGGCCACAATGGCCCGCAGCGGCATCAATTGCTTTCATGGCTGATGCAGTCGCGCCATTCTTCTATCGCTGGGCCACGGGCGTTCCACCGGATTTCGCTTTCGACTTCGCCTTCTCCCGCCTCGATGAACGCGGCGGCGTGGTCGTTTTGCTGAGGCTGGCGATCTACATGGTCACGATCGGCCTGATCTACTGGACCAAGCGGCGGTATTCGAAGCTGTGATCGAGGCAGCGCTTCTATCTCTGGTCCTTCAGAGTTCCGAATGCCTCTTCGAGAACGGAGCGATTGGCCCATGGGTGACTGAACACCCTGCGGTCTCTGAGGTCATCGCGGACGCACCAGCAAGACACGGTGGCTGGAGATATGGACGGATTATCTTGCAGTCCGGCCATGAGATTTCCGTCACGCAATCGGGCTGCGGTGATTTCTTGGTGGTCCTGCTAACTTCCGTCCCGACTGACACTCTGAACTCAGACGAATTCGCTCCACTCCAAACCCTGTTGGAGATGACGCCGTGTCTCCCGGCCCCGGAACAAATCGCTAAGCTGCTGAACAGCCGATACCCCGGGCGAAACATTGATATCGAACTTGATCTTTTGTCCTCTGCAACCAATCGGTCCGCGAGAGAGTTCAGCCTGCGCCAATCCGTATCCGCGTCCGATCACAACTTTTCGGTTCATTGCACGCTCGATAGCTAGTGTGCGGTAGCAACGTTTAGATCGTACGCATGGCGTCCACCTGGTCACGATCGGCCTACTCTGTTGCCTGTCGGCATTTGAAGCTTTGGGCAGCTCCAACACACACAACTTGTCATCCCGGACGCAGGTCCAACCTTGAGCCGGGCGGAGGTCCGGGCCCCACCAATCGCGGCAATGGGTCCGCGCTCTGCGCCCCGCTTTCGCCGGGCCTGAGCTCGGGAGGACAAGGGAAGTGAAGGACGCCCACCACAAACACAAAACGAGCCGGGCCTGACCAGACCCGGCTCGTTTTTTTCGTTCTGGTCGATCCGTCTAGTGCGCGCGGCGGTGACGGATGGAGGCCATCTCGTCGAGCTCGGCCTGTTCCGATTCACGCAGCGCTGTCTCGGCCCGCGCGAGCCGACGCTCTTCGAGCAGCTCGTATTTCTTGAGCTCCTGGAAGGCTTCGGACAGTCGGTCCCGCAAGGCGTCCGACTGAGCTTCCACCTCTGTCAGTGACGCGCGGATATTATCTTTCCGCTTGATCACCGCCTGGGCATAGGAACCATAGGCAAGATAGCCATCCTTGGACTGGGTCGCGATCGCCTGTTCTTCGGGAACCGATGCTTCGAGTCGTTCAATCTGGCTGATCAGCGCCGCCTTGGAGCGGTCGAGCTCGGCCATCTGTTTTTGCAATTCTTCCACCTTGAACCGGGCCAGCCGGATCAGAGGTTCGTGCGAGCGTGTCATGACGCTACTCCTTCACCACCACCTAATATCCCTGCCAGTGCCGCGAAAGTCGACGGTATGTCCGTCGCTTCGTCTTTTGACTGGCCGAGAAACGCTTCCAACGGGTCGTTGAGAGCGATTGCCCGGTCCACCACCGGGTTCGATCCCTGGGTGTAAGCCCCCAATCGGATCAACTCCTCCATATCGGCATAGGCCGACAATACTTTGCGCGCCTCGGCGACCAGGGGCCGCTCTTCCGGCGCATAAACCTCCGGGGCCGTCCGGCTGACGGACTTCAGGACGTCGATTGCCGGATAACGTCCGCGTTCCGCGATCGCCCGGCTCATCACCACGTGTCCGTCCAAAATACCTCTCACCGCATCCGCCACAGGTTCGTTATGGTCATCACCATCCACCAAAACAGTGAAAAGTCCGGTAATGGATCCCTGTTTTCCGCCATCTGTCCGCTCCGGGCCCGGTCCGGCCCGCTCAAGTAGCCGTGGCAATTCGGCAAATACGGATGGCGTGTAACCACGCGTAGTCGGCGGTTCGCCGGCCGCAAGGCCGATTTCACGCTGTGCGAGCGCAAAACGGGTGACACTGTCCATCAGGCACAGAACGTCCTTGCCCTGGTCACGGAAAAACTCTGCGGTCGTCAGGGTCAGATGTGCGGCCTGACGCCGAGCCAGTGCGGGCGCATCTGATGTCTCGGTGATGACGACTGACCGCGCGCGCCCCTCCGGGCCCAGAACGTCCTCGACGAACTCCCGCGCTTCTCGGCCCCGCTCACCGATCAGTCCGATCACGATGACATCGGCGTCGCAACCCTGTGCGAGCATGGACATCAGAACCGACTTTCCGACACCGGATCCGGCGAAGATACCCAGCCGCTGTCCGCGGCGCATGGGCACAAATGTGTTGAGCACTCGCACACCCAGATCCATGCGGTCACCCAGGCGGGCGCGGCCATGCGCGCTCGGCGGATTGCCTTTCAACGGATAGGGATTGGAACCTTCCACAACGGGCGCGCCACGATCGAGCGGGCGTCCGAACCCATCGAGCACACGGCCCAGCCAGCCCGCGGACGGACGCACGCGTGCCGGTTCCGGCGACAACAGGGTTTTCGCACCCGGGCGAACACCTTCCAGCGGGCCAAAGGGCATCATCAATGCCGTTTCGCCGCGAAACCCGACGACTTCACATTCCGCGGGGCCTGCAGGTGTTTCAATCGTTGCATGAGCGCCCAGGCTGAGACCCGCCTGGGGACCTTCCGCCTCGATCAGCAGACCGTTAAGAGCCGTGACGCGTCCTTCAAGGACACGGGCATCGAGGCGCTCAATGCGGTCGATAAGGGTCTGCATCATGGGCGGTTTTCGCTCCGGTCATCACGGACTTCTGTCCGATTCACCCACAATATAGCCTATCCCGGTTGCCTTCGCGTAAACGGGCGGCAGAAATTGCCGTGTTATTTTTTAGGCATCAGCGGTTCACTTCTGCGGATAGCACGTTATGTTCCCGGCCTCATGCGAAGCAGGGGCGCCGAAGAAATGGCTGCCCGATTGCTCGAGGCCGGAAGAGTCTCGCACAGCTTCGATCACGTAGTCATTGCACAGCCGGTTTGGCTTGGCTGTGCCTTAAAAGCTGACGGGAGACACCTTATGCCGCCCGCCAATACGAACGTTATCGCCGGTTCGCGCCCCAAGAAAAAGGCCCAGAGCCGCCGTAATAAGTCCAATCTTTACGGACAGATACAAGACACGAAGTTCAATCGCTATATCCAGCACGACCTGGCGCAATATCGGCGTTACGTCGAAGAAGGCGGGGCAGCGGTCTATTCCCTGTCCGAGCTCGATGCGCTGGCGAAGTCCGGCGTGTCTGACCGGTTGCCGCCGCGTGCCACGGGCTATTATCTTGATTTGGCCAAACGCAGCGAGGCCATCCGGAACCTCATCAAGGCCCGTCCGGAAGAAACCGAGGACCTGTCGGGTGAAGCCGACCCGTCAAACCAGCTGAGCTACAGCCCCATCCCGGGCCTGCTGCACAAATATGAACTGGTGCTGCTCTATGTTGTGCGCACCTGTTCTTCCTGGTGTCGCTATTGTTATCGGTCCGACTTCCTGACTGGAAAGACCGGCAAGGACACCGCATCAATCCATGAAATTGTCGAATATATCGAGGATCATAACGCCCGCGTCGCGCGCGGCGAAACGACACGGCCGCGTATTCGCGAGGCCCTGCTCTCCGGTGGTGACCCGATGGTGTTGTCGAACACCAATCTGTTCGACTATCTCAACGGGCTTGCCGAGGCCGGCCTCGACATCATCCGCATCGGCACCAAGGAAATGGCTTTCTTCCCAGAGCGGTTTGACGACAACTTCTTTGAGATGCTGGACCTGTTCCACGAACTGCACCCGGATGTCCTGGTCAGCTTTATGGTCCACTTCACGCATCCGGACGAGTTTCTGGCCCTGGATGAACATGGTGGCTACACCTACGACCATCACGGACGCCCGGCCCGCAATCCCGCCGTCCAGAGCGTCATTCGGCGCATGCGCAGCCGTTCCTTCGTCACCCTGGAAAACCAGACGCCGATCATCGACAGCGTCAATGATGACGAGACAACGCTGCGCATCCTCCAGCGCGAGATGAAGCGACTGGGTGTGAATAATCACTATTTCTTCCAGTGCCGCGAAATCGAGGGTCACCGCGCATTCGCTGTTCCGGTTGAACGCTCCTATCAATTGCACCGCGACAGTCAGCACGGACTGTCCGGTATTGAACGGTCGCGCTTCTCGCTGTCCACCGAGGCCGGCAAGATGGAAGTTGTGGGCATGATTGATCCCATGCCGGAACTGGCTGGTGCTGACAGCGACCTCGCCGAAGCGATGGCTGATGGCCTGATCATCTTCCGCCTGCACCGCACGCCCAAGGAACACCTGCAGGGCGACATCGTGATCGCCCGCCGTAATCCCGATGCCCTGTGGCTGACCGGTTACGAGGACCGGATCCTGTTTGATGGTCGCAAGGATGATTTCGATGCCCGAGCAGCCACGCTGCTGGCGCTCGCCCATTCGAGACTTCAAGCTGCGGAATAGCACCGAATCTGTGGAAAATAACTTTTCCCCACCCAAAAACAGTTGCGAATCGAGCTCGAAATCAGCGTTTCGGGCTCTTTTCTTGCCGTCTCCGAACATACTTTATGCAGGTGATATTTGATACAGAAGGGTCCCGAAAGCCGTTTTCAATCAACACCCTCCCTGATAAACGCCTAATGGTTAACGCGAATTTCGAATCGGCTTGAGTCAACGTAAATCCCGACAGCTGCGATTCCAAAACTAGGTCAAGGCGCAGTTAACTTTCGTTAAGGGTTTCCGCATAGCGTCCGAATAAGGTTAATTCAAAGCTGAGACCGGGCGACGCTGATTCGTCCGCCATTAAAACCGGAGGCGAACCATGCGGGTTCTTCTTATTGAAGATGATCGGGCGACAGCCCAGTCTATCGAGTTGATGCTTAAATCCGAGGGCTTCAACATCTACACCACCGATCTGGGTGAAGAAGGTGTCGATCTCGGAAAGCTGTACGATTACGACATAATCCTTCTCGACCTGAACCTGCCTGACATGCCGGGCTTTGATGTTCTCAAGACGCTGCGCGTCTCCAAGGTCGACACACCGATCCTGATCCTGACGGGCAATGCAGACATCGATAACAAAGTTCGCGGCCTCGGCTGTGGCGCCGATGACTACATGACCAAGCCGTTCCACAAGGACGAGATGATCGCCCGCATCCACGCAATCGTGCGGCGCTCCAAGGGTCACGCCCAGAGCATCATTCGCACGGGCTCCGTCGCGGTGAACCTGGATGCCAAGACCGTCGAAGTTGATAGTCAGCGCGTCCACCTGACGGGCAAGGAATACCAGATGCTGGAACTCCTCTCCCTGCGCAAGGGCACGACCCTGACCAAGGAGATGTTCCTGAACCATCTCTATGGCGGCATGGACGAGCCGGAGCTGAAGATCATCGACGTCTTCATCTGTAAGCTCCGCAAGAAGCTTGCAGCGGCTACGGATGGCGAACATCACATCGAGACGGTCTGGGGCCGTGGCTATGTGCTGCGCGATCCCGTCGAGGAAAAAGCCGCCTCCTAATACCGGTCTCAGTATTACGAAAAGGCCCGGGCAAGCGCCCGGGCTTTTTTGTGTCTGATCCGCCCTGCCAACTTTGACGCTTTACGCACAAAAAAGAGCCCCGCAGCAATCTGCAGGGCTCTTTTTGCTGGACTGTAGGTGTCCTGGGTTAAGCCGCGCGCGTTGTGCGGCCTGAACCGGCCTCTGTGCGGCCATAGAGGCCACGCTTGCCCTCAACCGGCACAAAGTCTTTGGACAGGCCAACCACAGTCTCTGCGGCCCCCATGACCAGATAGCCATCACTGGGCGTCTGGCGGGCAATGCGGGATAGCACCTGCTTTTTGGTATCCGGATCGAAATAGATCAGAACATTGCGGCAGAAAACGACGTCGAAATTGCCGAGACTGACAATCGGATCCAGGAGATTGTGCTTCTGGAAGTTCACCATCTGGCGGATATTGGGCTTGATGCGCCATTGATCGCCATTTTGCTCGAAGTGCTGCACCAGGCGTTGGATCGCCAGGCCACGCTGAACCTCGAATTGCGAATAGACACCGGCCTTGGCCTTATCCAGAACACGCGGAGCCATGTCGGTCGCAACAATCTCGAAACGCTTGCCACCCAGACGGGCGCGTTCTTCCTCAAGCAACATGGCGAGGGAGTACGGCTCCTGACCGGACGAGCAAGCAGAACACCAGATCCGAATCGTTGATCCGGCCCCGCGAGCGCGCGTCAAAACCGGCAGGATGTCATTCTTAAACAGGTCGAATGGCGTGTTGTCGCGAAAGAAGAACGTCTCGTGCGTCGCCAAGGCTTCAGTGATCGCCCACAGCAGACGGTCACCCTGATCGCGTCGCGCGGCTGTCAAAAGCGCGTCTATTGACGGGAATCCCTCGGCTCGGGCCAGCGGTGCCAGCCGACTCTCAAGGAGATAACCCTTGTCTGCCGACAGAACGAGGCCTGAGCGCTTGAACGCTTCTGCGGCGACGAATGTGATGTCGTCTTGTTTGATCATTTTACAGCCCACCTTTTGCGCGTCGTACGATGGCAGATCCAACATCCTTAAGGGGGAGGATCTCATCTGCCAGACCTGCCTCGGCAACGGCGCCGGGCATG
>CBFHQE010000031.1:0-23896 GCA_965657935.1 Maricaulis sp. | reverse complement strand
TGCCATGGCGGCCGAGCCCCCGGGTGTCATGGATGGCGAGGCCCTTGCCGCCAACCAGGCCGATGTGGGTGTGGTGGCCAGGGCGATGGCAAACCTGCCGCCCGATCAACGCTCTGCGCTGGCGCTGTTTCACCGCCAGGAAATGAGCGTGACCGAGATTGCGATCGCCCTGGACGTGCCGCCTGGCACCATAAAAACCCGATTGATGCATGCGCGCCGGAAAATCCGGCAGGCGCTGGAGATTTCTTGTGATGGAGAGAAAAATGAGTAATTCGGACAAGGATATCGACGATCTGATTGCCGAGGCGCTTGATGCCGAGGATCAAGACCTGTTGGGGCGTCATGCGCACCAGCCGGGCTTTTTCAGCCAGGCGCTGGGGATCTTCTCCGGTTCTCTGGGCTGGGTCATGGCTGTGGTCATGGCCCTGGTCCTGGTGTTTGTCGGGCTGGCGATCTGGATCACGCTGGAACTTTTCCAAACCGATGATGTTCTGATGACCTTGCGCTGGGGATTGGGGCTGGTCGTGGTCACCCAGATTATTCTTTTTCTGCGCGGGGTTCTGTTCCAGAAAATCGTGGCCAACGAGGTGTTGCGCGAGGTCAAGCGCCTGGAATTGCAGGTGGTGCGCTCACAGCACCGGCACGACGTCTAGGATCTGCCCACACCTCCGCCCGCCCTTGCACACCTGATTTGGCTTCCCATATGCATAGGGCAGGCGGGGGCGTGCATGGATGCATAACCATTATGTACGCTCAAATGGCGGTAACGTCGGCGTGAGGCCCTAGCGTTCGCGCTTTCGCTTCCCCAAATACGTCTGCGAACAGGCATGGTGACGCCTCTGGCCAGCCCTGTCTGCATAGGGATAGGATGTATATTATGTCTAACGCACTCGCAGTATCGCTCTCGCCTGAACAGGGTCTGTCCAGCTATCTGGCCGAGATCCGCCGTTTTCCCATGCTGGAAAAGGACGAGGAATTCATGCTCGGCAAGGCCTGGCGTGAGCACGGTGATGCGAAGTCCGCCGAAAAGCTGGTGACCTCTCACCTTCGTCTGGTTGCCAAGATCGCGATGGGGTATCGCGGTTATGGCCTTCCGGTCGGTGAAGTGATTTCAGAGGGCAATGTCGGCTTGATGCAGGCGGTCAAGAAATTCGATCCGGACAAGGGTTTCCGTCTCGCGACCTACGCCATGTGGTGGATCCGCGCCTCGATCCAGGAATACATCCTGCGGTCCTGGTCGCTGGTGAAGATGGGTACGACCGCCGCGCAGAAGAAGCTGTTTTTCAACCTGCGCCGCATGAAAAGCCAGATGCAGGCCCTGGATGAAGGTGATCTGAAACCGGACCAGGTTGAGGAAATCGCCACCAAGCTCGGCGTGACCAATGATGACGTCGTGTCGATGAATGGTCGCCTGTCTGGTCCTGATGCTTCCCTGAACGCGCCGTTGAAGGGCACCGAAGGTGACGGGCAATGGCAGGACTGGTTGTCGGATGATGATGCTGAAAGCCAGGAAGACGAGCTGGCGGAGAATGATGAGTTCGATACGCGCATGCAGCTTTTGCAGGCGTCCATGGGCGATCTGAACGAGCGCGAACAGCACATTCTGCAGGAACGTCGTCTGTCGGAAAACCCAAAGACGCTGGAAGAACTGGCCGAGCATTACGGCGTGAGCCGCGAGCGTATCCGTCAGATCGAAGTGCGTGCGTTCGAAAAACTTCAGAAGGCCATGCGTTCAATGGCATCTGAACAGGGCTTGATGAACTAGAAATTCTGGTTGCCGGCACTATTTTCGACCCCGTCGGATAGTCCGGCGGGAGCGAGGATGGAATTATGGCTGAGCAAACGATCACCCTGGCCGGTGGATGTTTCTGGGGCATGCAGGATCTTCTGCGCAAGCGCCCCGGCGTTTTGTCGACCCGTGTTGGCTATACCGGCGGTACCACGAAAAACGCGACTTATTATACGGTGCGCACCGGCCAGACCGGGCATGCGGAATCCATCGAGATCCGTTTCGATGCTGACGTCATCAGCCTGAAGGCGATCTTTGAGGTCTTCTTCCAGATCCACGACCCAACCACACTCAACCGCCAGGGCAATGATATTGGCAGCCAGTACCGCTCCGCGATCTTCTATGCCGATGCCGAGCAAAAGGCGCAGGCCGAGAGGGTGATTGCCGCCGTTGAGGCGTCCGGACTCTGGCCCGGCAAGGTTGTCACGCAGGTCCAACCACTGGGTGAATTCTGGGAAGCGGAAAGCGAGCACCAGGACTATCTGGAACGTTTCCCGGAAGGCTATACCTGCCACTTCGTCCGCCCCGACTGGAAACTCCCGGAAGGCGTGATCTAGTACCCGTCATCCCTGCGAAGGCAGGTACCCAGTTCGTAAGGTTGGATTTGGCCTCAAAATGTGTCCGGTCCGGTAACACCGCGCTCTGCGAACTGGGCCCCGATCTTCATCGGGGTGACGGATTAGTGCACTGAAAGGGAAAGCCCGCTACCGTTCCCGTGCCAGGCCCAGGCAGATCCCGGCCTGGCCGAGATAATAGGTCACCCAGACCACAGGGCCGCCCCAGGGAAGGGCGTCCGCGAACATGCGCCAGGCCAGGACGCTGTCTGACACCACGAACAGCAGCGCGCCCGCAATCGCCAGCGGGTGGGCGCGTCCGATCACAGCCAGGATCGCCATCAACATGATGATGGCATTGTAGATCGAGGCCGCGATGCGCAGTTCGCCAAAATGCGGCTGCAGGGCCGTCAGCATGATGGCGCCGAAAACCGCCAGACCGGCCGCGGCGAGAAAGCCATAACCACCCACCAGTGAGCGCTGTCGCAGGACTATCGCGAACAGGCCGATATAGACGATATGGCCCAGCCCGAAGGAGAGGATGCCCAGCGCGGTCTGTTGGGGTTGCAGCGCCAGGAAGGCGTCTCCGGCTGATCCCAGGAACAGGCCCGCCGCCAGCCAGCGATAGCCGCGCATCATGGCCAGGACACCGAGCAGAATGATGCCGGAGGCCTTCAGCACGACGTCCGCCGGATAGGGCAGGGCCAGGCCGAAACCATCAAACAGATAGGCGAAACCCAGCACGGCTGAGGCGATCAGCACATAGTGTTGGTTCCGGGTGGCGTCTGATCCGATAAGGTTGTCGAGCATGGCTTCCCCCTTGCGCGGAAAACGCTAGACTGCGCCGTTCATGAGGAAAAGTGTGTTCGTCATTGTTTCTGGTCTGCTGGTCTTGCTGGCGTGGCCAGGCGTGCTGGTTGCCCAGGGGGTGCCAGCCGCGATCAGCTCGGCGCTGGCCGAGCTGGAATTGCGCCCGCATGCCGAAGAGGAAATCTGGCGTAATCTGCGGTCTGGCGGGTTGCCGCTGGTTGAGAACCACCCCGCGGACGAGACACTGCGCCGGGTCACATTCGCGATCCAGGCCCCCGCAGGCGCGGGGCAGGTTCGTCTCGACAGTATTATCAATGCCAGCCGGGCGGTTCAGCCCGTCGAGGATTATCTTCGAGATTTCACGTTGCCCATGCAGGTGCTGGGCAATACCCGTATCCATTATCTAACGCTGGATGTGCCCAAGGACGTCACGGCCGTTTACAGCTTCCTGTATGAGACTCCACAAGGCTGGCGCCGGCTGAGCGATGCGGCCAATCCGGCCCATCTGCGTGGCGCATCGGCGGAGGCCATCCTGCTGGCGGATCGTTCAACACGCCATCCCGCCATCATGCCTGTTCCTTTCCCGCAGCGTGTTGACCCCAACCTGCTGACCCTCGACAGCGCAGCGCTGGGACGAACGGTTTTCCTGCAGCATCATTCCGTTGGTGGCGCAGGACCGGATGCGCCCGTCCTGGTCCTCTACGACAGTTTCAACTGGGGTGTTCGCGCACCCGCCTGGGAGATTGTGCATCATCTCGTCAGTGCCGGCTCTATTCCTCCCATGCATGTCGTGCTGATCGACCAGCTCGATGTCGCCAGCGCCGAGCAGGCCTATACCGACCAGATGGTTTTCCTGAGCGAGGAGTTGCCGATCGCCCTGGCTGATGTGGATATTCACGGGGCCCGCATCCTGGCGGGCGCCTCCCGGCGAGGACTCGTGGCGAGCATGGCAGCGCTTGAGCATCCGCAAGATGTCGTCGGCGCGATTTCCCTGTCAGGATCTTTTTACTGGGCTCCACAGGGTGAGGCGCCACGCTGGCTGACCCGGCGGGTTCCTGAGGCTCTGGCCGGCGGCCCGCGTTTTGTATTGGCGGCGGGGTCGCTGGAATATGTCGTGACCTCGACGAATTCCGGACATGTGATGCTGGCGACCAATGCGGCCATGATGGAGGCGCTGGAGGATACAGGTCATCCGGCCGAGTTCGTGCTTTATGAGGGCGGTCATGACATGGCCGGCTGGCGACAGGCGCTGGCTGTCAGCCTGGAGCGCCTGTTTGCCGAGGACTAGTTGTTTTCCTTGATCGGTTTCGTGGTCCCGGCCGGACGGGAACCGCCCTGGCCGAGGCGGCCACTGCGGAAATCTTCCAGATACTGAACCCAGCGGTCCGAGCGCGCCGCGATATAGGTCATGGGCTGACCGGGATTGCGGCGGAAATTACTGTCCGTGGCGACGATGAAATACTCATTGCCCTCGCGGATCATGAAGGGCGAGCCGCTGTCTCCCCGCGTGGTGTCGCAATCATGCGCCATAGTGTTGTCGCGGTAGACCCGGGTCATGTTGCAGCCGACATTGCCGGACAGGTGGGTGCCGGTATCCCAGCTATACCCGGCCTGATAGAGATCGATCTGGCGCGCCTGGCGATTGCCGACCTCATCGACCAGCGCTCTCACGCCGACATAACCCAGCTCCCGGCCGATGGGACGGTCGAGACGCAGGAGGGCCCAGTCCGTTCCGTCGATATCATCGGTGGAACTGAAACGCTGTTCGTTCCAGTCCGGGTCCATGAAATGGCCGATCACCCGTGCCGAGATCGGCCCGCCGCGGCGGCCGGCGCCTGTGTTGAAGACACCGCGCGAATCCGCACGATTGCCTTCGGAGATGCAATGACCGGCGGTGATCAGAACGTCCTCGGCGATCAGTGTCGCGGTGCAGGCGCCGCCGGTATCGAAATCGACCTGTCCGATAACGCTCCAGGGAAACTGCGCCGTGTCCATGAAGATGCGGTCGTCATGGCCGAAAAAGTGGTCATTGATACCCATCGGACGGTCGCGGCCCATGCAGTCGGCTCGGTCCGTGCGCTCCTCGCAGCGGCCATCCCCGATCCCGGGTTCATTGCAGACACCGTCGAAGGCCGTCTCGCAGCTGTCATTTCGGAAGCGCAGCTCGATAACACTGCCGCAATCTGTCAGGTCGGTGGCCTGGGTGCAGGCACCGGTGCCAAAGCCCGGCTCGTCGCACTCATTGTCATTGGCCCACTGGCAGGAATTGTCTTCAACGCCTTCCGCAATCCGCCAGCAATCAGAGTAGTCCGTGCCCTGGGTGCAGGCACCTGTGCCGATGCCCGGGTCATCACATTCGCCGTCATTGGCCCAGCGGCAGGTATCGACACCGCGATAGCGGCCGGTTGACACGCCCTGGGGGCGTTGCGGCTTCTGAGTGTAGGTGTGGAGATAACGGGTGATCTCGCGACTCGAAAGTTGCGATGCCTCGGGTGTGTTGTCTGTCGATTGCGCGGCGGCATGGCCGACCAGCAGCATTATCAGACCTGCGACCCAGAGCTTGTTCATCCGCACCTCCCATTGTCTCCATACGCACTATCCCCTCAATGTCCGGCAAAACCAAGGCTTGGGAGGGTGGTCTTTGTCTGTTCAGCTAGATGACCCCAAGCTGAACCGGACATTCAAGGCACGCTCAGATGCGCTGTTGTTAATTACTCCCACACCGGCCGGAGACGGCCACCTCAGGCAAAGGAGTAAGCCATGTCATTTTTCAAGAGCGCACTTGCAGCCGCGTTTCTGGCTGGTCTGGGCACCGTCGGGATTTCCGGTACGGCTTCGGCCGGCACGTGGTACCTGAATGCCCGTGCATGCCCTGATCTGCGCGAAGACCGCCGCGACCGACGTGTCAATGAAGGCCGTTGGGATCGACGAGAAGATCGTCGGGACCGTCGCGTTGTCGATTGTCCGCGACGTGCCTGGACCTATGTTCCCGACCGCTGGGAGCGCCGCAATGGCATCGAGCGTGGTTCGGGCGGCCGTCTGGGATCCCCCGGCATCGTCTATCGTCGCCATGGCAATTTCTACCGCGAAACCCGTCGGGGTGAGCTGCGCCAGATTGATGTTGTGATCGAACGCGGCCGTCGCGGCGCTCGTGACCGGGGCCGGGGTCACCGGGGTCGTCACGGCTATCGCAATAGCCGCTATAATGACCACCGCGGACACCGCTACTGAGTGGTTCTGATCAGGGGAGCGTAATTTCCCCGGAGAGATAATGGGGCGCGTGGCCATACAGGGTCACGCGCTCCTTGTGTATCTTGACCTCGAGCGCGCCCGGTCGCGGTCCGATCTGCCGGGCCTTCATGCGGGTCTTGCCGAGGCGTTCACCCCAATAGGGCGACAGCGTGCAATGCGCAGAGCCTGTGACGGGGTCCTCATCGACCCCGGAGGCCGGGGCAAAGAAGCGGGAGACGAAATCCAGTCCGCTGCCTCCGGGCGCAGTCAGGATCACATTCGTGTTCAGCTTGCGCAGCAGGCCATGATCGGGCTCGGCGCTGCGGACCAGGTTTTCATGACCGAGCACCCACATCTGGTAGCCAGCACCGTGAATTCGTTCAACGTCCAGGACGTCCTCAGGGGCGCTCTGCAGTCCCAGGGCGGCTTCCAGCGCGGGGGCGTGCCGGCCGGCTTTGTAGCCGATCGCGGGCAGGTCCATCGCCAGCTGATGTCCGTCGGCGCGCACTTCAAGACGACCTGAACGGGTCTCGAAACGGGCCGTGTCACCGACGACTTTGTCGGCTTTCAACAGAACGGCGCCGGCGGCAAAGGTGGCGTGACCACACAGGTCGACCTCGACCGTTGGTGTGAACCAGCGCAGGTCCCAATGGTCCTGCTCACGCGGCACGACGAAGGCGGTTTCCGACAGCGCGTTGGAGGCGGCAATGCCGCGCATCACATCGTCACTGGGAAAGCGGTCCAGCAGACAGACACCCGCGGGATTGCCGGTGAAAGCCTCTCCGGGCGCCGCAAAGGAGTGGATCTCGAAATAGGCAATTCCGGCCATGAAAATTTCCTCTTCGGACGCTTAGAAACGATGTTCTCTTGTCGCGTCAGCGGTATCCGGAAGCAATATGTAAGAGATGAGCGCTACCAGCGTTCGCTTTCGAAGGGCTGGAATCGCAGGCTGATATCCGGATCGGACTGGTCGAGCAGGGCAACGGTTGTTGCCGTAACTTCGGCGTCGCCTGCCATGTCGCGCAGGGCGTCTTCCACGGCGCCGTAGGCCTCGCGGTAAAGGCGACGGGACTGGCGCCGCATGCGGCTGCGCCAGGTGTCGACCTCGCCCGCAAGTTCCATGAAATTGTCCGGGCGCTCTTCCTCGGCCAAGGCGCGCCAGCGACCAATGTCGACATAGGCCTCCGCCAGGCGTTCCCCTTGCTCTGCTTCGAAAATCTCGATCTCGATCAACAGGGATTGGTAAACCAGCGAGCTCTCGATCAGGTTCATGTCAGCATCACCGGTCGCGAAACCTGCGAAATATTCGCGAGCTTCCTCGATGGGCCGTGAAGCGGCGCTGCCCCAGTCATTGCGACTGTCGCGATTAAGCAGGCGCCCATCCGTCGGATCGATGATGAAAACAGTGGGCGTGGCATAAATCGCCGCCACGCCGAAACGCATCATCACGGCATGGTTCTGATCGCGCCAGCCTACATCGATGAAGCGCAGGACGTAATGTTGCTCGAGCGTGGCCGCGAGTTCCTCATCCTGAAAGTGATGGGCGAGGCCGCGGCTGTCATGGCACCAGTTTGCACCGAGGATGAGCAGCACACGTTTCTGCTCGGCCAGCCCTTGCAGAAGGGCTTCATCCACGACCGTCATCGCATCAAAATTCTCGTCGAACGGACGCGGGTGTTCATCGTCCAGCGCATGGGCCGGAATGATCAGCAGCAGAAAAAATCCAAGAGCAGCCAGAAGCCGGGGCATGCTTGTCTCCCAACACGTTAGTCGTCGCGAGTCATACACGTCCCGGCTTTTATATCCAGTTACGTCACTGTGAACTAGGTGGACGCGAGTTCAGCCAGGCGCGCATAGACACCTTCGCTGCGGTTCACCAGTTCATCGTGGCGCCCCTGTTCGACAATCCGGCCCTGTTCGAACACCAGGATGCGGTCGGCATCACGAATGGTCGACAGGCGGTGGGCAATGATGATTGTCGTTCGACCTTCCATCACTGTGTTCATCGCCGACTGGATCTCGCGCTCGGTTTCATTGTCCAGGCTCGAAGTTGCCTCATCCAGGATCAGGATAGGGGCGTCGGCCAGGATGGCCCGGGCGATAGCAACCCGCTGGCGTTCACCTCCGGACAGCTTCACCCCGCGCTCACCAACCAGGGTGCGATACCCTTGCGGCAGACGCATGATGAAGTCGTGCGCATGGGCGGCCTTGGCGGCAGCGACCACATTTTCCGGCGACGCCTGTGGATTGGCATAGGCGATATTCTCCGCGATTGTGCGGTGAAACAATGCCGGGTCCTGCGGGACCAGGGCGATATGGCGTCGCAGGCTGTCCTGTTTGACGCCACGCACATCCTGACCGTCAATCCGCACCGCGCCGTCGCATACGTCATAAAGCCGCTGAACCAGCTTCACAAAGGTCGACTTGCCCGACCCGGTGGGGCCGACCAGGGCGACTTTTTCACCCGGGCGAATCGCCAGCTCGAAATCCGTGTAGAGCGGGCGTTCCTGACCTGCATAGGTGAAGTTCACCTTGTCAAAACGGATCTCGCCCCGGTCCGGCTGGAATTCCGTGGCGTCCGGGTGATCGCTGACCTCGGTTTCCTGGGCGTCATAGATTGCCAGGTCCTGGATCTCGTCGAGACCGCGCTGGACTTGCTGCACCTGTTCGCCAAAGCGGCGCATATATCCCGAGACGATCATGTAGGCCGTCAGGGCCGCAACAACATCACCGGCGGTGGCGCTGCCAATCGACCATTGCCAGACCAGCAATCCGACCAGGGCCGCCTGCATGGTCAGGTCGGTGACAATATTGACCAGCCAGGAATTGACGAAGCGGTTCCAGGTCTTCCTGGTCGCGGCACGCCAGCGCCAGGCCAGGCCGTGGAAACGGCCATCTTCCCGCGCTTCCGCTCCAAAACTCTTCACGGTCGCAATGCCACCGATCGTATCCGCCAGCGCCCCGCCGATCTCGCTGTCGAGGGCGTTCGAGCGGATATTCTGCGGGCGGATGTAATAGCGGCTCAGCAGGAGCGATGAGGCGATGAAACCACACATGATGACAAAGGCGATCCCGCCGACCAGCGGCCAGCGAATGGCCATCATGCCGGCAATGCCCAGCATCACGCCGATCGAGGGCGCAATGCCCATGAAGATGTGCACGGTGATGGTGTCATAGGCCCACATGCCGCGCGTGATCTTGCGCACGACAGAACCGGCAAACGTGTTGGCATGCCAGTCCAGCGAGAAACGCTGCACCTTGGCAAAGGCCTCTGTCGTCATGTCAGCCATATTGGCAGAGGAGAAGGGCACTTCGCAGCGCGAGGCCAGCTGGCGCACGGCGTAATAGACAACGGCCACACCGAGGTAGAGGGAGAAGGCGTCCCAGGGATTGCCGACACCGGGGCCTGCGGAGAGCGTATCGATCAGGCGTCCGGCGGCGACCGGGATGACCAGTTCCATGCCCGTGGCCAGGATCATGAAGACAATCATGCCGGCCAGCAGCACGGGCCGCCGCCGCCATTGCTTGGCGAGATAGGCCATGACTGCAGCGTTGGTCAGGCTCTGAGTGCGCGGCTCGTCATCCGGATCGGCGTACAGGCCTTCACGGACATCATCATGCAGATCGCGGGCGTCGATCAGTTCATCGGTTTGTTCGGTGTGGGCATCAAATGCAGAAGTCGACATCGGTCATCGAGCCAGCGGGCTCGCCTCGTGAATACGTTCAAATAACAAGTGGGCTTGGGTCGACGGGGACATCACCACATGACCGGCGGTTAGGCGGGGCAGTCTGGTGCGATAGCGGGCCGTCGGGGCCGCCCTCGATTGCTAGATGGATCGCTTCACGGGTACCGTCTCCTGTAATTCGGGCAAGCCTGACTACGCCTGTTGGGCGAAACCGGCAAGCGGGGTGTTCTTGAAAACCCTCAGGTGTGGCGAATACGCCACGGCAGGATTGGGGCGCAATCGAATCTGCGGCTTCGCCTCAGGGGCAAGGCGATAACCCCCTACTCTTCCACCACACTCGCCTCGGCGATCACCGTGTAGAAAAAGCCTGACATGCGGGCGAGGTCCTCGATGGCGATGCGTTCGTCATCCCCGTGTATGCGGGCGACATCGGCCATGACAGCTCGGGCAGGGGAGTAGCGGTAGAGATTGTCGGCGGTGTCGGCAAAGGCGCGGACATCGGTCGCGCCGGTGACCATGAAGGGCACCATGGGTGTGCCCGGTTCCGCCTGGCCTGCGGCGGCGCCAGCGATGAGGTCCCAGGCGGCGCCATCAACATCTGCGACGGGAGGGGCATTGCTCGCCCACTGGTTGGTCTCGATGGTCACGCCGTCCAGATGCGCCACGGAGCGGCGCAGATGTTCCAGTGCGCTTTCAACCGTGTCGCGCGGATGCAGACGCAGATTGATGGTGCCGGTCGCTTCCTGGGGCAGGACATTGTCCTTGACCCCGCCCTCGACAATGGTTGGCGCGATCGTGGTGCCGATGAGGGCGCGGGCCGCATCTTGTTCCATCAGCTGACTGCGGATCATCGGGCCGAAGATGCCGTTATTGGCGGCCGCAAACCCGGCCATACCTTCCATCTCCGGGGCCATGGCTGCCAGCATGGCGCGTGTCGGGCCGTCATTGAGCGAGTGTTCGAACGGATTGTCCTCGATCGCCGTGATGGCCTGGGCGAGCAGGCTGATGGCGGTGGCGCGAGGCGGGGTGGAGGAGTGCCCGCCGCGGGCGCGAGCGGTAACCGTGACGGTCATGTATCCCTTTTCGGCGACACCGATCATCGCCGCGGGCGCATTGGTCATCGGGCTGTCCAGAACCGTCAGGCCGCCCTCATCCAGCGCGAACCAGGCTTGCTGACCACGATCGGCGAGATATTGCGCAGCGCGTCGCGCGCCCTGGCCACCCACCTCTTCGTCGGGACCGAGCGAGATATAGAGGGTTCGCTGAGGCTGGGTGCCGTTTTCCAGATGCCGTTCGATCGCGTGCAGAAGCGCAATCAGATGCCCTTTCATGTCCAGTGTACCGCGTCCCCAGACAAATCCGTTGGCAATCTGTCCCTCGAAGGGGGGGTGGCTCCACTGGTCCTCGGTGCCGGGCTCGATCGGCACGACATCCTGGTGCGCCAGCAGCACGATCGGCTGGGCGTTCTCATCGCTGCCGTTCCAGGTGAAGAGCAATTGCCCGTCGCCCAGATCCTGCGGGTTGAGCTGGGCATGAAGCAGGGGGAAAGTCTCGGCCAGGAAAGCGCGAAAACCCTCGAACGCCTCCCAGCTGGCGCGGGCATCAGATGCCGAGGAAATCGTGCGGAACTGGATCGCCTGCGACAGGTCTTCAGCGATTTCGTTGGCGTCAAACACCACATTCTGGCGCAGCGGACGGATTTCGTTCGCGGTTGGCGCGCCGCAGGCAGAAAGCGCAAGCAGGCTCGAGGCCAGCAGGATACGGATAGTCATGGGTCTCGATCTTCCCAGATAGTGTCGCGGCTACGGCAAATAGTGGATGAAAGACTGGCGGAGGTCGCCAAGCGAGGCAAGCGCTACGCCTTGATCCCGGCTACCACCGCGGCATCCAACATCGCCTTGAAGTGCGCGTTGGGCTCAACCAGCTTGCGGGCATCGAGGTCCATGGGGGCGGCGACGCCTTCCATGGTCCACCAGGGTTTGCCGGTGGCCGGGTCGAGGACCCAGTGCACCAGGTTTCTGACTTTCGGGCTGACAGATTTGAGGCCTGAGCGGATCACATATCCATCGCCTTCGCGCGGCCAGCGGCAGGGCCGGATGCGGGTCTCCAGCAGGGCGCTGCCGATACGGCTGTCGAGCTCGCCGTTATGGAAGGCGATTTCCTCGGGGAAGGCGCCCCGGAAATTGACCACGCTGTTGGAGACGCGACCCAGAAAGACATCAGCGCGAATACGACCAAAGGGGCCGATATCGTCTCCGGTAAAACGGCCCATGCCGATCTGTTCAAGGCCGAGCGCATCCGCTCTCATGACAGAGGCATTGCCGGCGCTGTCGTCCGCGTCAATGCCGCGTGGCGCGGCCTTCGGGTCGGCGCTGACGACAAGTTTTTCAACGGCCGATGCGAAACGTTTTGGCCAATTGAAGGGACGGCCTTCACTGGGCGAGACGTGTTCCAGTTCGAATTGGAAGGTCGCTGCGACCTGTCCGGACCCGCCATGGCGCATGACCAGCTCGGCATGCATCCGTGTATCGGTATGGCCGGTAATGCCGCCCTCGATCATCAGGGGCGCGCCGGGATGGGCCTCGGCAAGGAATTTGATGTGCAGTGTCCGCGGTAACAAGGTCGCGTAATTATCAGAGCGGGAGACATTGCCCAGACCCGCCAGGGCCGCGAGGTTTCCCACCGCTTCGCTGGCCTTGGCCAGATAGAACTGGACATTCATATGCCCGAGTTCGTCGCATTCCCACGCGTTCGCATTGCCGCGCCAGAGCTCAATCATCCGGTATGCTCCGTCGGTCAGGGCTTGCAGTTACCGCAGTGCCCGAAATGCTCGATAACCGAGCGATCAATCTTGAAACCGTCCGGAACGCTCTTGGGGATTGCGGAGCCGTGCCGCTCCTCAACCGTTCCGCAATCGGAGCAGATATAAAGCTCCGCGCCGCCCTCGTCATGCGCGTGAGTACAGCCGACAAAGGCATTGAGCGCCTCAACCTTGTGCACAAGCCCCAAGCCCATGAGGAAATCGAGCGCGCGGTAAACCGTTGGCGGCTTGGCCGTGCCGGCGTCCGGGTTCAGCGCCTCTAGCAGGTCGTACGCTTTGACCGGGCCATCCCAGTCCAGCACGAGCTCCAGCACGCGCTTGCGGATAGGGGTCAGGCGTTCGCCGCGCTCCTGGCACAGGCGTTCGGCCGCTTCGAGGGCTTTGGGTGATTTGGAACGACTCATATTTGCAACATGTAATGACGTTCGCGCAGGAATCCCAGTGCGCGTGGTTGTCAACGGGCTGGGTGTGACATTATAACGTCTCCAGTGTTACTTAATAACGTATCGGATTTGCTATGCGTACGCTCCTCCTCACGACCACCAGCTTGTTGCTGGCCGCTCCGGCGCTGGCTCAGGAAACTGAAGTCATCACCGTCACCTCCACCGTTCTGCAGACCGGCGCGGACGAAATCACCGGATCGGTTGAGATTATCGACCGGTCTCATATCGAGGAGAACCTGTCGGGCTCCCTGGCTGACACCATTGCCCACGAACCGGGTGTCTCCACGACCTATTTCGGGCCGGCGGCGAGCCGACCGGTCATTCGCGGTCTCGGTGCTGACCGTGTACGTGTTCTCAACAATGGTGTTGGACTTATCGATGCCTCCACGTCCAGTCCCGACCACGCTGTTGCCTCCGAGGCGTTGGAGGCGGAACGTGTTGAAATCCTGCGCGGCCCAGCCGCGATCGCTTATGGCGGTGGTGCGATTGGCGGTGTCGTCAATGTCATCGATGGCCGCATTCCCGAAGAGCGTGCAGAAGATGGTCTGGATGGCCGTTTTTACATTGGCCACACCACGGTTGATAACGGCGAGACCGCCGCTGGCCAGTTCCGGTTCAATGCCGGGTCATTTGTTTTTAACGTCGAGCTGATGACGCGCGACGCCGAGGATTACGATATCCCGGGTTTCTCCGAGAGCGCGCTGGCACGTGCGCTGGAGGAAGAAGAACACGATGAAGAAGACGGTCACGAAGACGAGCACGAGGAAGAGGAAGAAGTCTTCGGCACGGTCGAAAACTCCGGCCTCGAATTTTCCACGGGCTCTGTCGGTGTGTCCTGGGTCGGCGATAACGGCTTCATCGGCGTGTCCTACAAGTCCACAGACGCGCTTTACGGCATTCCCGGTGGTCATGGTCACCACGAGGAAGAGCACGAAGGCGAGGATGAAGACGAGGATCATCACGAGGACGAAGATCACGATGAGGAAGAGGTCGGCGTCGCCATCGACCTGATTCAGACGCGTTACGATCTGCGCGGCGAGTTCCGCAATGTTTCGGAATTCATTGATCGTGTGCGCTTCTCCTTTGGTACGGCAGAATACAAGCACGTTGAGCTGGAAGGTGACGAAATCGGTACCTTGTTCCGCAATGATGGCTGGGAAGGTCGTTTCGAAACGCGTTTCTCCGCCGTTGAACTCGGCGGCGGTGAGCTGGAATCTGCAGCTGGCTTCCAGGCCTTCTCCCGCGATTTTGTGGCTGATGGTGAGGAAGCCTATGTACCGGCTTCCGTGACCGATGACTTCGGTGCGTTCCTTGTACAGCGCTGGGATACGGGTGCCTGGGGTCTGGAAGGTGGTCTGCGTCTGGAGACCCGTGACATCGAGACGGCGGCGGCTGCGCGCAGCTTCGACACTTTCTCGCTGTCCGGTTCCGCTTTCTGGCGGCCTCAGAGCAATACCTTCCTGGCTTTGACCCTGTCCTCCAACGAGCGCGCTCCGACTGATGTCGAGCTGTTTGCCGACGGTGAACATGTGGCCACATCGACGGTTGAGAATGGTGATCCCGATCTGGACGTTGAAAAGGCTGTCTCGATTGAGTTCACGGCCCGGACCGAGTTTGGCAGCTGGGCCTTCGAAGGCGCGGCTTTCCATGCGGAGTATGACGGGTTCATCGGAGCGTTCCCGACGGGTGAGGAGGAAGATGAATTCCTGGTCGTTGAATACCGTCAGGAAGACGCCAGCCTGAGTGGTTTCGAGGGGCGTTTCGAGGGGCCGCTGGGTGAGTTCGCCGGCTGGAACCTGACGGGTGAACTGACGGGGGAGTATGTCAACGCGTCCGTTGATGGTGGCGGCGACATGCCGCGCATTCCGCCGCTTTCCTTCACAGCGGGCGTGTCTGCGCAGATGGGTGCGCACCAGCTGCATGGTGAAGTCGTCTGGGCGGGCGAGCAGGACAATGTCGCCGAGTTCGAACTGCCGACCGAAGGCTACACGCTCATCAATGCACGTTATTCGGTCACGCCGTTCGAAGAGCGGGGCATGCGGATCATCCTGGAAGGGCGCAACCTGTCTGACGAGGAGGCGCGCTTGCACACCTCTTTCCTCAAGGACGCTCTGCCGCTGCCAGGACGCAATTTCCGCGCCGCACTGGTGATGGATTTCTGACTTTAAAACAACGTATTACGCCTTGTGCGTCAGCCTGCCGCGCGGCAGGCTGACGCGCGGCGAAACGCGCAGTATCTCGTGCGTCTTGGCAGGTCCATAAAGTCCTTATCTTTTATGGGGACAAACAAGGATCCTAGCCATGAAAAAGCTTCTCTTCGCCGCAACCGCTCTTGTCATGACCGCTGCTGCTCCGGCTTTTGCCGATAGTGGCGACTGGCTGATCCGCCTGCGTGCAATCGATGTCATGCCGAATGAAAGTGCGAGCATCGACCCGATCGGCGGAGATGTGGATATCGACAATTCCATCGTCCCGGAACTCGACATCACCTATTTCTTTCAGGATCAATGGGCGGTCGAGCTCATCCTGGGCGTGACGCCCCACGATGTCGCCGCTGTGGGTACAGCTGCTGGTGATATCGACCTGGGTGATGTCACCTTGCTGCCCCCGACGCTGACGGTTCAGTACCACTTCAATCCTGAAGGCACCGTTCGTCCCTATGCCGGCGCCGGTATCAACTACACGCACTTCTTTGACGAGAGCCTGCCGAGTGGCAGCGCGCTGAGCACGATCGATTATGACGCCAGCCTGGGTCTGGCGGTTCAGGCCGGTATCGATTTCGACATGGGCAATGACTGGTTTTTCAATGTCGACGCCAAGTACATCGACATCAACACCGATGTGACGATCGATGGCGCCATCACGGCAGATGTTGATATCGACCCGGTCATTATCGGCCTCGGTTTCGGTCGCCGCTTCTGATCGCCGTTTTTCAACTGACAAGAGAGCGCCAGGTGATTGAGTCGCCTGGCGTTTTCATTTTGGGCGTTTTTTAGCCCTGTTGTGCAGGCCTGCATTGATGCTGGGCCGTCGATGGGCTATCAACCCCCAAACGTATCAATAGGGGTATCTACTATGGCTGATGCAGCGACCAACGAGCCGCGCCTCACCGGACAAGTTCCGCTCTACAAAGAAGTAGAGCCGCTTAATCGTCAAAAGCACGCTTCCTACGGTGTGAACGCGGTCTCCAGCCCGTTCAGCTTCCTCAAGGATTGGCACTTCGTGCCGGCCATCGCGGCTGAGTTTGCTGTTGCAAGCGGCAGCTATCCGATCGTCTTCCTTGGCGAGAAGAAGATGCCGGTTGTGGTCATGGGCTTGCGCGCCGGCTCCAACCTGTTCGTCAATGACGGCCAGTTCGACACGGATCACTACATCCCGGCCTATGTTCGCCGGTATCCGTTCGTCAGTGCAGCCAACCCGGGCGACCAGCCCTCCACGATCTGCATCGATGTTGGCGCAGACTTTGTCGTCACCGAGAACGCCGAGCGTCCGTTCTTCGACGAGAAGGGCGAACCCACCGAATACACGCAACAGGCCATCGACTATGTTTCCGCTTTCGAGCGTGACGCACAGATCACCGAGGCTGTCGTCGAGCGTCTTACGGCTCTCGACCTGTTCGAGAAAAAAGAGATCAAGGTTGCCAACCCGCAAGACCCGGATAATCCGGTCACGGTTGCCGACTATTTTGGTGTCTCGCAGGAGAAGTTCAACGCGCTCAGCGATGAGCAGATTGTCGAGCTTCACAAGAATGGTGACCTCGGTGTCATTACCGCGCACCTGATCTCCCTTCAGCGCTGGGACCGCATCATGCGTCGCGTCGCGACGGAGGCGCAGGCTCAGCCGCAAAACGCGTAAGATCGCGTCGAGAAGAACAAGCAACGGCCGCGCGTCCAGCGCGGCCGTTTTGCGTTCTGTATCACCTTTCCGCGAGGCCGGTTCGACAGCGGGTGTTTTCCCTCTATATGGGCCATCAAGATAATAAGCTTCACGGGCGAGTAAATGCGATTTCTCCTGCTTCTACTTTCGATTACGGCTCTGTTCTCGAGCGCTGCAACGGCGTCGTCGGCCGAACCCGACTGGATGCAGGCCGAGGAAATCATCGAAGCCAGCCTCATCGCGGAGCGTTCAGCCACCACACCCGGTGACACGTTTTATATCGGGCTTCGTCAGCTCATCCCGGAGGGTTGGCATACCTATTGGCGCAATCCCGGTGATTTTGGCCTGCCCATCGAGCTGACATGGGACTTGCCGGAGGGCGTTGAGGTCGGAGACATAATCTGGCCGGCTCCTGAAGAACTGCCGCTGGGTGACGGCGCGATCATGGATTACGGCTATCATGACGCCGTTGTGCTGGCTTTGCCGGTTCGTGTTTCGGAGACCTTCGTTGGCGACCGCATCGATCTCGGTGTGACTGCGGACTGGCAGGTTTGTGAGGAAGTGTGTGTCCCGGAGACCAGAGAGCTGTCCCTCGCCATCGATGTCGGAGCAGAACCCTGGAACACGGAAGAGGCCTTCTGGATGATCCAGGCGGCCATCGAGGCGGAACCGGCCCCGACGCAGGCACTCAGTGGCATCATGCAGCGGTTCGATGACCAGCTTGTCTTGATGCTGGATGGCGAATTCCTGGATGCGGAATGGCGCGAGCTTACCTTTTTTCCCTTCAACGGTGCGCTGATCGCCCATGCGGTTGAGCCCGTGGCCGCAACCGATGAGCAGGGACGCCTTAATCTCACCTATGAGGCCAGCTTCAAGCTGGCACCGCAGCTGCGCTTGCCGCAGTCCGGCCTGTTGTCGGTTGAGCGTCATCTCGGCGGTGATTTCTGGGAGCGCGAGATCGTCGAATTCCGGTTCGAGGCGGGCCAGGTGGGAATTGTGCCTGAGGCTCCGGTGGTATCGATGCCGGAACAGTCAACGGATGCAGGCCTCCTGACGATCCTGCTGTTTGCCTTCCTGGGCGGCCTGATCCTCAATCTGATGCCGTGCGTGTTCCCGGTGCTGTCGATCAAGGTTTTGAAATTCGTCGAGATCGCTCATGCCGATGCGGCCCGTGTGCGCGGTTATGGCCTGCTTTTCCTTGCCGGCGTGGTGTTGAGCTTTGTTGTGCTGGCCGGCCTGCTGGTCGGCTTGCGTGAGTTCGGCTTGCCGGTCGCGTGGGGTTTCCAGCTGCAATTGCCGATCGTTGTCGCAGCGCTTGGCCTGCTCTTCTTCACCATTGGTCTTAACCTGCTCGGCGTGTTCGAAGTCGGTGGATCCGTTCAGGGGCTGGGCGCCGGGCTTGCGGATGATGATGGAGCCAAGGGTGCGTTCTTCACGGGTGTGCTCGCCGTGGTCGTCGCTGCACCCTGTGTCGGTCCGCTGGCGGCGGGTGCGCTGGGACTGGCCCTTACTCAGCCGGCAATTGTCGTGCTGGCGGTTGCCGCGATGATGGGTGTCGGTCTCGCCTTGCCATTCGTCATCCTTGCCTTTGCCCCGCAGCTTTTGCGCTACCTGCCCAAACCCGGCGCCTGGATGGTGACGTTCAAACAATTCCTGGCCTTCCCGATGTTTGCCTCCATGGTGTGGCTGCTCTGGGTGCTGTCGATCCAGGCCGGCTCGATGGGCGTTCTCTGGTTCGGTCTCGCTGCGCTTGCCCTGTCTTTCGGAATCTGGGCCGTGAAACTGTCGTCCGGCATCTGGAAGGCAATAGGCGGGCTGAGCCTGTTGGCCATGCTGTTGAGCGTGTTGATCATCGCGCGCCTGCCAGCCGTAACGAGCACCTCAACGGTTGCTGATCATGAACGTGTCTGGAGTGGCGATGCAGTCATTGAGGCACAGATGGATGGCCGCGCTGTGTTTGTGGATGTGACCGCAGCCTGGTGCGTAACGTGCCAGGTCAACAAGATGCGTGTGCTCAGCGATGGCGATGTCCAGGCGGCGTTCAACGCTGCGAATGTGGTGCAGATGAAAGCGGACTGGACCAATCGTGATGATGACATCACCCAGTTGATCTATACCCACGGACAGGCTGGCGTGCCGCTCTATCTCTTCTACCCTGCGGGCGGTGGAGAGGCAGTGGTCTTGCCAAATGTGCTGACAGAATCGGTTGTTCTGGATGCGATCCGAGAGGCAACGCGCTAGCCGTTTGAGCAGGACAGCCCGCTGAGCTCCATGTCCGCTTCATCAACGGCCGGAGCGATTTCCTCGGCGTCTCGCAGCAAGGCGGACAGGTTGCGATAGATGCGCGCCTGGTCGGCGGAACTGTCCGCATCATTCAGCGCTTCCAGACGATCTGCCGCATCTTCCGACATGCCGCGAAAAATGCACTGCAGGTCCTGTGGGCCATCGGCCTGCGCTATGGCGCGGGACAGACGCATGGCATCGACGGAAAACTGCTCCAGTTCGAAAAAGAAGGGATCTTCGATGTCCAGCGGCTGGGCGGGCGCCGCAGGGGTCGATGCGGCGATGACCGCGCGTTCGTCCGCCTGTTCGCGCAAATCCGCGGCGAAATCGGAGAAATCTGCGCCAGGCCCTGCAAAGGCTGACGCGCTGAAGCTTATAACGGCTGCAATACTCAAAACCAGGCGACGCACTGACGACTCCACACTCTGGACACCCCAATCTGGCGCATCTTGACGGAACGGGCTTGCAATCCGGTGAACGAAAGGCATTTTCCCGTGCTTACTGGAGAAAACACTGGTCTTCACCACCGCCTTGGATATTGAAAGAGGCGAACCCCTCCGACAAGCCGGATATTCATCCGGCGATGTGACAATCTGGAGAGCATCAGATGAGTGCCAAGAAAAGCTATCGCCCCAAAGCCCGCAAACCCCGCGGTTTTGAAGACCGTACCGGTGATGTGCTGAGGGCGGAACATCATCTGATCTCCAAGGCCAGCCAGGTCTATGACGACTGGGGCTTCGAACCCCTGCAAACCCCGGCGTTCGAATATGCCGAGGCATTGGGCAAATTCCTGCCTGACGAGGAGCGGCCGAACGAGGGTGTGTTCGCTCTGGAGGATGATGACGGGCAGTGGATGTCCCTGCGTTATGACCACACAGCGCCGCTGGCGCGTTTTGTCGCCGAGCATTATCAGGATCTCAACAAGCCCTACCGTCGATATCAGGCGGGTGATGTGTGGCGCAATGAGAAGCCGGGTCCAGGCCGTTTCCGTCAGTTTGTACAGTGTGACGCGGATACGGTCGGCTCATCCAGCCCCGCTGCCGATGCCGAGATGATCGCGCTGGCCGCCGAGGTGATGAGCGCAGTCGGCCTGAATACCGGCGACTTCCTGGTTCGGGTCAATGATCGCCGCATTCTGGATGGCGTGCTGGAAACGATCGGCGCGGCTGATGCGGACCGCCGCATGCGGGTGCTCCGGGCTGCCGACAAGCTGGATCGTCTTGGCCGCGAGGGTGTGGCCCTGCTGCTGGGCGAAGGCCGCAAGGATGAGTCGGGTGACTTCACACAGGGTGCCGGCCTGGATACGGCTGGCATCGACACTGTTTTGGGTTTTCTCGACGCAGGTGGTGGAAGCCGTGGTGATGTGATCGCACGCCTTGAAGCTTTGGTCGGCGGGTCTGAAGCCGGTCGGGCCGGCGTTGCGGCCCTGACCGAAATTGACGCCGTGCTGAGTGCGATCGGGGTTGGCAATGACCGGGCGGTGTTTGACCCCTCAGTCGTGCGAGGTCTGGGTTATTATACCGGTCCGGTCTACGAGGCGGAGCTGCTGGCTACGGCGCATTATGATGACGGCAAACCGATCCAGTTCGGTTCGGTTGGTGGCGGCGGCCGTTATGATGACCTGGTCGCGCGTTTCACAGGCCAGGCAGTGCCGGCGACGGGTTTTTCATTTGGAGTGAGCCGTTTCGCAGCCGCGCTGCGGGCTCTGGGGCGGGGCGGCGGCGGTGATGAGCGCCCGCTGGTTATCGTGGTCGCGGCGGAGAAGGATCAGTCGGCGCAATACCTGGCCATGGCCCAGGAGCTGCGCTCTGCCGGTTTGCGCGCCGAGGCCTTTGTCGGCGGCGGCAATATGGGCAAGCAGATGAAATATGCAGACCGTCGTGGTGCCCATGCGGCTGTCATCGTCGGGTCCAATGAGCGCGAGGAAGGCAAGGTCACGATCAAGGACCTGAAGCTGGGTGCACGACTGGCGGCTGACATCGACGACAACAAGCAATGGCGCGAGGAACAGCCCGCACAGATCACGGTTGATCGTGAGGGCTGGATCTCTGGCGTTCGTGAAGTTGTTTCTCGCTACAAGTAATCGGAATTCAAGTGCTTTTTATCAACAGCTGAAGATTAATTTTCAGGATGCTGGGGTTGACGTATACGTAACGTTCATCCACGTTCGCGATCAGGACAGGGCCTGACCGTCCAGTCCTTGGCGTTTCGGGGAGGAGACGCCCTTTATCGACCAACCGTCAATTAAGGGGCTGGCTTTTGCCAGCCCCTCTTTTTTTGCGGTTTCACCGGTGTTTTGGTGATTAATTGCCTCCATCCAGGCGATCGGCTTCCAGCTCGTTGAGCCAATTGGTCAAGTCGTCGCCGGTCTGTTCTTCTCCATCCACCCAGACGCGGCGATTTCCGTCATCATCTTCGACGATACGGACGCTTGATGAGTCTCCGACACGCTCGCGAATGACGTCACGCACGCGTTCAGCCTGGCTGCGCATGCGCTCGGCGTGGTTGCGACGCTCCTCCGCATGGGAGCGGTGCTCTTCGGCGCGTTCGCGCATTGCTTCGTGATGTTCCCGGCGTTCTTCATGGCTTTCGCGACGGTGTTCGCGTTCCGCTCGATCACGCGCTCGCTCCACCTCGCGGCGGACATGGCGCAGGGCACGTTCGCGCTCGCGTTCAGCGTGGCGCATCTCTTCGCGCATGGCGCGGAATTCGACACGCATTTCCTCGCGCGCTTCACGGAGTTCTTCGCGGACTTCTTCCTTTTCCGCGTCGGATAGCTCGTCCCAGTCGCGACCATCAACGGAGAAATGACCGTCGTCCAGATTGGCCAGGGCCTCTTCCATGGACCGAAGTGCCTCGGTGTGCACCTCTTCAAGGTTGAGGGTTTCCATCGCGGCCAGATGGACTGCCATGCCAGCGAGCTCTTCAGCCAGTTCCTCGAATTCTGCGTGGTCGAAATCGAAGTCGAAATCGCCACCGAATTCTGTGATGACGGCAAAATTCACGTCGTGCGCGATGTTGGCCATGCGGGCCATGAACTCGTGGCCGCCAGAGAATTCGTAATGGAATTCACGATCCGAGCCTTCGACGACGCGGATTTCATCGCCGTCAATGACGACGTATTCGGCATCACCGTATTCGATGCGTTCGCCATCAACGATGACTGTGCCATCATGGATCTCGACCGTCTGGCCGCCGATCCGTATCCGCGTATCCGTCGCACCGTCTGAAATGTGCAGGGTCTGGCTGCCATCGGCGCCACGTACTTCAACTACCGGGTTGGCCGCGCCGTCCAGGGCGATGGCCGATGTTCCTGCCAGCAGGGCTGCTGCGCTGGCGAGTAGAAACTTTTTCATTGTCCGTCCCTCGTCTCTTGATGGGGACATAATCGCGGACACAATCTAACGCGCGTCGTTCCGGGCTCTAAATTTTTTGAAAGTTCGCGTGACGGTGCGCCAGGGAAGTCGGCCGGTGACGGAAGGGTAGTTCGTCACCGGCCTGGGGAATGGCTGTGTCTAATCGCAGAAGAAGAACAGCCAACACGGTCACTATAGGAAATCCACGAACCCCGCTTGTCACAATATATGACATTGCAGACAGAATGATGTGCTTGTGCCTTGGAAGGGCTTACGTATTCTGGCTGTGAAATCCGTGTTCCTGTGGAGAGAATTAGATGGCGATCAACAGAAGACAATGGCTGGCTGGTGCCGCGGCGTGTTCGATTGCCGGGTCGGTCTATCCCGCATTCGCCCGTTCCGAGCCGACGCTGGAACAGATGATCGGTCAGATGCTGTTGCTGGGATTCATCGGATCCGCTCCCGACACTCCTGGGGCGCAGGGGGTTGCCGAGCATTTATCGAACCGCCGTGTCGGTGGTGTGCTCTTCCTCCGCCATAACGCGCGGTCGCGAGAAGGCGCGGAGGGTTCGGCGGCCTTGTTCCGGGCAGCGGACCTGACAGCCTGGATGGCGATCGACCAGGAAGGTGGTCTTGTCCAGCGCCTGTCCCGGGATCTTGGCTACACCTGGATCCCTCGCGCCTCCCAGGTGGTCGAAGAATACGGGCTGGACGGTGCAGAGGGGCTCTATGCGACCGGCGCGCGGGAATTGAAGGCGGCGGGGTTCAACATGAACCTCGCTCCTGTCGCTGATGTGCATGAGGACGGCAATGCCGTGATCGGCCGCCATGGTCGCGCCTACGGCACCAATGGCGCCGCGATCAGTGCTTATGCGAGCCGCTTTATCGATGCGTTCAACGCTGAAGACGTGGCGTGTGTGATCAAGCATTTCCCGGGGCATGGCCGGTCACGCGGCGACAGTCATGATGGCTTCGTCGATATTACGGCGACCTGGAGCGAAACCGAGCTCGACCCGTTTGCGCGGCTGATTGACAGTGGTCACGCAA
>CBFHQE010000030.1:24042-24286 GCA_965657935.1 Maricaulis sp. | reverse complement strand
TGCCGGCGCCATCCCCCTTCACACGGGCAACCCGGTGCGCGCTGTGGGCCGCTTCGCATGACAGGGACCAGTCAGAGCCGCTGCGCTCGAACGGCGCGCCAATTGCTGCCAGCGCCCGGACTTCCGCCGCAGCGCCCTCGGCCAGCGCCTGGGCCGCATCAGCCTCAACCAGGCCAGCGCCCGCCATCATCGTATCGCGCGCATGCAGGGCCGGGCTGTCATCATCGGCCAGCGCTGCAGACAC
>CBFHQE010000030.1:23764-24032 GCA_965657935.1 Maricaulis sp. | reverse complement strand
GCCGCGCCCTGGCCCAGTGGAGCACCCGTCAGCAACACAACCTCGCGCGGCGCCAGTTTCAGCGCCGCCCAGAGCCCGGCAATACCGGCTCCGATGATGAGAACGGGGCGGGTCATGCGACCCTCCTGGATAAGAGGTTTGAGCTAGATGCTTACCAGATCTACGGGCTTTTCCTGCTTGCTCGGATCAAAGCTGGCCGGGACGGCTGGCTTGGGCAGGTCGAGCATGGCCTGAACCGCGGCGCGGGCGCCTTCGATGACGGTCTCGT
>CBFHQE010000030.1:0-23754 GCA_965657935.1 Maricaulis sp. | reverse complement strand
CGACCTCAACCTCGAATTGGCCGAATTTCAGGCAGTCATAGATGTTTTCCAGCGTGATCTTTTTCATGTGGGGGCAGAGATTGCACGGGCGCACGAAATTCACTTCGGGAACCTCCACGGCGACATTATCGCTCATGGAACACTCGGTCAGCAGCACGGCCGTCCGGGCGCCGCTTTTGCGTGCCCAGTCCGCCATTGCGGCGGTGGAGCCGGCGAAATCCGCAGCTTGGACCACGTCCAGCGGGCTTTCAGGGTGGGTGATGATGACCACGCCGGGATGGGCATCGCGCAGGTCCTGAACGTCCTGGGCGGTGAATTGCTCGTGCACTTCACAGCTTCCGGCCCAGGTCAGGATTTTCACGTCGGTCTGGGCGGCGACATTCTTGGCCAGATACTGATCCGGCAACAGGATGACCGTGTCGCTGCCCAGGCTTTCAACGACCTGGACGGCATTGGAGCTGGTGCAGGTGATATCGCACTCGGCTTTTACATCCGCCGTGGTGTTCACATAGGTCGCGACAGGGATGCGGGGATAGGCCGCCTTGATACGACGAACATCCTCAGCGGTGATCGACGTCGCCAGGCTGCAGCCGGCGCGCGTGTCGGGGATGAGGACGGTCTTGTTCGGTGCCATGCATTTGGCGGTCTCGGCCATGAAATGCACGCCGGCCTGGACGATGATCTCGGCATCGCTGTCCGCGGCCATGCGGGCCAGTGCCAGGCTGTCGCCCATCAGATCGCCAACCGTGTGGAAAATGTCGGCGGTCATGTAGTTGTGCGCCAGGATGACGGCTTTCTTTTCTTTTTTCAGCGCGTTGATGGCGTGGATCAGGGCGGCCTTCTGCGGCCATTCCATCGGTGTGACCACGTGTTTCACGCGCTCATAGAGATGGTCAGTCGCGGCTTTCACCTCATCCGTGTAGGGCAGGTCATAGGTGTCGGACTTCTGGCCTTCATCGGCCTGCAGGTTCTTGTCCCAGTTAAGTCCGTCCATCTTCCACTCCATTTTGCTCAAAGTGAGCATTACTTGGATCCGAAAATTGGCGATCAGAACAACCGCCTTTTGCTCGAAATGAGCCTATCGATGACTCTGTATATGCTCAGTTTGAGCATAGTGCAAGGGTTTGATGGGTCAGGCGAGGAAGGCGCCTGAATAGGCCGCAAAAACTACGGAAGCAGCTGAAATAATTCCGAAAAGCGTGCGCTTGACGCCGCGTGATTCCCAGGAAAATCCGAGCAGGGGGATGGTGGTCAGAATTGCGAACAACAGAGACAGTAGATAAATCTCGTGAAATGCGGCCAGCAGGGCCACGAGATAACTGATTCCGGACAAGCCAGCACACACAATCACATTGGTACGCACAACACATTCCCCCCAAGTGTAGAATATATTACAACCAAAACAACTCGAATTCAATGCCAAACCTTAAAACCTCAGATTTCAACGAATCGCCCTGGGGATTGCGAGACCAAGCTGGTGCAAGCGGGCCAGTTCGTCACACAAACACCATTGCTCTATGACCCTGTCATTCTGAAAGCAGTAGATCGACATTTCCTCAATCTCGATTGAGCGGCCGGTCGGCTCGATTCCCCAGAATACGCCCTCATGTGTGCCGGTGGAGATATAACGGGTGACCACACGATCATCCTGTTCGATCGTGTCGAGAACGGTTTCCGTCCAGTCCGGGAAGGCCGTTCGGATCCGCTTGATCCCGTATTCCACGCCGGCAAAACCCGAGCGTTGCGGTGTTTCGCTGCTGCCCGGCCAGTGGGCCAGGTAGTCCGGGTGATAGATGTCGGGAATACGAGACAGGTCGCCATCATTCCACAGGGCCTGGAGCTGATGAATAATGGCAATCTGTGCACTGCCGCTCATCAGGACCTCAGGTGTCTCGCAGCTTCGGCGTGGCCAGGCCCAGCGAGGGCAGGCCCGCCAGGGCTTCGCGGCGATATCGATAAAGCTCGGCGGGGCGCCCGCCGGTCTGGCTTTCCATCTTTCCCGTGCCCTCGACAAATCCGGAACGATCAAGCGCGCGTCGGAAGTTCTGCTTGTGCAGTCGATAACCGATAATGGCTTCCACCGAGTGCTGCAAAGCGGAGAGGGTGAAGGCGTCCGGCATGAGTTCGAAGGCCACCGGGCGGTACTTCACCTTGCCGCGTAGCCGCGAAAGGGCGGTTGCCAGGATGCGGCGGTGGTCGGACGCCATGGTCAGGCCCAGGCCGGGACAGCCAGAGGGACGGTCAGCCTGGCCATCGCGGGCAGCCTCCTCAACAAGGCCAGCTTCGTAGAGGAGCTCGTAACGATCCAGGACACGCTCTTCATTCCAGCGCGAACCGCCTTCGCCGAAGGTCTGTTTGAGGCGGTCATGACGGGTCGCACGGCGCCCGGGAGCGGCCGCCTCATCGGCCCAGGCCGACAGGCGCGGCAGGATTTCGTCATCGATGACGGCCGGCTTGCCTTCGCGCCAGTCCTCCCAAGGAAAGAGCGCATACCAGTCACGCCACAGGCCGCCGCCATCGGGCGGGGTGGAAGTGTCGGATGTGAGCGCGAGATAGCCGATTGAAATAATGCGGCTATCGCCAATATCGCTCATTGCTGCGACAGGGGCCTCGCGGCCGCGATCACCAAACGTATAGAGCTGTTCGACATAGCCCAACTGAAAGCGCGCCTGTTCCTGCACCCAGCGACGAAGGCCGATTTCGAATGTTCGGTGTTCAGCAGGATTGAACGGACCGAAGGGCAGGGCCACCTCGTCCTTGTCCTGGGGTACAATCAGAACCTGCGGGCGATCCTGGTTTACGGTCACGATAACCGCGTTCAGTCCCACCACGAGTTCATTTGTACCCGGCATCAGCGTGCCTCCTCGACTTCGGCGAAGGTTTGTTCAAACCGGTCAAGGAACAAGACCTGAGCATCCTTCACACAAAGCGGGCGTATGGCGATTTCCAGTCCAGGCGGCGGACGACCAAAAAACTCAACGGACTCGTCGTGCGTGAATCCGGCGATCTGGGTCGCCTCGAAATAGGCGCAGATGATGTCGGCGCGCTTGATCTTGCGTTTGACTTCCTGGCTTAGCTTGGGGGGCAATCCGAAACGCAGGTGCACCGCGGCTTCCAGGCGGTCCTCGAAAGCGCGATAGTCAACGCCCAGTGCGGCCTTGAACGGGCTGATCATGTCGCCGATGACATATTCCGGCGCATCATGCAGCAGGGCGGCGAGACGCCATTTAGGGTCAAGCCCGGGGTAGAGCGTGTCGACAATCTCCAGCACGACAACAGAGTGTTCCGCGACCGAAAAGGCGTGATCGCCCCGGGTTTGGCCATTCCAGCGCGCAACACGCGCAAGCCCGTGGGCGATATCCTGGATTTCGACGTCAAATGGCGACGGGTCGAGCAGGTCCAGCCGGCGGCCGGAGATCATTCTCTGCCAGGCGCGGGGCTGTTTGGCGGTTTTTGCGGCATTGGCGCGGGGCATGAGATCTCAAATTGCTGATTGATATGATGGATGTACCAGAGCGCGGCTTCCGGCTCCACCGATGTGCTGCACGCGCCTGATAAAAACTGTGCGGTCTTGTCGCGCTTGCAGCTCTGGACTGCAGCGCCGTTCTTGGTTGTTATAACCCTAGATTAAAGAGGGAGAATTCCATGTCTCTGACACGTGTGGTCATGCGCCTGGGGCGCAATCCGGATGCCGGCTATCCCGAAGGGAATGACAATCACGGCTATGTCGTCGTGGCTCCGCTGGACAAGGACGGTCATCTTGATGTGGATATGTGGCGCGAGCATCGTTCCAAGTGCACGGTCGACCGTTTCTCCCCGGAGGATGCCGACAAGGCGGATGGCTGGCTAACCCACCGCGGCAGCCACTGGTTTTTCCATTATGACGAGGCGCATGAGGGCCCGGACGAGCCGGTCTTCCGCCTCGGTGATCATCTGCTGCGGGTCGGAGAGTATCTCACCATCCACGAAGCCGATGGCGATGATCTGACCTACAAGATCACCGAGGCGCAAAAGCTTTAGGCGATCGCAAATACTCTCACCCCCCAACAGCAAAACGCCCTCAGCGAGGGGCTGAGGGCGCTTTTGGTGTCGCTGGAGCGGTGAGATTTACTCCTCGGCGACGATTGCGATCGTTGACAGGTCCGTACTGATCGCCAGGCGGGTGACACCGGCCAGTGCGGAAATATCCCCGATTTCAACCCAGGCGTCTCCGTTCCAGTGGACCAGCTGGCCATCAGAGGTCGACAGGAATGCCACGCCATCGGTCGGCAGACCCGCGCTGACGAAGTCCTCCACGCCTTCCGGCATGGCAAAGAGCGGTGTGTCTTCTGCGGCGCGGAAATCGAGATAGTGGACCGTGTGATTACCGTCTGCATCGGCGAGGGAGTGATAAACACCCGTGCCGCGCGGATTGCGCCAGAAGGTGCGGCCCGGATTTTCCACGATCTGGGTCACGGTTTCCGGCGTCGTGGACCGGTCGATCAGCTGAAGTGTGAAAGGTCCATCGCTGTCCGGATCGCCCAGATAGAAGGTTGCGACATAGCGCATATCACCTGAGAATTCATAGTAGCCGACGGGCGCCAGTGCATGTGCGGCTCGTGGATTGGCATTGTCCGCATCCGCCAGATAGGCATTGCCGGCATAACCGCCCGGCGGCTGGTAGAGATAGGATAGCGCGTCCTCGGACGGTGGAATTTTCGGCGAATATTCACTCGCATCCGGCGTGTCGGTCAGCTGGGTTTCGGCCCCGGTCGCCAGGTCATGACGCCAGATGTCCGTGTTTCCATTCTCGCCAGCTGATGTGTAGAGCACACCACCATCGGCGGTGAAGAAGGGTTGGTTGTCATAACCCTCGCTGCCGATACGACCGATCTGTTCGCCCAGATTCGGTGTGTCGCCGACCCAGCTGAGGGCGAAAAGATAGATGTCCGTGCCGGGAGGGGCATCCGCAGCGGCGTCCGCCTCGGCGTCTGTTTCAGGCGTTTCCGCTTCAGGAGCCTCGACCGGTGTTTCCTCTTCGGGAGCCTCGGTTTCAGGCGCGGAACAGGCAGCCAGGCCAGCGGCCAGGACAAGCGACAGGGTGATACGCATCAACGTTTCCTCACGGCTGCAGCACCGACACCATAACCGGCGCCAAAGGCACACAGGACACCGTTTTCGCCGGCGGCCATGTCTTCTGAGTGCTGTTCGAAATTGATCACGACGGAGGAGGAGGACGTGTTTCCATACTCCTGCAGGATGGCGGGCGCATTCTCCGGCGTCCGGTCGCGTCCCAGTATACGTTTGGCGATCATGTCCACCATCCGGATATTGGCCTGGTGCAGCCAGGTGCGGCGGACGTCCTGAGGGGCCAGGTCGATCTGTTCCATCAGCGACTTGGCAACGGTCGGAGCGAAGCCGACCACGTCCTTGAAGACCTTGTGGCCGTCCTGGTCGAGGCCCGGCTCGTAATCAGCCTGGACTGTGCGTTCCGCCTCGTTGAGGAAGCCGAAATCGGAGCGCAGCGCGATGGAATACTTGTTCTGGCAATGCGTGCCGAGCACGTCCCAGCCGCCTTCACGGCCGTCATCCGCTTCCACCAGGATCGCGCTGGTTGCGTCTCCGAAGATGAAGTGAACATCACGGCGCGAATGCACATTGATACAGGTCATGATCTCAGGTGAGCAGACCAGGATGCGTTTGGCCTGACCGGACTTGATCATGCCATTGGCGATGTGCAGTCCGTAAAGCGCCGAGGCACAGGCCATGGTCAGGTCAAAGGAGAAACCGGTCGAGCCGATCTTGTCCTGGATTTCACAGGCCATGCCCGGGAAATTGCGCTGCTGGGCAGAAGAGGCGACGATGACGCCATCGATCTCCGAGCCCGCGACACCGGCTTTTTCCAACGCCGGCGTGACAGCCTTCATGGCGCACTCGGCCTGGAAGGCGGTTTCCTCGAAGGGGCGCGGCTCGATGCGCGGTACGAGGGTGTCGATATTGAGAATGCCCGACTTCTCGATCACATGCCGGCGCTCGATGCCGGACGCGTTGACGATGAATTCGGCGGAGGAGAGGGGGACCTCGTCCATCTCGCCCGCGGCGATGGCGGCCGCATTGTCGGAATTAAAGCGCTCTGCATAGCTGTTATAGCTGGCGACGAGCTCTTCATTGGTGATGATGTCTTCAGGAACCCAAGAACCCGTCGAGCGGATAATGCTGGTCTGCACGAGAATGCCCCGCTTGTTACTCTTGTGGGCAGCCTAACGAATGCTAATCGCTAATCAATGCGTGGCAGCATCGCGGCCAAAATTTTCTACTCTGCCTCAATGTGCGGCATGTCTGCCCAAGATTGCAGCGAACTTGCGATAAAGCAGAGAAAATTCTTCTGCGGATTCGACGCGGGCCTCGGTCGCTCCCTAGTTATTGTGCAGCGCAATATAAGCGGGAGGTCACCCTAATGGAACAGATCGAACCGGATAGCGGCAATGTCGCGTGGATCCTGACGTCAACAGCCTTGGTACTGCTGATGACGCTGCCCGGCCTGGCACTTTTTTATGCCGGCATGGTGCGGCGCATGAATGTGCTGTCGACGATGATGCAAAGTTATGGCGCTGCGGCTGTGGTGACCCTGGTCTGGGCTGTGGCGGCCTATTCGCTCGCTTTTACCGACGGGGGAGCGCTCAACAGTTTTGTGGGTGGTCTGGACCGGGTTTTCCTGGCCGGGGTGACACCGGACACGGTGTCGGGGGACCTTCCTGAGAACCTGTTTTTCATGTTCCAGCTGACCTTTGCGATCATCACGGTCGCGATCATTGCCGGTGCAGCGGTTGAGCGTATCCGTTTCTCGGCTTTCCTGATCTTTGGCGCAGTGTGGATGGTGCTGGTCTATGCGCCGATCTGTCACTGGGTCTGGGGCGGTGGCTTCCTGGGCGAGGCCGGCGTTCTCGATTTTGCTGGCGGTGCCGTGGTGCATATCAATGCCGGTGTTGCCGGTCTGGTTCTGGCGAAATTCCTTGGTCCGCGGCGCGGTTATCCGGGAGGATCCCTGATGCCGGACAATCTGGTGCTGACGCTGATTGGTGCCGGCATGTTGTGGGTTGGCTGGTTCGGCTTTAATGGCGGCTCGGCCCTGGGCGCCAATGGCGGCGCGGCGCATGCCATGGTGACGACCCAGCTGGCGACCGCTGCGGCTGTGGTGACCTGGATGATCCTGGAATGGGTGCTGCGCGGCAAGGCGAGCGCCCTGGGCGCGGCGTCCGGCGCTGTCGCCGGACTGGTCGCGATCACGCCGGCAGCCGGTTTTGTGCCGGCCTGGGCAAGCTTCTTTGTCGGTATCGGTGGTGCTCTGGGCGCCTATTACGGCGTGACGGCCCTGAAACGCCTCCTGAAGGTCGATGACAGCCTGGACGCCTTTGGGCTGCATGGCATTGGCGGCCTGGTTGGAGCGATCCTGACCGGCGTGTTCGCAGCCGAGGCAATCGGCGGTGCTGGCGGTGCGATCGAAGGAAACCTGATGCAGGTCTGGACCCAGACCTGGGGCGCCTTGGCGGCAGCCGCTTACTGCGCCGTGGTCACCACGCTGATCCTGTTTGTGCAGTCAAAGTTGATGAAGTTGCGGGTTGAGGAAGAGGAAGAGATCAAGGGTCTCGACACCTCCCTGCATGGGGAGTCGGTCAACTGACCGGCCCCGCAAAGTTTCGCGTCTAAACCACTCCTCCCCGGTTTGAGACGTTTTACTGGCCCGGTAGCATTGCTACCGGGCCTTTTTTTAAACGAAGCTGGAGAAGATGAGGATAAACGCCAGTGCGACGACGGCGTTGAGAAGCTTGGACAGGAATTCCAGGGCGCGCATGCAGATAGCTCCGTTGTGAACGGGGCAAGACTGGCCGTCCGGGATGTCAGAAACGGTCGCCCATTCTGTCCGGCCCGGAACGCTAGCTGTCAAAGCTATGAAGGTTGTTCACCCGGGGCTGGGTTGAGAGATTGGGGTTGCAACACTCCACCTCTTAGCCAGGAGTTCCCCGGATGAACGTCCACAAGAATGCGCGCCTGACGCCGCGCGGTCGAGCGATTTTGGTACATCGGATTGAACACGAGGGCTGGCCTGTCAGCCGGGCGGCTGAGGCGGCGGGTGTGTCGCGGCGCACAGCCTGGCGCTGGCGTTCGCGTTATCGACGTGATGGCGAAGCGGGTTTGCAGGACCGCTCATCGCGCCCACATAGCTGTCCTCATGCCCTGCCAGGTCACGTCATTGCGCACATCGAACGCTTGCGTCGCCAGCGCCTGACCGGTCAGGCGATCTCCGAAGCGCTGGGCTTGGCCCGCTCAACCATCGGTGCCGTGTTGCGCCGGATCGGGCTGGGCAAGCTGAGTGCGCTGGAGCCCAAGGCGCCGGTAATCCGCTATGAACGCGCCGCACCAGGCGAGCTTATCCATCTGGATATCAAGAAGCTGGGGCGGTTCGCCCGGCCCGGGCATCGCGTCACTGGACAGCGCAAAGGCTGCCGCAATGACGGCTCTGGCTGGGACTTCCTGCATGTCTGCGTCGATGACGCCTCCAGACTGGCCTACACCGAGATCCTGCCCAGCGAGAACCAGCACGACGCCAGCGCCTTCCTGACACGCGCCTTGGACTGGTTGGCGCGCCACGGTGTGAAGACCGAACGCGTCATGACCGACAATGGCGCGTGTTATCGGTCCAAACGCTTCGGTGGGGTCGTCAGGGCCGCAGGTGCCAAACACATCTTCACGCGCCCCTATCGTCCGCAGACCAATGGGAAGGCCGAACGGTTCATCCAGTCCAGCTTGCGCGAATGGGCCTACGCCAAGCCCTATGCTTCATCACAGGACAGAGCCCAGGCCATCCACGCCTGGACAGACGCCTACAACACCTCAAGACCCCACGCCGGTATCGGCGGCATCACTCCCTGGCAACGCGTGAACAACCTGCTTGGCAATGATAACTAGCGCAGCTCGATCGCAATCACGCCCCACAGCCAGTCATCGTCAGACATTCCCGCAAGGACCGGGTCTGACTGGCGGGGCCAGACCAGCATGGCGGGCCCGAAACCACCCATGGGCAAGGGCTCGCCATTCATATGGGTCGCCAGGATCACGTCATGATCACGCACCCGCTCCAACGCGATTTCGCGCTGATAACCATCGAGTGCGGTTACAACCACTCCTTCGCCGCCAGGAACGGCCAGAGCGAGCACATCGCGAAGCAAGGGGCCGCGAAATTCCCGCCACGCGCCCTCGCTGGGGTAATCAACGCGCAGACTATGTTGCTCGAGGCGTGCAAGCTGGGACCGGCTGACTGCAAACCCGCGTTCCATCTCCAGGCCAAATGTCGTGAACAAGGGTTCTGTTTCCGGATCAAGCGCGCCTCTATTGGCCTCACCGATCTCCCCATACAGTGTCACCACAGCACCGGATTCCACGCCGGTCTCCAGCTCGCTCGAACACGCGACAAGAAGCCCTGTCAGCGACACCATGAATACGGCTACAAACCTGGGCATGCACCCTCCTAGAAATACGTACCGGCATAGGTGATCAGATCGCCACCGGTACCCAGCTTGAATCGGGCCAGGCCCGCACTCTTGACTGTTTCCACGCCACCGAGATCGAGACGCTTCACGCCACGCTGTTGCAACACGTTCAGCGCATGCCAGAGCAGGAGGTTGTGCGCGCCCAGCTTGCGGCCCTCTTCGCTGTTCCAGCCAATATGATATGTCGCCGCACAACCATGGATCAAAAACATCATGGCCGCGGCTTTCTGCTTTCCCAAATCGCCGCGAAGTATCAACAGGCTGTCTCGGTCACCCTTGGCCTTGACGAATTCCGGGACCAGGGCTTGCGGGGTGGCGGTATATCCGCGCGCTCGGCGCTGCCCTTCCTCGGTCTCCAGGAGCCAGGTATATTGTGCGGGCTTGGTCCCGTTTTGCTGGACTTTGAGCTCCGACCTCTCCGCCGCGACCAGGCGATTACGCCATTTTCCATCCAGCCCGGCGCGCAAATCATCACGCGATCGGGTGAGGTCAAGCATGACGGTTGAATAACCGGACATGACCCGCCGGGCGCCGCCCAGTGCATCGACATCATCAGGGGTTTGCAGGGTCACACGGGGCCAGGCTAGTCCCAGTTTGGATTTCAACGCGCGGTGCACTTTGGCGCGCTGATCGCTCGAGACGTCGCGCAGCCAAACCGGCCCACGCGAACACAATCCGACATTGACGACCAAGCCGATCTTGCGAGTCGTGCACTGGGCAAGAGCCAGTGCCCTGCCATCATCCTCGATGATCACGCGCAAAACATTGGCACCGACGGCCGCGAGCGCGTCACCATAACTCCAGTCCTGCTGCAGGGAGGCTGGTGTTTCTGCCAGGGCCCTGTCCCAGCTGGTGCGGGAGATATCAGTGGAGATCTGCATCGATTGGTTAACCAGAATCACTGCCTGATTCCACTATCCACGCCACGCCATGGAGCACAATGCATGTTCAACCGTCGCCCTGAAACCGTGATGGGCCACCGTATCGCTCCGCCGCGCCTGACACCGATGGCGATCATTCTGCTCATTCTCTATGTGGGCGTTCCGGTGTTGGTTTTTACGGGCCTTCTGGACCTCGTGATGCAGCTCATGTTTGGCGTCTGTACCGGACTGTGGTGCCTCACCGGCGAGGGTTAGAGCCCCTTCAAGCGCTCCCGAACCGTACGCGCCAAGCTACGACTAACCGGAATTTCCCGCCCCTGCCCCAACAAGAGCGTGTATCGACTGCCAGGCCGAACCTGCAGGCGCTTGGCGAAGTCCATGTTGACGATATGTGAGCGGTGTACGCGCAGAAAGCTGGGCGACAATTGTCCCGTCAGTTTGTTAAACGCGCCCCGTGTCAGTTGCCGCTGACCATCCGCCATCTCGAACTCGGCATAGTTTCCCGCGGCATGAATGGCGACGATCTCGGAAAGTACAAACGCCTTCTCCCCGCTATCTGTCTGAATGCGCGTCGAGATCGGTGCCGGGGCGCTCGTTCTGCCTGCGTCGAGCCGGTACAGGCCGACGAGTTCCGCCGACAACGCCAAGCCAACGACCAGAAAAACCGTGTTGTCCAGAAACACCCAGGGCGACCAGATTGCAATGAGTGCGGTGACCATCAACAACGCAGTTCTGGGATGGGTCAACGCGGAACGGAGCCCGCTGGACGTGAGCCCCTCGGCGATGATCATGGTCGCGATCAAGCCGAGCCCGGCAAGTGTCACCGTGTCCGTGTTGAGCCCGAAGGCCAACCCTCCCAGCACCAAGAGAGCTGCCCCGATCAACACGGACGCCGGCATTCGCCAGCCCCTCTCTCCGGTCGTTGCTATCCACCAGGCCAGAACGGCGGAAAGTGTGCCCAGGCTCAACACAAACATCCGCGGCAGGTGATAGGCGTATGGATAGTTCACGATGGCCCGACTGATCTCCGCGGAAAGGGCTAATGCCAGCGAAAGCGCGGCAATGAAGAGCCAACCCGTTTTCCAGCGCAACCCGCTGCGAACGAGATCATGCCCGAACCCGAGAACGACCAATGCCAGCAGGCCAATCAACGATATCCCTGCCCAATAATAGCCGGCCTGGCGCGCATCAGGGCGCAGTTGTGACGTCAGGGCAAAATCCTGCAGGAGGCGGTGCCCATGCACGCCAGCTCGAGATGAAGAAACCAGAATCATCAAGGTATTGCGACCCGCGCGCGCGGCGCTGAGATCATGAGAAGAATCGATCAACGCTTGTCCCTCGCCCCCCTCAGCAACCGCCTCGCCTTTCGACCCAATACGCTGACCGTTCAGATAGACGGTCGCAGCAAACGGTCCGGACAGGCGAAGGCCCGGGCCGCCCTGCTCAAAGGATCCAAAATCGCTGAGAAATTCGGCGTGGACCCAGCGCGCGTCTGCGACTGTCCGCAACGCATGGCGCTCGACAGGCAGCATGTCGTCCAAGTCCGGGGCGTCGCGGATGTCCACGCTTAACGCCGAGGCGACCCGCAGATTGGACAAGCCGGCCTCGATCGTCTGCTCATCACTCAAGCCATCGAGCAAAAAACCGAGTGCGAGAATGACTATGGCCATCCAATATTTGCGCATCCAGGCCACAGTCTTCAGATCCCTCCAGCACCGCGTTTGGTCCAGCCGCCTTGCAGCATACTTACCGGATCATGCGCTCGCCTTCATGCGAAGGCGCAGGCCGTGAGACACCGGTGTCAAATATGAGCATTTCGGCCCAATCCACTTGAAACCCCCTTGTATGACACGCGCAGGCCGATCAGCAAGAAAGGCGACATGTAATGGAGTTCGTCTTGAAATCACAAGCGATCAGCCTGTCCCTACTCGCCGCCCTGGCGCTAACTGCAACACCGGCCTGCGCGCGGGTAACCGGGGATGAAAACACCGTTGAGCAAACCGCCGGAAATTCCTCCGCGTTCGAACAGGCATCCCGGCTTCTGAGCCGCTTCCAAAGTGAAAATGAAGTACCGATTGCCGGGATCAGCCTGACTGTTTTACGCGATGGAGAAATGATCTTCAGCCAGGCTCGCGGAGTGACGGACCTGGAGAGTTCAGCTGCTGCTACGACGCAAACCCGCTACCGCGTCTATTCTATCGCCAAGGCGATGACGGCGACCGCGGCCATGCGCCTAGTAGAGCTGGGCAGGTTGGATCTGGATCACCCGATCGGAACCTACATGCCGGAATTGCCGGAGCATGTGCACGGGATAACCGCTCGTCAGCTGATGGGTCACCGAAGCGGCATCCGGCACTATCGGGACGGTGAATGGGTCAGCGTCAGTCATCGGGATTGTCAGAGCCCTGCTGATGCTCTCGCAGACTTCATCAATGACCCGCTGGACAATGAGCCCGGCACGGCAATGGCCTACTCCACTTTCGGCTATGTGGTCCTGAGCGCAGTCATTGAGGCGGCATATGGCGAGCCCTACGAACAGGCCATGCAGGATTTGGTGTTCGGGCCAGCCGGCATGAGCGCCACAGCAATTGAGGGTCGAGAAGTCAACGGGTTTGATACCGCCACCTTCTATGTCGCTCCCGATCCGAACGACCCGGACGATGACTGGCTTGCGACCGAGGACTGGGATCCGTCCATCAATGCCAGCTGCAAGTTTGGTGGTGGTGGTTTTCTGTCAACGTCAGAAGACCTCGCGCGTTTTGGCTGGGCGCTCAGTAGCGGACAACTCGTCTCAACTGACAGTGTCGCCTTCCTGACCGATGTTTATAACGACGGCCTCAATCAGGGCCCCGCTTACGGCCATGGCTTTTTCGATGGCCGCAACTGGATGGCAGGTGTGTCGGACTGGGCCGAACGGGAAAGCGCCAGGGAGAGCATTCCGGACCTGCCCGAAACGCCGATCTGGTTTCACGGAGGCACGGCCGCGGGTGGGCATGCATTGTTGTTCGTCTACCCTGAATACAATCTCGTCGCGACCTTTGCCGCAACCAACAGGCTGGGCGGTAATGTGGTCATGCTCGACCTGCACGAGATAGCGCTGCTATTCGCTCCGGACGACTAGACCGGGGCCGACCCGCTTCGGCAGAATCCGGAGGGCTACCAGGTTTGGGCAGGATGACATGATGAGTTGTCCCGAATGCAATACTCCCGGGACTGGGCAGGAGAGACAGAATACCGGCAACTACCGGTCCGGTCTTCCGTCCCCGTCAGGCTCGACGCACAGAAGCTTGACCATCGACAGCCGGCGCAGAAACAGAACGGATGAAGGCTGGCAAGTCCGCCGCCTTCATCGGCCTGGACAGAAAGTAGCCCTGTAGCCAATCACATCCCAGCAGTTTCAGTACCGCGCATTCCGCTTCTTCCTCGACGCCCTCGGCAACCAGTTCCAGGCCGAGATTGTGAGCAAGATCGACGGTCGACTTGATCAACAGTCTGCCACGCGCACTTTGCGACACATCCGAAACGAATTTACGATCCAGCTTGAGCTCATCCGCCGGAAGCAGTTGCAGATAAGCCAGCGAAGACTGCCCAGTGCCGTAGTCATCGATCGAGATACGAGCGCCGGCGTCGCGCCACTCAGCCAGGTGTCTCAGGGCCAGATCCGGGCTGGTCATGACGGCGGTTTCAGTGATTTCAAGGGTCAGCGGGCCGCGTGCCGAACGGATCAGTGGCAGGGTGCGACTGACAAATTCACGATCATCGATCAAGGTCGCAGAAATGTTTACGGCAAACGATAGCGGAACCCCTTGTTCCAACAGGGCTGCCTGGTCTTCCAGAGCGCGTCGTAACACCCACTCCGTCAACACCTTGATGTGCCCGGTTTCCTCGGCCTTGGGAATAAACTTGTCGGGTGCCACAAAACCGCGTTCCGGATGCCGCCAGCGACACAAGGCTTCTACGGCCGAAAACTCGCCACTGCGCACATTGAGCTTGGGTTGGTAGTGCAGAGACAGATCCCCGTCATCCATCCCCTGGAGCATCTCGCTCATCAATGTGAGGCTGGCAGTCGGGTCCGCGTGCGCGTCCGCGTTGTAAACCGCCATTCTGGCGGCCTCATGCCGCGCCGCATCAATCGCCAGGTTGAGATGACGAATAGCCTGATCACTGTCTTCGTCCTGGGTGAGACCGGCGGCTACACTGACATCAATGCGCGAGTTCTCGACCTCAACCGGACTGTCAAAAGCTCGCAGAATCACAGCCATCAAAACCTCGCAGACCTCCATTTCCCGGGAAGGGGCGATGATGCCGAAAAGACCTGCTGAAAGCCTATAGGCCTTCGCATTTTCAAATGATTGTCGAAGGCGATCCGCAGCTGCAACCTCCAGCTTTGCAAAAGCAGCATGCCCCAATGCGCCTTCAAGCTGCCGACGGCGAAGAATCTGCACGCCCATCACAACGGTCGGCTCGAACCCGCCGCCAGTATGTTTTTGCAACTCCCTTTCCAGGGCCGCACGGGTTGGAAGCCCCGTCGCCCCGTCAACATAGAGCATATCGGAAAGTGTGCGCGCGAGGCGACGAGCTGAACGCCCCTGGGCCACGAAAAACACAACGCCCGCTGTCAGAATAACAACGATACCCACCGCGATCGAGAAATAGAGCCGCTGTTGCGCCGCCGCCAGTTCGAGGGCCTGCTCGAGCCCTGCCGTTCGCAATTGCTGGATCTCGAGCGCCTGCTCGAGCCCTGCCGTTCGCAATTGCTGGATCTCGAGCGCCTGCTCGGCAAAATCAAATTGCGCCCCGACCAGTGCCGCATTGGCTGATGCGGTGAAATCAGATCTGTCGTCCGTCAATCGCTTGAAGGCGCGCAATTGCTCGTACGCAAGATCCCATCGGTTCCCTGCGGCGTAGATGACTGCCGCGCGGCCATGAAGCTCCATGAAAGTCTGATTGGTCGCCGTCGTGTCGACACCGCGCAATGCGGCCGCCAACAGGTCCATGGCCTCGCCATTCTGCCCACGTGCAAAGGCGATCTGCGCCTTCACGCCCCAGAAGAAACGCACCCATTCAAACGTGCCGTCATCGACAACCAGTGTGAACGCCTGGTCGATAGCAGCTTCTGCTGCATCGAAATTTTCGGCTTCGATATGCATGTTGGCCAGATTGTTGAGAATCCGTGCCTCGAGAATACCGCTCTCCATTTCCTGCGCGAGCTCGCGGGCGGTATTGAACGAGCGTGCTGCTCCCTCATAGGCGCCCAGCTGGGTCAGGGCATTGGCCATATTATTATGAGCCGCGAGATCCAGGGCAGGGTCCTGGTAACGCTCCAACGCGTTCTCAAAATACTGTACTGCACGCTCAAACTGCTGGGCGTCATTGTAGATGGAGGCCATCGATTGCAGCGCGATTGACTCGCTCCGGCGCTCGCCAATTTCACGATAGATTTCGTAGGCACTCTGATACCGGTTCAACGCCGCGCCGTGTTCTCCAAGAACTTTTTCGATACGCCCCAGAGAAGTGAAGACATCACCGGTCAGCTTGCCAACATCGGGCTGCTGACCGAGTTCCTCCAGCGCCGCCAATGCGACGGGGTAGGCCTCGTCCGCGCGACCCAGCCGGGTCAAAGCTTCCGATTGAAGCCAGAATACCGTCGCCCGGGCAGCGGCTTGTTCTTCAGCCGGAAGCGAGGCGATGATGGCCTCGGCATTGCCGACCCTCACACGGGCCTCATCCGGATCGGCCATCATGACTTGTTGAGCACTTTGAACAAGATCAGCGAAGGTGGTGCTATTAGCCTGCTGACCAGATTGTGGTTGAGCCTCGGCTGCAGACACAACAAAACATGCCCCAACGAGGCATGCCAGTATCCGCCCGATCCACTCCCTACTCACCACCCGTATCCTCTCGAAGGAACAGCGCTTTGATAGCGCTTTGTAGTTTTTTAGCAGGACATGTTGAAAAAAGGCCTAACTCGAAATTGTACTTCCCAAACGAAGAAAAACGGCCGCGAAAACCTGTTCGCGGCCGTGTTCCTGAAGATCATCGCCCTCTAGAATTTGAGATTGAGGCTCAAACCCGCCGATGCTTGCGAGAAGGTCTCCGCTGCTGCCAGGTCACCCGATACCCGCTCTCTTGCAAACACGCTGAGATATGCATTGCTGGAGCCGAGCTGGCTGGTGTAGAGCGCTTCCGCGTACACAGCACGCTGTGAACCGAGATCCCATGTCTGCGAGAGTGAATCCAGCTCGCCGGTTTGGCGATCCGCCACATGCAGGCTGGTATAGACGAGGGCTCCATCCTCGACATGCAGGGGCTGCACAATGCTGAAACGCATGCGGTCAGATGAGCCGAATACTTCGTTCAACTGCAAGGAAACCTGTGCGGCCGTGGAGTTGATCGCCTCGTTGATCGTCAACATATCGCCATCGAACCCGGCAGTGTGTGTTACCGCGGCTGTGGCAGAAGTGCTGAGCAGGAGACGCTGCGTCATCTGCCAGTCGAGACCAGCCGTGACGGCAGTTGTGTCGGCTCCGCCCTCAAAGGCGAGCACACTACTGCCCTGGGTACCCAGAAGCGCCGTGGCTTCGTGAAGCTGGGTCACAGAGGCGTTGATTTCCAGCCGGTCGGAAACCGCGTGTTCCAGACCAACATGCACAGCGGCAGCGGCGTAGGGGTCAATCCCTTCGTACAAGGGCCGTTCCTCGCCCGTCCCTGGAAGGACAATGGTCGGATCCTCGTAATTGGTTGTGACGCCGAACCGAATGCGGGTCTTTTCCGACAGCGCGTAGTCCGCACTACCGTAAACACCGCCAGAGGCGAAACCGAGTACCGGATTAACACCCCCGCTTTCAGGACGGTGATCGGAATTCAACCCAAACCCTTCAGAGCTGGACAAGGCCATCGCACTTTCGCCAACACCGAATTCGAGGGTGCGGCCCTGACCAAGGTCTTCCATCCGAATGCTCATCTGGAAACCAAGCGAATGCGTCACACCCGTATCTCTTGTATCAACCGGGCGGGCCTGTGCCGTAATACGCAAATTGCCTTCTTCTTGAAGCAAGCGGGTCTGTGCGATCTGGTCCGAGAAAGCCAGGTTTAAGGCACCGGAAACGGCACGCTCATAGATGTACTGTTCGGCATATCGATCCGCGACATTCTGTGCGAGCGTATTGCCAACGACCAGGTCGCGCAGCGGGATTTCGAAATCCCGGAAACTGTCACCGATATCCTCGAAGACAAAGACACGTCCGCCCCAAACTGTCGAAAGCCTGAGACGGCCACCCGTGATCATCAGATCATTGGCGTCCACACGGCCGCGACGACGGGAAAATGCATACAGGTCATCCGGGTTGAGCGGCGACATGGCACCGGCAACATCGAGCAGACCGCGACCATAAACCGGATCGGTTCCAGGCGCGCCCAGGTCCTGGGCACTTTCCAGCAGAACATCAGCGACCTCACTGCCATCCAGCCAATACCACCAGCCTTTAACAAGAGCAGCAGCACCCGAGACGAGCGGAGCCGCGAACGAGGTTCCGGATGCGCGGGTCACACCCCCATCACCATCGGACACCAGCAACAACTCACCAGGGGCAACCAGGAAACGGTCCATCAGGCGATAACCGTCATGACATTGCCCGGCTACCGTCAGGCAGGCATCACCCGGCGTATTGGAAAAGCTGGAGATATTTCCGGTCGGATCGACAGAGCCGACAATGATCAGATTGTCGACAACAGAGACGCCGCTCCAGTCCAGATCCACTGTCTGTTCCAGGCCATCATTACCGGCCGCCACAACGAAGGTCAGATTGCCCGCATGACGAGCGACATTGCGGTCGGAGAAAACATTTGCCCACTCTTGATGCAGGGTCCAACCCGGCACGCCCAGCGACATATTGATAATGCGGTTTCCAGCACCAGACAGCGCCACCACGCCAGCAGCGACATCGTCCCAACTGGCCGTCAGGCTTTCATCGAACGGGTTGTAGAACTGCATTCGAGCATGCGGTGCGACACCCATCGCCCCATGGCCGTCAATCGGTGCACCAATCAGACTGGCAACAGCATCACCGTGATTGATGTTGAGATAGGAGCGCTCGCCGAGCTGACCGCGCATATTGGTCACATCATTGACGCTGAAATCCAGAACACCGACCATCGGCGAATAACCCCAGTCATAGCGACTTGCCAGGGCGGGCGACCAGTTAATAACGGGCATCCAGTGGTCGATATGATCGAAGCCGCTCAGCGACATCAGCTGGTCATAGAGCGTGAGGAAGAATTCAGAACGCTCGGCCGCAGAGACATCCGCCAGGGAGGCCGGGTCATCCAGTTCAATCCCGAACCGCTCCAACAGGGCGTTGAACACGGCCACATCAAGTGTCTGGCCGGTTTGCTCCAGCGCGGCAGCTCCGAAGACATCATTGGCGTCATTCAGGAGACCCGCCAGGCCATCCGCGATCGCATCAAAGGAGCCTTCATTTGCCTGGGCATCCGACCACTGGCTGTTCAGATCGCCCCAGCGCGGTCCCGCGTCCTCCCAGAAGGGAGAGATATCGTTCCAGAACGGATTGATATCCCCCATGAACGGGCTGATATCACCCCAGAATGGAGAGATGTCACCCATGAAGGGATTAATATCGCCGAAGAACGGGTTGATATCGCCCCAGAACGGCGAGATATCGCCCCAGAATGGCGAGATATCCCCGTAGAACGGATTGATATCTCCCCGGAAAGGATTGATGTCACCCATGAACGGGTTGATGTCGCCCCGGAAGGGACTGATATCCCCCATGAACGGATTGATATCACCCATATAGGGGTGAACGAAGTTGAATTCGCTTCCCCCTGACGTCCCATCCGCTGTCTGTGCGAGCACGGACGGAGCCAGGCCTGCGGCCAGTGCAATCGTTGCGACACTCGTAATAAGATGTCGACGCATGAATATCCCCTGTCAAACTTCAGGGCACAACATCGAACATCAATTAGAGAAAAATGCTAATAAGGTTGGTTAGCAAACCTCTAATTTTATTGGATGGTTTACGGTTTGCTACTGGATTGTTTCGAATTCTTCGGAGCGCTCACCGCCGCCCGACCGGAGACACGGGCAACGCGAAATCCGACGAGATATGAAGCCTGGCTCCGCTCGGGCGCATGAGCGCGGCGTATTGCCGTGAAATCAAGGAAAAATGGCGCACCCAAGAGGATTCGAACCTCTGACCTCTGCCTTCGGAGGGCAGCGCTCTATCCAGCTGAGCTATGGGTGCGTGCGGCTGCAGCCATAACGCAAGGCGGAGGCGGGCGCAATCGCCGGGGGCCGCTACAGGTGCAGCCCCCTGATCACTGACCGATTAGCCGACCAGGCCTTCCTCGCCCAAGCCGTCGGCATCGTCCAGGTCACCGCCTGATCGTCGACCGCCCATATCATCAGGATCGGCATCATCATCCCTGCGTCTTCGATTGCCCTGTTTCTGGGACAGTCCGGTAAGTCCTATCCCCCAGTCCTTGTCGAAACCTTCGACGCCACGGTTCCGGAAGCGAACCTTGGGTCCTGGGCGCATGAGCCAGCTATAGACGATGATGGACGCAATGGCGGAGATGAATATGAGAATCCCGGCGAAACCTGCTCCGGTCGATCCCTGGGGCTGCATGTAAATGCCGAAAAACCAGGTCATTGACACAAATAGCGGCGCTGCCACCAGAAGTGAAAAGAATCTCTTGAACGTCCTACCCATCGCGATTTCCTCCCTTGCTCGTCATACATCTCGGACGGGCAGAAGATTGCGCTGAAACTGTGCCGGAAATCGGGCACATATGACGGGACTGCTCAGCCCATATTCCCGCCCGGATTGCTATTGCATGCAAGGTCTATTCGAACAAGAATTACAGGTTCGAAAAGGGAGATCCGATGAACGCGTTCTGTAAGGCGGGCGAGGCCGCATCTCGGCTCATGTCAATCGGATGCGCGGTGCTTGCGATCGTCCTCGTGTTCTCAGCGGGCCCGAACCAGCAAGCCGGGCTATTCGGCTTCATCGTCCTGCTGGCCATCGGTTCGAGCACTCTGTGGGCAACGGCGGACTGGATGGAGCACATTGGTCAACCTGCCCGGCGCCGGACATCACCGGAATATCAGGACCCTTCCCGATTATAGGTGAGTGCCAGGAAGACGTCTTCCAGGTCCGGCTCCTCGGTGCGCAGGTCATCAATTCGCCCCCCTGACGCGCGGAATTTCTCAATCATTTCGGCCACGGACTGCTGACCTCGACGATAGGAAATGGCCAGTGCACCATCTTCGCGGATTTCCGCATCAAACTCGGCCAACTCAGCCGGAACGGCAGACAGCGCCTCGACCGGCTCAATGACAAGAGACTTCTTGTCCATGCGCTGGAGCAATTGATCCTTCGGCTCACACGCAACGACCTGCCCCTGGTCAACAATCGCGATCTCGTCGCATAACTCCTGGGCCTCCTCGAGATAATGAGTGGTCAGAACAATCGTCGTGCCTCGATCGTGCAATTCACGCACATAGTCCCACAATTGCCGACGCAGCTCGATATCGACACCCGCGGTGGGCTCGTCGAGGACCAGCACCGGCGGCGCATGAACCATGGCCTTGGCCACCAGCAAACGACGCTTCATGCCACCGGACAGTTGGCGCACATAGGCATTTCTCTTGTCTTCGAGACCAACAGCCGCCAGCAATTCCTCGGTGCGGCGCTCGGCTTTCGGCACGCCGTAAAATCCCGCCATCAGCTCCAGCGTTTCATAGGGCGTGAAGAACACGTCCATATTGATTTCCTGGGGGACGACACCGATCGCGGCCCGCGCAGCGCGACTGTCCTGATCGATATCGATGCCCCAGGTGCGTGCGGTACCGGACGTTTTCTTCACCAGGCCGGCGAAGATATTGATGAAGGTGGACTTGCCGGCCCCATTGGGCCCGAGAAGACCGAATATGGATCCCCGGCGCACTTTCAGGTCGACTCCCTTCAGCGCTTCCTTGGGCGGCGATTTCTGGGTTCCGCCATAGGTCTTCTTCAGATCGATGGCTTCAATGGCGAATTCGGGCAGGCTGGAAGTGTGGGACATGTCGGCTCGGAATTGACGAGGGTGGGTCAAGCGCCATAGTTAGGCATCGATTTTCGTCCTGTCCATGAGGGCCCGCGCATGGCTGATCCTGCCAAATCCATTCCACCGTCTGAAATCATCCCAACCGAAGACCACCGCATCGCCTGTGATGGCGGGGGTGGAGCACTGGGCCACCCCAAGGTTTTCCTGGAGATGGGCCAGGATGATTTTGTCGAGTGTCCTTACTGCGACCGCCGCTTTGTGCGCGCTGGCTCGTCCGAGGATCCGAACGCGTAGACAACGCGTCTCTTTAATCTCACTGAAACGCGGGGAGGCGCTTCGTGGGAAGTACAGCGCAACGAATTGGTCTGTTTCTGGGTCTCGCGGTGGCGATTGGCCTTCAATTGATGCCGCGACCCGAAGGTCTGTCGGCCGAAGCCTGGCTGCTCGCCTCGCTCGGTTTGATGATGGCGTTTTGGTGGGCCACGGAAGCCTTGCCGATTGCAGCCACAGCCCTGGTGCCGATTGCACTTTTTCCGCTTTTCGGAATCACCACGACCGGCGCGGCGACCGCGCCCTATGCCAGCCCGATCGTTATGCTGCTGCTCGGTGGTTTTATTGTCGCCCTGGCCATCGAGAAATGGAACCTGCACTCCCGCATCGCGCTGAATGTCGTGCGCACATTCGGCAGCAGTCCTGTGGGACTGGTGGGCGGCTTCATGGTTGCCTCGGCCCTGTTGTCCATGTGGATATCCAACACGGCGACGACCCTGATGATGATCCCGATCGCACTGAAAGTTGCGCAGGAAGTCCAGGATGAGGGAACGTCCTCTCCGGCTTTCGCGACCGCGCTGGCGCTCGGTGTCGCTTACGCAGCCTCTATCGGCGGCATGGCAACTCCGGTCGGCACGCCGACAAACCTGATCGGCATCGGTTATCTGGAGAACGAATTCGGTCACACCATCGATTTCGCGCAGTGGATGATGTTTGGCATTCCGACAGTGGCGCTGGTCATACCCGCAGCCTGGTTCATCCTCACGCGTTTTGTCTTCAAGCTGAGCGGCAGCAGCTCGAGCGCAGCTGCCCGAGATCACCTCGATGCAGAGCTCTTGAGGCTCGGCAAGATGACGGCTCCGGAGATTCGTGTCGCCGCTCTGTTTGGTACCGTTGCCATTCTTTGGATGGGGCGCTCTTTACCGGGCGGTATTGGCTGGAACCCACTGCTGGCCTCGGTCAGCGAGAGTCTGTCCCTTCCGGTCAGCATCCAGCTGGGAAATACCCAGATCGCCGTCATGGGTGCGCTGGCCGCCTTCCTTATTCCTGCGGGTGGAGAGAGCGGCAAGGGCAAGGCCCTGATGGACTGGCAGGGTGTCTCTCGCCTGCCCTGGAATGTGATCATCCTTTTCGGGGGTGGCCTGTCCCTGGCCGCGGCCCTGTCCGCCACCGGGCTGGCTGCCTGGCTCGGCGCGCAGATGGGTTTCCTGGAAGCCTGGCCCACACCACTCCTGGTGCTGGCCATGGTCGCCGTCGTCGTCTTCCTTACCGAGTTGACGTCGAACGTCGCCACCACCACGGCCTTCCTGCCAGTGCTGGGCGTGCTGGCGGTCAATGCAGGCATCCCGCCCGAGCACCTTGTTGTACCGGTTGCCATCGCCGCCTCGACAGCCTTCATGCTGCCGGTCGCGACGGCCCCGAACGCGATCGTCTATGCCTCGGGCGCTGTCACACAGGGACAGATGATCAAGGCGGGCTTCCGCATCAACCTGGCGGCCATCCTGATCATCACGGCGATTGGAGTGGTTCTGGGCCCGATGCTGTTCCCGGCAGGCTAGACAACCCGTTCAACGGCAAACGGCGCCAAATCCACAGACGCATGTTGTTCCAGCGCGAGGTCCGCTGCGATCTCTCCGATGGCTGGAACAAATTTATAGCCATGGCCGGAACACGGCGAGAGCAGGATGAGGTCTTTGTCATCCGGCATGCCCCCCATGATAAAGCGGTCTCCCGGCGCCAGTGTGAAACGGCATTCAGCTGTTTCGACGGGTGTCTGATCCATGCCCGGCAGGCAGTCGGACAGGCCTGCGGCCAGCAGATCAAGATCTTCGGAGTCCACACCGCGCGGAGCAATGTGCTGCAGCCCACGCTCGCGACGGTGATTATAAAGGCCGGCCTTCAGGCCCTGGCCGCGGTGCGGCGGGAAAACATAGAAGCGGTTTGCTGAATCCGTCTCCAGCTGAAAATAGGCAGCCGTTCATACGCCGGCCCGTCAGCCCGATACCAGG
>CBFHQE010000029.1:0-24760 GCA_965657935.1 Maricaulis sp. | reverse complement strand
CCTGGCGGCCCTGGCGATCGGACACGCATTCCTCGTAACTCTGATAATTCGTCTGAGCCTGGGCCCCATTGGCAAACAGGGCCATGGCGCTCGCGGAAAGAAGGGCGGTTGTCAGCAATTTCATGTGCGGTCTCCTCGTGAGCCAATTACCACGCAGCTCGTCAAGTGCTGAGGCCAAGCTAAAGCGCCGTCGATGAGCCCAACATGAACGGTCTGGTTCACCAGATTACCATCGTGCAAGAAAAGGGCCTGGTTCTGGTCCGGCGTTGCGGGAACGGTGACCCCAGCCGCGTTCCTGTCCACGATCTCAAAACTTGTCATCCCGGACGAATAGCCGGGCCTGACCCGGCTGGAGATCCGGGACCCATGCGGCCGGCGCTGTGGGTCCCGGATCTGCGCCCCGCTTTCGCGGGGCCTTCGTCCGGGATGACAAGTGTTGTCGTTTCAATCCCCACCCCCCCGTCATCCCACGGTGGCTGCGAAGCGGACATCCGGGGGACCTCGGCCATCCTGTCGACAGGCGAGCTGAGGTCACCCGGACAAGCCGGGTGATGACGGAGTTTTGGAGGGAAAGGAGGAAGACTGACGCGCACCGCCCCACAAAAAAGAACCGGCCCCTTTCGGAGCCGGCTCTGCCTCGTGTGGTCTTGCGAGGGTTACTGGTAGCGGGCGACCTGCCATTCGCCGTAGGCGTCGCGGCACATGCGAACCTCGTCCAGGCGATAGGTGCCATCCGGCATATAGATCTCCGCATCACCCCAGCGACATTCATTGCCGCCGTAACGGTAATTCTCGCGGATGGTGATCGAGCCGCGAATGCCCGAGTGCGGGTTGGCCCAGTAATACGGCTCGCCATATTCGAAGGCGTAGTTCATCGCGTACTGGTACTGGGCGCGGTCGCAGTTATCCAGGCGGTCGACGCTGCTGCCCAGGGCGGCGCCAAAACCTGCGCCCAGAAGGATGCCTACGGCCGTGTCGTCATCATTAGCGGCAGCTCCGCCGATAATGGCGCCCAGGATGGCTCCGATGACAGCGCCGTCATTGTTTCCGTCATAGCGGCACAGACCATCGTAGTAGGCGAAACGGCGGCGGTCATAACCATAACGGTAATACCGGTCATGATAGCGCCAGCGGCTGGACGGACCCCAATGGCCATAGTGGCGCGAGTGTGACCAGCCATGGTTCATGTGGCGGATCCAGCGGGTCTGCTGACGCAGATGACGCTGATCGCGGTAGAACTGGCGGCGACGTTCCGCGCGGCGCCAGCGGCGTTCGTCCCGGCGGGCTTCACGATAGTCGCGGCGATCGCGACGGTCATGGCGGGCCTCGCGGCGGTCGCCCCGGCGATCGAAGCGGTCATCGCGACGGTCACGGCGCACATCGCGGCGGTCGTCACGGCGATCCCGACGGACATCGCGGCGATCTTCGCGACGGTCACGGCGATTTTCTACACGGTCACGGCGTCGGTCCTGGCGCGTCTCCTGACGTTCCTCAAGGCGCTGGCGACGGCGTTCGCCGGTCTGGCGTTCGGTCCGGCTGCGATCCCGGGCCTGGTCGCGTCGATTCTCACCGCGATTGCGCCGGTTCTCGAGACGATCCTGGACCTGTTCGCGACGATCCTGACGCGTTTCACGGCGTTGCTGACGATTATCGGTGCGGCCTTCGCGGCGCTGCTGACGATTTTCGGTCCGGTTTTCCTGGCGCCGCTGCTGGCGATTATCGGACTGACGTTGCTGGCGGTTTTCAGTCCGGTTTTCCTGGCGCCGCTGCTGACGGTTATCGGCGCGGCCCTCGCGGCGCTGCTGACGATTGTCAGTGCGGTTTTCCTGTCGGCGCTGCTGGCGATTATCAGACTGGCGTTGCTGGCGGTTTTCAGACCGGCGTTCCTGGCGATTCTCGGACCGGTTCTCGCGGCGTTGCTGGCGGTTTTCAGAACGGCCCTCCTGCCGGTTCTGTCGGTTCTCCGAACGGTTTTGTCGTCGTTCCTCACGATTTTCCGCTCGTCTTTGTTGCGCGGCACGGATGCGGCGCTCATTGACCTCCTGCTGAACTTCCAGCGCGGCTTCGTCGACAATCGCGGAGGCTTCCGCAGAACCGATGAACATCACGGCGGGCAGCAGGGCGGCAGCCATTAAGGCGGCTTTGGAGAAGTTCTTCTGGTTCATCTCAATCGCTCCCTGTCGATGGGCCGGGTGGTCCGGCGTTAACGGGAAGCTAGAACCCCGTCGATGAGCCCAGCATGAACGATTGTGTCATGTTGGGAATTTACCAGGCCGCCTGGGCCTCGTGACGCAGCTTCTGGTCAGTCAGGACAAGTGCGGCCATGGCCTCGCCCACCGGAACCGCGCGAATGGCCACACACGGGTCGTGACGACCATGCGTGACGATCTGTGTCTGTTCAAATGAACGATCCAGCGTCTCGCGAGGCACGCGAATCGAGGAGGTCGGCTTGACGGCGAAACGGATCACCAGATCCTGTCCGGTGGAAATCCCGCCCAGCACACCGCCATTGTGATTGGAGAGAAATTCCGGTCCGTTCTCGCCAGCACGCATCTCGTCTGCGGCGTCTTCGCCGCGCAGGGCGGCCGAGGCAAAGCCGGCGCCCATCTCCACACCTTTCACGGCATTGATTGTCATCATGGCAGCGGCCATTTCACTGTCCAGCTTGGCATAAACCGGCGCGCCCCAGCCTGCGGGCAGGCCGGAGACAACCACTTCGACAATGCCGCCAGTGGAGCTGCCATCCCGGCGCAACTGGTCCATATCGGCTTCCCACAGGGCTGCCGTTTCTGCATCCGGGCAGAAGAAGGGGTTGTTGCTCACTTCCTCCCAGTCCCAGCGTTCACGGTCAATCGCGCGCTCGCCGATCTGGATCAGGGCCGCGCGGATGGAGATGTCGTCACCGAGCACCTTGCGGGCGATACCCCCCGCCGCGACTCGCATGGCCGTCTCGCGGGCCGAGGACCGGCCGCCACCGCGATAGTCGCGCACGCCGTACTTGATGTCATAGGTGTAGTCGGCATGACCCGGCCGCCACTTGTCGCGGATATCACTGTAATCCTTGGAGCGTGCATCGACATTCTCGATCATCAGACTGATCGGGGTGCCGGTGGTGACAGGGCCGTTGGTGCGGTCATCCTCGAAAACACCAGAAAGAATGCGGACCTGGTCCGGCTCCTGGCGCGGGGTGACGTGACGGCTGGTGCCAGGACGGCGCAGGTTCAGCCAGGGCTGGAGGTCAGCCGCACTGAGCGGAATACCCGCCGGACAACCATCCACCACGGCCCCAATGGCCGGGCCGTGACTTTCGCCCCAGGTGGTGACCCGGAACATATGACCAAATGTATTGTGAGACATGATTCATCCGCCGTTTGCGCGAGATTAGCGAGCGTATGTCTAACCGTCACGCCACACACTGCGAATTTCGGACATGCCGGGAGGCGCAGGCTATGCAACCGACTGGGATTTACGGATCCAGCGTGCAAAACGCGACATCGGCGAGGGGCGGGAAAACTCGTCTACGAAGTTCGAAAGCGCTTCATCGTCATTCTCGCCGGTCAGCCTTTGCCAGCCGTCTTCAGTCTCGCGGATGCTGATCGTGACCATGATATTGTCTTCGCCAACCGCAGCCAGCTGGGCACCATCCTCAGTGCCGGCAGGAATGCGAACAATGACCGGCTTGTCGCCGAATTTGAGCGCCCGCGATACGCCGCGACTGGCGTCGGCGGCTGTAATCTCGATTTCCAGGCAGGCCGGGCGATTGGCTTCGATCATGCGGATGGCCGCAACAATGTCAGCGAGTTCGGACAGCGTGTCAGGAGAGGGCGTTGATACGTCGGGATGCAGGCGCTTGGCGGCGTCGCGGAAGGCCGATTTCGCAGCTTGGAAACCCGCACCCGGATCCAGTCCGAGCACGGCATAAGCTTCACGAATACTCCCAACACGCGATGTCATGTGTTGCAGATTACGGCCGAAAGATTCCTGAAAGGTTGACGCGCTGCGTGGGATGTCTACCTAGCGGGAACAACAGCAAGGAGCCGTCATGTCCAAGGATCCGCTCATTCCGCCATCGCCCAGCGATGCGGACTATCAGAAAACGGCAGACGCCAATGCGGTGGAGATCTTTGATCGCAAAGATCCCCTCGAGCTGTTTTCCCATTGGCTGGAAGACGCCAAGAAGAAGGAGCCGAACGACGCCAACGCCATGGCCCTGGCCACGGCGGATGATGAGGGCTTGCCGGATGTGCGCATGGTGCTCCTGAAGGGTGTCGATGAGCGCGGCTTCATATTTTACACCAATCTGGACAGTGCCAAGGGCCAGCAACTGGCCAGCAATGCCAAGGCAGCCCTGTGTTTTCACTGGAAGTCCCTGCGGCGCCAGGTGCGTGTGAGGGGGCTGGTGGAAGCGGTTCCAGATGAGGAGGCGGACGCCTATTTCGCCTCGCGAGCCCGCGACAGCCGAATCGGCGCGTGGGCGTCGAAACAGTCCAGACCGCTTGAAAGTCGCTTTGCACTGGAGAAGTCCGTGGCAAAGGAAGCGGCGCGTTTTGGCCTGGGTGAAGTTGCCAGACCGGAACACTGGTCGGGATTCATCATACGTCCCATGAGCTTGGAGTTCTGGCGTGACCGGCCATTCCGTTTGCATGACAGATTGACCTTCGCGCGGGACGGATTTTCCTCGCCATGGACGACCTCACGGTTGTATCCTTAGATCTGAAATCAGGGCTGGTTAAGGGGGTGGCGATGGACCGGATTGTGTCGGTTCTTCGTGCGGGTGTGTCTGTGCTCACATGGTGGTGCGGCGTGTTGATGCTGCTCGTGCCTGTGTGGTTCTTGCTGGCGACCTTCGGCGTGAAGTTTGATCTCATTGACTGGGAAGTCGGTCTTGGTTTGATGATCAATCAGCTGGGGCTGGGCGTTCTGCTCACCGCCCTTGTGTCGGGTGTCCTGGGGCTGGTTCTGATCAGCGCTCACTGGTTTCTGGCCAAACGATTGTTCGGCGTCATCGCGACACCTGTATGGGCGGCTCTGCTCGGCGCGGGCGGTATTGGCTGGATGACGCTTTCTCTCGATCAGCATGACCAGACGCCCTATCTGATCGACATCTCCACCGATACCCAGGACCCGCCCGGATTTACCCAGGCCAATATCCGTCGCCGTTTGGTGAGCGACCAGCCGCTTGATTACACGCTCAAGCGTGATGATGACGGGCAGGCTTATGCCGATGCCCAGGCCACCTATTATCCCCAGCTGACCAGCCTGTACCTGGAGATGGGCCCGGAAGACGCTTTTCGCCGCGCCCTGCTGACCGCGCGGGAGATGGGCTGGCATGTTGGGGCCGCGTCACACGACGCCGGCATGTTCGAGGCCACGGCGGAGAGTTTCTGGTTCGGTTTCACTGACGATATGGTCGTGCGAGTCCGTCGCCTCGAAGACGGGGAGGGGGCTGTCATCGATGTGCGCTCGCTGTCGCGCCGCGAGATGCATGATCTCGGGCGCAATGCGCGGCGAGTTGCCGCCTTCCTCGAGGCCGTTCAGATTGAGCCAACGGATGTGGATGCCTGGTCGGAAGCCGGCGCTCAGGCCGGAACCGGCAGCGAATAACGGGCCTGCAGGTCGTTGTCGCCATCGGCGATGACGCGACCGGTTTGCACCAGGTGGATCATGTGGGCGAGCACCGAATGGGCGGCGGCAGGATGCAGGCGCTTGTCGACATCGGCATACATGACCGCGACCATGTCCCGGATGTTTTCCTGGCCCGCGCGCAATTGGCTCAGGATCTGTTCCTCGCGCTGCAGGCGGTGGTCGATATAGGCCTGGATGAATTCGGACGGGTTTTCGACAGCCGGCCCGTGGGTTGGCCACAAGCGGTCATACCGGTTGTCCCGAATACGGGCGAGCTGGTGCAGATAATCACCCATGGACCCATCCGGAGGCGAGATCACGCTGGTCGACCAGGCCATGACATGATCGCCGCTGAACAGGGTGTTTTCCTCTTCCAGCGCGTAACAGACATGGTTGGAGGTATGCCCCGGCGTGTGCAGTGCCCGGATGGACCAGTTAGAGCCGGAAAAGACCTGTTCGTCCTCGATCTGGACGTCGGGCTTGAAGCCCACATCATCGCCGGCCTCAAGACGCACTTCGCCGCCTGTCGGCGCGATGTTCTGCGGCCCGAACCCATACACTTTGGCGCCGTATTTTTTTGCCAGCGGATGCGCCATCGGGGAATGATCCAGATGGTGATGCGTAACAAACACATGGCTGACACGCTGGCCCGCCAGCGCCTTTTCCAGCGCGGCGATGTGATCATCCTGGACCGGACCCGGATCGATGACGGCGACATCTTCGGTTCCGATGATGTAGACGCCGGTGCCGGTATAGGTGAAGGGGCCTGGGTTTTGTGCCACGACGCGACGGATCAGAGGTGACAGCTGGTCACAGCGGCCATACTCGAAGTCGAAATCGCGCACAAAAGGAATACTTGTCATTTAGTTGAGTTCCCGAGCATTGGAAGTTGAAGCTTCCAGATACCCCAAAAACGCGTCGGCCAAACGCCGTGTCACGCGGATTTTATCATCAAGTGACATCGCGATAGGTGGGCCCATGTCGGTTTTGTTCACATCGACCACGTACAGACGGCCATCAGAACGGTCACGCAACACGTCCAGCCCGCCCCAGTCCAGGCCCATGGCGCGGGTAAAACGCGCCAGCATTTCCTGTTCATCGCGGGAGAGGACCTTGTCCGTATCGCAAATCAGGACTTCGTCATTGGAGTTGGAAAACCGGTCCTCGACCAGGCGGCGCTTGGGTAGGACCAGGGGAATTTTCCCGCCAATGGTCGGGCAGCGCAGATCTTCGACCAGGCCGCGATCAATCCGATTGTCGATGACCCGTTGATAGACGTAGCCCGCGACCGGCTCGCACGGTCCGTGAACAATGCGACCGTCATGCGCGCCGTTCTTTTCCGATTTCATCACCATGGCGCCGGTCCAGGTCTGTGGATCGACACTCAGGGAATAGCCGAAGACCTCCTCGAACACCTTGGTGACATGGCTCTTGGCGATGCTGGCACAGTGGCGGTTGATAACATGGGCGCCGGGCGGCACGGGCGTGCTGTCACAGATGGTGCTGTCATCAAAGTAGAAAACAACGTCAGCTTCGGCGGGCTGTTTGGCGATCGAGGCGCCAGCGGCATGCAGCACACTCCAGATCAGATACCAGGGGCGAGGACGATCGGGCGCGAACCAGATCCGTGGCCCGGTTTGGGACGGTGCCTGGAGGCGCCAGGACTCCACCACGAAGTAAAACGGGAACCAGTTCAGCACCTCGCCGATCAGTCCAGGCTCGATCGGCAGGCGCGCACCCGTCTTCTTCACGGTGACGATACCGTTTGAAAACTCGAAATCCTTCCACCACAGCGCGCTGTGCATGGTTGATATCCTTCTACTCCGCGCGACACGTCCAATATGGGAAATCGCACCGTGTCTGCAAATCACACTGCATCACACCCGGCCCAGATCTTGCTAGCAGGTTAACAAGATCACAGGAAGGTGAATGTGAAGGTGGTGGAGTTTCTCAACAGGCGATTACTGCGGTTGGCGTGGCTTTTCGTTGCGATACTGGCATTTAACATTGTCTGGGTCGTGACACAGTCCGACCATCCGAGCAGCCGATCTGTATCAATTGCACCTATAAGCGCAACAGATGCTGCGGTGCAACGGCATCGGGTTGATTGACAAGTGCGCTCCGAAATTGAAACTGCACGCCTGATTTAAAGAGCTGCGTCACAATATATGTTTTCCTTTGTACTGCGAAGATTACTCGTCGCCATCCCGACTCTGATTGTGATTACGGCTCTGGCCTTCTTCATGATGAAGGTCGCGCCGGGTGGTCCATTTGACCTTGAACGTCCCATGCCGGACGAGATCCGCGAGCGCCTGCTTGAGCGCTATGGCATGGATCAGCCGGTTTGGAAGCAATATCTCGACTATATGGTCAACCTGGCCCGGGGCGATCTCGGCCCGTCGCTGAAATTCCATGACAAGGATGTCGCGGAACTGATCGGAGAGGGTTTCCCCGTTTCCATCATGATCGGCTCGCTATCCATGCTGCTGGCCGTTTTTGTCGGCACATTGCTCGGAGCGGTAGCGGCGCTGCGCCAGAACAAGTCCAGCGACTTTGCCGTCATGGGTTTTGCCATGATCGGGGTGAGTATCCCGCCGCTTGTGATGGGGCCGATCCTGGCGCTGGTCCTGGGGCTGTATATGAACTTGCTGCCCACAGGCGGTCTCAATTTCAACCGGTACGGGTTGAGTGTCCTGGTTCTGCCGGTGATCACGCTGGCCTTGCCACAGATTGCCATCATTGCGCGCTTGATGCGGGCGAGCATGATCGAGGTCATCCGGTCCAACTATATCCGTACGGCCCGTGCCAAGGGGCTGTCCGCTCCCGCGGTAATGGTTCGTCACGCTCTGCGCTCCGCGATCCTGCCACTGGTCAGCTATCTGGGACCGGCTTCCGCGGCCGTGATCTCCGGCTCGCTGGTGATCGAGCGCGTCTTCCAGCTGCCGGGCATGGGCGCCTATTTTGTCGATGCCGCCCTGCAGCGAGACTATACACTGGTGATGGGCGTGGTCGTTGTTTACGCCAGCCTGATTATCTTCCTGAATCTGGTAGCAGACCTGCTCTACAGCGTGCTTAATCCGAGGGTGAAGTTCGACTCATGACCACGATCGTCAATCCCAAGGAAAAAGCAGAAATGCTGACCAAGGCAGCGGTCCGGGGCCGTTCGCTCTGGGACGATGCCCGCACCCGCCTGATGCGCAACAAGGCCGCTGTGGCCTCAATGGTCATTCTCGCGGTTCTGGTGGTGCTGGCCATCATCGGACAGCTCGGCATCTGGGTGCATGACTATGACACGATCTATCGTGATCGCGTCTCCATCGCCCCGACGCTGGACAATTGGCACATTCTGGGCACCGACGCCCAGGGGCGCGACCTGTTGGCGCGGACGCTGGTTGGTCTGGGGGTGTCGCTGATGGTCGGCATTGTCGCCACCATTGTCTCCCTGCTGATTGGTGTGACATGGGGCGCAACAGCCGGATTTCTCGGCGGGCGGGTCGACCAGATCATGATGCGTTTTGTCGATATCCTGTATTCGCTGCCGTTTATCTTCTTCGTCATCATCCTGATGGTGGTGTTCGGGCGGAATATCGTTCTCATCTTTGTCGCGATTGGCGCGGTCGAGTGGCTGACGATGGCGCGCATCGTGCGCGGCCAGACCCTCGCCCTGGTCAAGATGGAATTTGTCGAGGCCGCGGAGGCCGCCGGCGTGTCGCGCGGCAAGATCATCCAGCGCCACATCATCCCGAACGTGCTTGGCCCGGTCGTGGTCTATGTCACGCTGATGATCCCGGTTGTGGTTCTGGCCGAGAGTTTCCTGTCTTTCCTGGGGCTGGGTGTGCAGGAGCCACTGACCTCGCTGGGCCGCCTGATCTCGACGGGTGCCCAGGACATGGAGATCGCGCCGTGGACACTGATCGTGCCGGCAGTGACGATGATGGTGACGCTGTTCTGTCTGAACTTTATCGGCGATGGCTTGCGTGACGCGATCGATCCCAAGGATCGCTGATCGGGACAGCCCGGCATCCAGACACAAAAAAGGGCCGCACCAGCGGCCCTTTCTTTTTGCATCGTGCCCGCCGACCTAGCGGTTGTCGACCCGGCGCACGCGGATGGAGCGGCCCTGGCCATTGATGCGCATCATATAGCTGCCAAGGGCGGCTTCGCTGATCTCGGCATAGAGATCGCCACGCGGAATGCGCACGCCATTCTGGTCGGACTGGCGCCAGACCTGTCCATTTTCCATCGTGAAGATGTACGTACCCAGGCCAACAACGCGATAGCTGGCGATCGGCATGCGAACCGTGTCCGGCGTGCCGTCACTGTTGCGCTCGACGACCTGGGATTCCCCTCCGATATCACTTTCGGAAAGGGACGGGTCGCGCACAGGGCGTGCTCCGAATTCGGCAACAGCTTCGTCGCCACGGTCAGCCTCGGCGACAGCGCGTTCTTCCTCACGATTGCCAAAACCGGGGAAACGAACCCGCGGGATCAGCCGGCGGCGTTGCGGTGCGGCTTCGGCTGCGGCACCAGCCGCGTCGGCCACAGGCGATTCGCGTTGGCCGAAATTGCTGTCACGGGACATTTGATCCGCGATACGGTCGTAACAGACCAGGCGAGCAAGACTGTCGCTCTCGCCACGGCAGGCGATCAAGGCATCGCGTGTTGAGTCCTGTGCCAGCGTGGGCGCCGCAATCAACGCGGTCAGGCCCGTCGAGCAGGCAAACAGGATCGAAAGGCGGGAATTCATCATTGACACTCCAGTACGGGCGTTTAATTGCCATTCACAAGCGGTGTGCGAATGTCGACCACTTGGCGCCGATAGTCTAGAACTACCGCTGAAATCATTTTTCACGAGTCGGAGGGGAGACCGAAACCGTGTTTCGCAATCGTATCATCAAAGCCGCACTTGTAACCACATCACTGCTCGCACTGGCCGCCTGTGGCGGCGGACAGCCGAACAATAGTGATTCCGTTACGCTGCACCGCGGCAATAATGCCGAGCCTCTGTCGCTCGACCCTCACCGTGCCAGCGGCACCTGGGAGAACAATATCATCGGCGACATGTTCGTCGGCCTGTTCACCGAGGATGCCAGCGGTTCGCCCGTTCCGGGCATGGCCGAAAGCTGGGTCGTTGCCGAGGATGGCCTGACCTGGACCTTCACCCTGCGTGAAGCGCGCTGGTCCGATGGCGAGCCGGTGACCGCGTCCGACTTTGTTTTCTCGCTGCGTCGTATTTCCGACCCGCAGACGGGCGCCCAGTATGTGTCACTGCTGTTCCCGATCGAAGGCATTGCCGCTGCCAGCCGTGGCGAAATCTCCCCGGACCAGATCGGCGTTCGCGCGATCGATGACCGCACACTGGAGATTTCCCTGGAAAACCCGGCGCCATATCTGCCGGGTCTGCTGACGCACTACACGGCCTTCCCGATGCCGGAGCATATTGTCGACCAGTATGGTGATGAATGGGTGCGTCCGGAGAATATCCAGTCCAACGGCGCTTTCCGCCTGGCCGACTGGCGCACGAATAATTACGTGCACCTGGTGCGTAACGAGAATTTCTTCGACAATCAGAATGTCTGCCTGGATGAAGTCTTCTTCTACCCCACCGTGGACAACAGCGCTGCCAGCCGTCGCGTCCGCAATGGCGAGCTGGACCTGAACATGGAATTCCCGGGCCAGCAGCTCGACTTCCTGATGCGTGAAATTCCCGAATATGTGCGTGTTCACCCGTTCATGGGCACGATCTATTTCTCCTTGAACACGCAGCTGGACGTGTTCGAGGACGCCGAAGTGCGCAACGCGCTGGGCATGGCGATCGACCGCGAATTCATCGCCGAGCAAATCCTTCAGGCTGGCCAGCCGCCGGCCTATTCCATGGTGCCGCCGGGCGTTGCCAACTATCCGGGTGGCGTCGCTGCCAGCTGGGCCAGTATTCCGGTTGAACAGCGCCGCGAAATGGCCCGCGAGATGCTCGAGGCCGCCGGGTTCGGTCCGGATAATCCGCTGCGTTTCGAATACACCTATCGTGCGACGGGCGATAATCCCCGGATCGCGCCCGTGGTGCAGAATGACTGGTCCTCGATCGCCGAGTGGGTCATTCCGGAGCTGATCGTCAACGACACCCAGATTCACTACGACAATCTGCGAGCCTCCGACTTCCAGGTCGCCGATGGTGGCTGGATTGCCGACTATAATGACCCGTACAACTTCCTTTTCCTGGGTGAGTTCCGCTCGGTTCCGATGAATTATTCTCGGTACAACAACCCTGAATATGATGCGCTGGTCACGGCCGCTAACCAGGAACAGGACCTCGTGTTGCGGGGCCAGATGATGGCCCAGGCCGAGCAGATGATGATTGACGACATGCCGATCATTCCGATCGTCTATTACGTCAACAAGAACCTTGTCAGCCCGCGGGTCACCGGCTGGGTCGACAATGTCGTGAATATCCACCGCTCGCGTTACATCTGCTTCAACGACGCAGACCGCAGCGAATAAGCCGCCTTGCAGACAATCCCGACCCGACCTAGCCTGTACGCCAGTACAGTGCAGGTCGGGGTAGGGACATGTCAGGCGCAGATCCAGTAACAGACGCTATCATTGCCGGCTCCGGAGCCGGTGAGGTCGAGGACGCCATTCTTGCGTCCAAACGCGCCAAGCGTAATCGCGACAGCGCATTCCAGTCCCCGACTGCTGAAGGCACATGCTCGAACTGTGGCACACAATTGTCCGGTCCGGTCTGTCACAGCTGTGGTCAGACGGCGGACAGTTTCCATCGCCCGGTTTGGGAGTTGTTGTCCGAGATCTTTGACGGTCTGTTCGGCTTTGAGGGCCGTATGTGGCGCACCATTCCGCCACTTCTCTATCGCCCCGGTCATATCACCCGCCAATACCTTTCAGGTGTACGCGCGCGTTATGTCATGCCGTTCCGCCTTTATCTGACAGCAAGTGTGTTGTTCTTCCTGGTTGTCTTTGGCGCGGCCAATATCGGCTCGCCGGATGTGCCGAGCGCAGAGGAAATTGTCGCAGCACAAGAAAGCACCGCGCAGGGGCTTGCGATTGCGCGCGAGCAGATGGAAGCAGCCGGGCTTGATGTTGATGAGATAGACGAGGCCCTGGCCGCGGCTGAAGCCGGACAGGAAGCGCTCGCCGATGTTGCCAACGACCCTGTCCTGCAAGCTGTCCAGGAAGACAACTGGAAACAGAACGCCATTGATGGTGTGCACGCCGTCCTGGTGCCGGAGGATTACCCCGAGCTTGTAGAGCGGCTTGAGGAAGACAGCGACGGCCGGATTGCCGATGGCGTGATCGAGCTCGAGGAAGGGGTCTCGGTCAGTGTTGGCGAGGATATCGCTGATGTGCCGCTGGAGATCCGCCGTTTCCTCGCGGACAAGGCGGTCAGTGTCATTAACGATGACGGCCAGATGATGCGCCGGGAAATGGAGGCCTGGATCCCGCGGGTCATGTTCATCCTGGTCCCGGTCTATGGTTTCCTGCTGGCCTTCATGCATTTCTACAAGCGGGGATACTTCTTTTATGACCACATGGTCGTATCGCTGCACTTCCACGCCTTCCTCTACCTGTTCATGCTGGTGACGATGGTGCTGGCCGCGATCCCGTTTATCGGGCCGGGTTGGGCGATATTGATCCTGCTGGTCTGGTCAAACTTCTATCTCTACCGAATACACAGGCGGGTTTATAATCACGGGCGGATCTCGTCAGCATTGCGTGTGATCACCCTCAATTTCGCATATACGGTCCTGCTGGCGATCGGCACTCTGATTGCGCTCTTCCTGGCCTTCCTCAATTCAGGCTGAGCCAGCCGGGCATCGGACACAAAAAAGGGCCCGCCAATCGGCGGGCCCTTTCTGTTGGATTTTGTCTCGGGCCTAGCGTGGCTGCGGGGCCGTGGAGCGCAGCTGGATGCCCTGAGTGTCCATTTGCTGGCGCGCTTCGAGAGCGGCCTGAACTTCGGGCAGGTCCATCAGTGCATTCATGCGGGCCATGGCCTCGGCACTGTCAGCGGAAACACCGAAGAGTTGCTGAAAGGCCTCGAACCCGGTGAGCGGTTCCGGATAACGGCGCAGGCGGATCTCGCCTTCCGGAGCAATGCCGGCCAGTTCCTTGGCCGCCGCGACAGCGTCACGGAAACCGCCGATCTCGTCGATCAGACCCAGATCCAGCGCCTGGGCGCCTGTCCAGACCCGACCACGGGCAATTTCCAGTACACGCTCCAGCGGCAGGTCACGCCCATCGGCCACACGCGAGGTGAAATCCTCGTAGATGTTTTCCATCTGCGCGCGGTAGGATTCGCGCTGGGTCTCGGTCCAGCTTTGCTGGCCCGAGAAGGCCGTGGCGTATTCACCGCCGACGGAAACCGTTTCAGTGTTCAGCCCCAGTCGAGCATAGGTGCCAGACAGATCGACTTTGCCGCCCAGCACGCCAATGGACCCGGTAATGGTGGTCGCGTTGGCGAGGATGTAGTCGGCCGGCGCGGCGAGATAGTAACCGCCTGACGCGGCTGCATTGGCCATCGAGATGACGACCGGCTTGCCCGCTTCGCGAGCGCGGATGACAGCGTGCCAGATCTGATCGGAAGCGATTGCTGAACCGCCACCCGAATCAACGCGGATGATGATGGCGCGGACATTGGGATCATTTGCGGCGGCCAGGATGTTCTCCGACATCTCGTCGCCACCGATCATTTCACCGCCACCAAACGGGCTGGCGGCACCGGAACCTGTCACGATGGCGCCCTGGCCCTCGATCAGCGCGATAACGGGAGCTGAGCTGAAGCTCGGCGGAACCTGAGCGTAATCGGAGATGGAGACCGCGCTCGAGCCGACGCCCGCACGAGCGAGCGCAGCTTCGCGTGCCTCGATGACGTGGCCGAGGTGATCGATCATGCCGACTTCCTGGGCGGTCTCTGCGGTGTGCGGTGATGTTTCGAAGATACCGGCGACATCGGTCGCCGACTGACCGCGATCATCAGCGATAGAGGACACTGCGGTATCGTAGATCGAGGTCATATAGGAGGTCATGGCCTCGCGGTGGGCCTCGGTCAGGCCCGTCTGCGTGTACTGGTTGGCTGCATTCTTGTACTCGTAGAACTGTTCGAACTGCGGAATGGCATCGAACTGTTCGAACAGGCCACCGAGGAAGGTGATCTCTCCGGCGAGACCGGCCGGCGTGAAGCTGGCCGTATCCTGCAGCCAGATCTCGTCCGAGCCGGCGACAGCGTAATAGCCCGTCACGGACGTGCCTTCGAAACCCTGAGCGTGGGTCAGGACAAAGCGACCGCTGGCCTGGAAATCGGCGATGGCCGTGCGGAATTCCTCGGCCGTGGCGGGCGACATGCCGAACTCATTGGCGCGAATGAACAGGCCCTGGACCCGGTCGTCAGTTTCGGCGCGCTCGAGTGTGCGCACGACATCGACAACGGACAGCGGTTCAGAAAACGCGAAGGGCGAGCTCGACGGGCTGTCGAGACGTCCGGTGCGCAGGTCGAGCTCCAGGACAATTCCGTCGGCCGGCAGCGCAACTTCCGTCTCTGCGCTGCTCATGGCTGACGCAAACAGAGAGAACAACATGATCGTGAACACGATGACCGCAAGAACTGATCCGACAATCACGCCAAAGATCGAACCAAAAAAGGTGATCCAGAACTGTTTCATTTTAACCCCTTAATGTCGCTGACACAGCGATCCGCCCGGCTTGCCCACAAGTCTGCAAGAACCGGTCCGCCTCTGGGGCAAACCTAGTGCGCCTTAACGGGACGGTCGAGGGGGATTGAAGTGGATTACATCCGCCCTCCAATCAATATCGCTCAGCGTGACCGAAAGGCCGCAGGGGAAGGTGATGAGGGGCGGGAAATTGAATGGTCGGAGTGGCGAGATTCGAACTCACGACCCCTGCCTCCCGAAGACAGTGCTCTACCAGGCTGAGCTACACTCCGAACCGAGGCGCGGCTTATAGCCAACAAAGTTGGCGGGTGCAACGCGCTAATCTCAGCCAGTCACACATCAGCTGCAGCAAGTGTCGAGCGGCGCACCGGGACAGCACTCGTCTGCAATTGAACGACATTTTACCGCACACACCCGTTGCATCATCTCAGCCGAGTCGTTATTTAGCCCGCTCCGCTGAAAACGCGGAACCGGTTGGGGCATCGCCAAGTGGTAAGGCATCGGTTTTTGGTACCGACATTCCCAGGTTCGAATCCTGGTGCCCCAGCCAACTCTTCAAGAAAATTTGTACGATTTTTCGTCGCGACGCCCGAAATTTAATGTTTCGGGCCGATTCCGTGGTGCCCAGGACACGGACGATGGATAAATTATCATTGCTGGGACAGGCAGATTTCACACTTCCGCAATCTGCTATCTGTAGGCGAGTGCAATGCTATTGGGGGTCCTGCCACGCGAATTTGGGCTGAAAAACCGCAGTTGTGGGATGGATCTGCCCACATTGCTCTATTGATCGCCTCGCTTCGCTGATGTTAGCGTTCCTCCAAATTTCAAGCGGCGTGTCTGCGCCTATGAGTCGGTGGGCCAACCATCGCAGTGTGAGTGAACTGTAGTTTAAACAGGCTCGGTAACCACTCATCCAGAAATAAGCGCTATGTCGGCGTTATCGACGACGGCGTTAGTGCCGTTTGAATTTAGGGTAGGGGGCCAAACCGGCAGGCTGACGCCGGTTCAGCACGAAATTAGTGAGCGGGAATCCCGTCAGGGTGACCCGCATTGACCATTGTGAGGCGAGAAATGGTGAACTTGAAGAATTTGGTTCGCGCGTCGCTTATGGCGGCGGTTGCGACGGCAGCCTTTGGGGGTGTTGCTAGCGCGCAAAGCGCAGTGCTCAACCAGACGCTTGACGTTGCAGAGCAGAGCACGAATGCCGGGAGTCAGACCCAGCGACGTGTGGACGACCTTGATGACCAGCGTACGGACATCGAGCTGGAATACCGCGCTCTGCTGCAGCAGATTGAATCACAGCGTCTGTTCGTAGAGCAGCAGCAGGTGTTCATCCGTTCGCAGGAGAACGAGCTGACCTCTCTGCAGCAGCAGATTGAACGCGTTGACAACATCGAGCGTGATCTCGCTCCGATGATGCGCGAGATGGTTTCCCTTCTCGACCAGTTCGTGACCAACGATCTGCAGTTCCAGATTGATGGTGAAGATGGCCGCCGCGCCCGTATCGACCGTCTCTATGAACTCGTCGACGACGCTGAAGTGTCCCAGGCTGAGCGTTACCGCGTCATCCTCAACGCCTACGAAATCGAAGCGTCCTACGGTCGTTCGGTAGTCGTATACGAGGAAACGGTTCTCGAAGACGGTGCTCCGGTTATCGTTGACGTGCTGCGTATCGGCCGTGTGGCCTTGATCCGCCGCGCGCGCGCCGATCAGAGCCTCTCGATCCTCTATTCCGGCGATGCCGGCTGGCAGGATGTGCCGTCCAGCGCCCTGTCCAATATCAACCGTGCCTTCCGTATTGCGGAAGAGATCACGACCCCGTCTGTCTTCCTGGTCCCGCTTCCGGGCCCGTCGGCCGCTCAATAACGGTCAGGTACGGAGAGTAGAACGATGAAAACGACGATGAAACTTCTCGCAGCTGCCGTATCCATGGGCGTTGCTATGACCGCTGGCGCATTTGCACAGACGCAGCCAGCGACTTCCCTTAACGAGCTGCTGAACCGGGTCCGTCAGGACACGCGTGAAGCCAGCCAGGAAAATCAACAGCGACTGAACGAGTTCCAGAGCTCGCGCAATCAGCAGCAGGCTTTGCTGTCGACCGCGCGCGGCGAACTGTCGTCTCTTGAGCGCCAGGCTGATCAGCTGACTAACCAGTACGAAGCCAATCAGGTTGCGATTGACGAGCAGGCCGACATTCTTCGCCAGCGCCAGGGTGCGTTCGGTGAGGTCTTTGGTACCGCTCGCCAGGTTGCCGGTGAATTTGCGGCCGTCATCAACGGTTCGATTGTTTCCGCACAGTTCCCGGGTCGCGCTGACGCCCTGGAAGCTCTGGCGAGCTCGAACGTTTTGCCAACCCGCGAAGAGCTGGACTTCATTCCGCGCCGTGTGATCGAGGAAATGATCCACCAGCGTTCGGTTGTGACCTTCAACTCTGTGGTCTTCGGCGTGAATAGCGGCGAGCCGGTTTCGGTAACCCGCGTTGGTCCGTTTGTGGCCTTCTCGAACCACAACAACAACCAGCGTTTCGCGCAGTGGTCCCAGGAAGACACCACCAATGAGTGGCGTCTGGCCGACCTTGCCCGTCAGCCCCCGGCACAGTTCGCTGCCGGTGCTTCTGCTCTGTACAGCGCAGATCCGGGTGAAGTTGTCATGGGTGTTCTTGACCCGTCTCGTGGCCCGCTTCTCGAGATCTACAAGGACGTTCCGAACCTGAACGAGCGTATTGACCAGTCCGGCACTGTTGGCCTGTTCATCATTGGCCTGCTGGCATTCTCCGGTGCTTTCGGTGTGTTCCGCATCTTCATGCTGTTCACGACGCAAGCGGCTGTGAATGGTCAGAAGCGCAAGACCAAAGCTGGCAACAACCCGCTTGGCCGCGTCATGAAGGCTTATGAATCCGTCAAGGATCGTGACACCGAAACCATCGAGCTGAAGCTCGACAATGCCATCCTGCAGGAAACGCCGAAGCTCGACTTTGGTCTCAACTTCCTGAAGCTGGCAGCCGGTATTGCCCCGCTGATGGGTCTGCTCGGTACGGTTACCGGTATGATCAAGACCTTCACTCAGATCACCCTGTTCGGTACGGGTGACCCGAAAGTGATGGCTGGCGGTATCTCGGAAGCTCTCATGACCACGGTTCTCGGCCTTATTGCTGCCATTCCGCTGCTGTTCATTCACAGCTTCGCAGCCAGCTTCGCCCGTGGCGTTCAGGCTGTTCTGGAAGAGCAGGCGGCAGGCATGGTTGCCCGTCACGCTGAAGAGTCCAACGGCTGATCGGAGGAAGCACGATGGATTTCCAGGCCGTATATTCCGGCCTTCAGGAGTTCCTCGAACGCGGGGGCCCCGTATTGGTCGTAATCATGTTCACGACCTTTATTATGTGGGCCTTCATGCTCGAGCGCTTCGCTTACTTCTTCTTCGCCCAAAAGGGCGATGCGGACAGGGCGAAGCGGGAGTGGGCAGCACGTGCAGACAAGAAAACTTGGTATGCACATGCGATCCGCGACCAACTCATCTCGGAGGTCAAGGCTAGCGCCGATCAGAATGTCGAGCTTATCAAGACGCTCGTCGCTGTAGCGCCGCTTTTCGGATTGTTGGGGACAGTGACCGGTATGGTTTCAGTCTTCGACATCATGTCGATCTCAGGATCGTCGGATGCTCAGGCCATGTCGGCCGGTGTATCCCGCGCGACGATCCCGACCATGGCTGGCATGGTTGCGTCCCTTTCGGGGCTCATCCTCGCCAATTACCTCGAGCGAATGGCAAAGCGCCGCGTAGCGGTTCTCGCCAGCGATCTCGAAATTGAGGAGAGCTAGCCATGCGTCGTCGTAAGCAACAGGGAGATGATCAGGCTGAAGTAAACATGACGCCGATGCTCGACATCGTCTTCATTCTCCTGATCTTCTTCATCGTCACGGCTACTTTCCTCAATGAGGAAGGAATCAACATGCAGCCGCCGCCGGAATCTGATGATCCGCCGGATTCGGATGCACCGCCGCCGATCGTGGTCCAGGTCGACGAAGACAATAATATCTTCGTCAACCGCGTCCGGACCGATGTCGACCGCGTGATTTCAGCCGTGAACCGTTTCCGTGCCGAGTCTGCCGGCAGTGCTGTTCTGATCGAAGCCAATGATGAAGCCTCCCACGGCATCATTGTTCGGATTTGGGATGATATGAGCGCTGCTAGCGTGCCGGTGTCGCTGACCCGCGCAAGCGGTCAACAGCAATAGCCGGGGAGGTGAGTTAATGGCTCGTCGCACTAGCCGAGTATCAACAGACGAAAGTGATGTTGAACTGGATATGACGCCCATGCTGGACGTCGTCTTCATCCTCCTCATCTTCTTTATCGTCACGTCCGTCTTCATCAAGGAACCAGGTGTGGATCCGCTCCGCCCCGAAGCCCTGACGCAAGACGATCTCAACCCGTCCATGCTCGTCGCCGTCACGGCGGAGAGCGAGATCTGGGTCAACCGCCGCGCCTATGATATGGCTGAAATGCGTCCGGTCATCGAGCAGCTTCTGCAAGAGAACCCGCGCGCACGTGCCACCATTCAAGGCGATGAAGAGGCCGATATCGGCGTCATCCTCGATGTTCAGGACCTGCTCCTGGACATGGGTGTTGATGTCACGATCTCGACCCTGCAGGAATAAGGAGAGGAATAATGGGTAGTATTGTTCGTCTCGTCCTCGGCGTCCCGATCGCAGCACTGGTGACAGTGGCTCTCTTCATCGTCATGTACAATCTCATCATTCCTGATGAGGTCGAGATTGAAGATGCTGGCGATACGCTGCGCATCTCGATCAATGACGAGGTTGCTGAGGTGGAAGCGCGTCGTCGTGACACCACGATTGACGATGTGGATCAGATTGATCCGCCGCCGCCGCCGCCGCAGATTGAACGCCAGGCCGCTGAACAGCCGACCGAAGGTCTCGACACCATTGTCGGACAGATCCCGGAATTCGACACGCCGCAGCTTGGTTCTGACAGCGTCAGCTTCTCGGTCTCTGACCGTGATGCCCAGCCGCTGGTTCGTATCGAGCCGCAATACCCGCCGCGCGCTGCGGAACGGGGTGTTGAAGGTATCTGTGCTGTTCGTTTTGATGTGACACCGGACGGCACGCCGACCAATGTCACGATCATGAACTGTTCCAGCTCCATGTTCGAACGTGCTTCGATCCGTGCGGTGGAACGCTGGCGTTATAATCCCAAGGTTGAGAATGGTGTTCCTGTTGCCCGTCGCGGCGTGGAGACCCAGTTCAACTTCGAGCTTGCGGATTAAGATGTAGTCAGGGGTGGTCTTGTCTTCGGGCGGACCACCTCATCTTCCGGCCCGCGGTTCGTCCCTGTGACGATGCCGAGGCGCCAGAAAGCACTGGTCCAGGGAGAGGGACTGGTATGAAGGAGCCATCGATGACCCGTTTAAACGGTTTCGATCTGACGAAATTCGCGCGTTCTGCGTCGATGATCGTCCTCGCCGGTATTCTGGTGGGTACGGCCGTCTCCGACGCTGACGCGCAGCGGCGTAACCGCCGCGATGCCGAGCAGTCCGAGGAAGATGCAGCGGAACGTGTCTTCTCTGCTGCGATCGGTGAAATCGTGCTTGAAGCGCAGACCCAGCAGGCCGAGGAGCTCTTTTCAGAGTCTGTCCAGACGCTGAACCGCGCCTTGACCAACAACAGCATCAATCCATACGAACGCTCGATTGCTCTGCAGATGCGGGGTCGCGCCTATTACGAACTTGAACAGGTTCAGCGCGCGATTACCGATTGGGAGACTGCGATCACGACCGGCGCCATGCTGACGTCCGAGATCGCAAACCTGCGCATCAATATTGGCCAGCTATACATTACCGAAGGCCAGTATGATCAGGGCATCAGCACCCTTGAAGTGGCCATCCGTGATGCCGGTGAGGATATTATCACCGCGCCACTGGCCCGCATGCTGTCCCAGGCCTATGCACAGGCCGAGCGTTACCGCGATGGTCTGCGCTGGGCGGAAGCCTTCTGGGAATTGCGCCCGTTCGCTGAACGCACACGTGGCGATTATTCGCTGATGCTCTTCTACTATCAGCAGCTTGACATGGTCACGCAGCAGATGGAGATCGTCGAGGCGATGGTCGCGCGCTGGCCCGATGAAAAGCGCAACTGGACCTCCTACGCTTCCCTCCTGGCCCAGACGGGTCGCGAGACCGACGCGTTTGAAGCCAACAAGATCATGTACATCAATGGCATGCTCAATGAAGGCCCGGAGATCGAGCGGGTCGCCCAGTATTATTCCTTCTTTGAATACCCTTACCGCGGTGCGGTTATTCTCGAGCGGGAAATGAATGCGGGCCGGGTCGATCGTGACCAGGGCAATCTGAACCTGCTGGCCAATATGTGGCGTCAGTCGCGTGAGTGGGAACGGGCCATTCCGGTTCTGCGTCAGCTGGCACAGCTGACGGGTGAAGGGGATGACTGGGTCAAGCTGGCCGAGGCGCTGTATCAGGAAGATCAGCTGTCCGAAGCCGAGACCGCTTTCCAGGAAGCCCTCAACCGTGGCGGCATCAACCGTCCGGGTGACACCTGGAACCTGCTTGGCACCGTGCGTTACGAGCTGGGGCGTCGCCAGTCCGCGATTGCCGCCTTCCAGGAAGGTTCGCGCTATCCCTATGCCCGCCAGACGTCAAACGGTTGGGCAACCTTCATTCGCGCCGAGATCAATGGTGAGGCCGATCGTGCCCTCCTGCGCCGCCAGATTGCCCGTGACGAGTGTGGCTTCACCGTGACCGACCTCGTCACCACCGCACGACTGTTCGGTGATGTCGATGAGGAAGGCAATGTCCAGATCAATGTTCCGGAACGCTGTCAGCCGTTCTTCAACTCGCGTGGACAGGCGATCAGTGAGGTTGCGTCCAATGACGCGGCGGCGGATGCCGATAACGGCTAAGCTGTAAAACGGATGCTGAAAAGATAAACGCCCCGGTTCAGGCCGGGGCGTTTTTCTATGTTGGGTATACACTGTTCACTTTTTGCAATTTAGACGCGCCTTATTCTCGCCATCACATGACGCGAGGCTTTCCACATCATGACAGCATGTACCGGGGCTGGGGAGTTCGTGTCATGAATTGGGGAGGTGCCTATGATTGGACAGATCCGTCGCGCCGGCGTGTCCGGCGTTTTCAGCGTTATTGCGCTATTGCTGACCGTTGCACCGGTCAGTGCTCACGAATTCCAGACCGCTGAAGAAAACCAGGTCCTGCGCCCGCGTGTGGGCGACCAGATCCTGCGTTATATCGAGGCCGAGCAGGAAGGGCTCTGGCAGGATGCTGCCAATGGATACTCCGCCCTGCTCGAGGAGGGGCGTTTGCAGCCCTTCGAGGAAGCGACCGTGTTGCAGTTGCGCGGCCGGGTTTATTACGAGCTCGAACAGCCCTTGCGCGCCGTGACCGACTGGCGCCGGGCCATCAATCTGAACGCCCTGGGCGAGGAGACCAATAATTCGCTGCGGCTCAATTCCGGGCAGTTGCTGATCGGCGAGGCCGATTACGCGGGCGGAACACAGCTGATCGAGACCGCTTTGGCCATGGGGGCGCCGCTGAGCGCCGACATCGCCATGCGCATGGCCCAGGCCTATGGCCAGATGGAGGATTTCGCCTCGGGTCTGCCTTTCGCCCGCCAGGCCTTCGATCTCGCCGATAACCGCCAACAACGTCATTATTCCCTGCTGCTCTTCTACTTCCAGAATCTGGACATGCAGGACGAGCAGCTCGCGCTTGTCGTGGACATGGTCGAGCTATGGCCCGAGGAGAAGCGCTACTGGTCCAGCTGGGCTGCCCTGCTGGCCCGCGATGGCCAGGAAGTCGAGGCGTTTAACGTCAATGTTATCATGTATAACAACGGCTTGCTGACCGAGAATGATGAGCTGGTCCGGCTGGTCCAGTATTATGCCTATAATGGATACCCCTATCGCGCCGGTGATATTCTCTCCCGCGAGCTGAACTCCGGCCGGGTCGAGGAGACGCCCGAACACTTGCGCATGCTGGCCGGTTTCTGGCGTCAGGCCCGCGAATGGGACCGAGCCTTGCCGGTCCTGCACCGTGTCGCCACGACGACCGGTTTTGGTCCGGACTATGAAGCGCTTGGCGAGGCGCTGTATCAGCGTGGCCAGTTCGCGGAGGCTGAGGTCATGTTCGAGCAGGCGCTGGAACAGGGCAATATCCGGCGACCCGGCGATACCATGACCCTGATCGGCAATTCGCGTTTTGAACAGGACCACCTGCTCGACGCCATCGACGCCTTTGAGCGGGCCCTGAGTTGGGAATATTCACGCGCCACGGCACAGGGATGGATCGACTTCATCGAACGCCGCATCGCCATCGAGGCCCAGGGCGAACGTTTTGTCCATACGACCAATATCGAGGGCTGCGAAAACTGGCTCGAGGCCGAACGTCGGTCGGTCGCGACCCGACAAACAGAATTCACCGAGGATGGTCGCCGACTATTTGACCTGCCCAGCGAATGCGGAACCTATTTCAACCGCCTGGGCGAACGCCTGCCGGAATGGCAAGGGTTTTTGTAGGCACGGGCTGAGATGAGGGTGCGATGAGCGTGTTGGGAATGGCGCTGGCTGTGGGGCTGGCACAGGCGGTGGGGCAGTCGCAGGCCACCGCCGATCTGGAGGCGCATCTGGTAGAGGTGTGCCCGGCCTACGACCCTGTCGAGGCCAGGCAAGGCGTCGTTCTTTCCGACAGCGTGGCTGAGGCGATTGAACCGACCGAAGAGGCGCCAGGCCCTCAAGCCCGTCGGAACCGTATTCAACGGCTTACCAGCGTGCTCTCACGCGTTGACCTGAGTGTGGAGGATCGCGCTGCACTGCTTCAGGCGAGAGGGCTGGACCGGGCCGCGCTGGACGAGTACGGGGCCGCCGAAATGGATCTGATTGAGGCGGTCTCTTCTGGCGCCCTGACTGTGGTGGAGGCGAGGCAATCGCTTCGTGCGGTCGGCACTCTTCGCTGGTTCCGGGAGGAATATCACGCGGCGTTGACAGCCTATCAGCGCGTGGTTTGTGATGCCGGGATTGAAGGCGGTCCTAAGAGCGGCTTCTACTCGCTGTCGACTGTTCTCCGAGAATTGCGCCGGGACGAGGAAGCCGATTTGTGGTTGCGATGGTTGTTGGAGTCATCAAATGAACAGATCGCTCGTTTTTCCTATCAAGCGCTTTTGCAGCAATCAGGTGGCTACCTCGATACGGCTGAGGCCATCACTCTTTCATACGAGATGCTGCGACGCTGGCCGGGTGAGCGACGATATTGGCGCGATTACGCCCGTGCCCTGTCATTGAATGGCCATCCTGAACGGGCGCTTCAGGCCGCCGAGCGGATGCAGGACAGCGGGCTTGTCACCGGGTTGGATGATTGGCGCGTTCTCTGGAGCATGCGGTTGAGAGCGGGCAGGGGCCTCGATCAG
>CBFHQE010000028.1:0-25394 GCA_965657935.1 Maricaulis sp. | reverse complement strand
CCTGAAACCGGTATCCTCCTGGACTTCCTTTGGCGGCGAGCTGGCCGTTTTTGACCATGACAGCGCCGTGTGTGGCGTGCCAATGCGCTTTGCCGTCTATACGCCGCCGCAAGCCAAGTCCGGCCCGGTTCCGGTGCTGTGTTATCTGTCGGGGCTGACCTGCAACTGGTCGAATGTGATGGAAAAATCAGGCCTGCAGCGGGTCGCCGCCGAGCTTGGGCTGATGGTCATCGCCCCGGACACCAGCCCGCGCGGCGACAGTGTGCCCAATGAGGAGGCCTACGATCTGGGCCAGGGCGCCGGCTTCTACCTGTCCGCCACCCAGAGCCCGTGGTCAGAGCATTTCCACATGGATCGCTATATTGTGGACGAACTCAGTACACTGATTGAAAAAAGCTTTCCCGCGGACATGACACGGCAGGGCATTTCGGGGCATTCGATGGGCGGCCATGGCGCGCTGACATTACACCTGAAAAACCCCAAACAATTCAGATCTGTATCTGCTTTTTCACCTATCGTTGCCCCGATGGATGTGCCGTGGGGTCAAAAGGCGTTTTCCACCTATCTCGGTGACGATAAATCGGAATGGGAAAAGCACGATTCCTGCGCCCTTGTGCGCAAGCACCCAAGCAACGCGCACATCCTGATTGACCAGGGCCTCGGCGATCAATTCCTCGTAGAGCAACTCCGCCCCGAATTGTTCGAGGCTGCCTGTTCGGAGGCCGGACAAACGCTCACCCTGCGTCGTCATGAAGGGTATGATCATTCATATTATTTCATCGCCAGCTTCATCGAAGACCATCTGCGCCATCACGCAACTGCATTAGATTCGCGGTGAACATAACCCAGGTCTCGCGCGCGCGAGCAATACAACACGCGAGCAAGAATTTTGCGCCGTTTCGGCATCACACATCGCAACACGCATAATTTTTTCCTTTTTGGGGTTGCAATCGAATCCCAGCCCGGTAACTGTGCAGCGCAGCAAAGACAGGAACCGGTTCTCATGAACCCGAGCACGAAAACCATTCAGGCTATTGCCGTCGCCGCCCAGCCGGGCGTGCGGACGCTTGGTCTCGTGCTCATTCTTGTGGTGCTTATTACCGCCCAAATAACGGGAGCGGCGAACGCGCCTGCCATCTAGCAAAGCAAGACCAGGCAGACACGAAAAACCCCGCTCCCACAAGGAGCGGGGTTTTTTCGTTCTGGCCGCACAGGACACACGATGAACCAGCATACGCCCAAATCCTCCGACACGATCACCAAGGGACCCGCCCGCGCCCCGGCGCGTGCCATGCTGCGCGCCACGGGCATGACGGATGAGGATTTCGCCAAGCCAATGATCGGCGTGATCAACACCTGGAGCACGATCACCCCGTGCAACATGCATCTGGACAAGCTGGCCGATGCGGCGCGCGAAGGCGTGCGTGAAGCCGGTGGTTTCCCGGTCGACTTCAACACCGTTGTTGTCTCCGACGGCATCACCATGGGCACGGAAGGCATGCGCGCCTCGCTGATCTCGCGTGAGGTCGTTACCGACAGTATCGAGCTTGCGGTCCGTGGCCACAGCCTCGATGGCATCGTCATCCTGGCCGGTTGCGACAAGACCATCCCGGCCGCGGCGATGGCGCTGGTGCGCCTCGATGTCCCGGGCTGCATCCTTTACGGCGGCACGATCATGCCCGGCCGCAAGGGCGATCAGGAGCTGTCCATCCAGGATGTTTTTGAAGCCGTCGGTGCGCATGCCTGCGGCACGATCGATGATGCCGAACTGGAAGCGGTCGAGAAAGCGGCCTGCCCAGGCGAAGGCGCCTGTGGTGGCCAGTTCACGGCCAATACGATGGCGATGATGTTGAGCTTTCTGGGACTGTCGCCCATGGGCCTCAACGACATCCCCGCCCCTCACCCCGACAAGCCAGACGCGGCACGCAAGTGCGGCATCCGGGCAGTCGAGCTGGTCGAAGCCGCGATCAATCCGCGCCGCTTCATCACCCCCAAGTCGCTGCGCAATGCAGCGATCGCCGCTTCGGCCAGCGGAGGATCCACCAATGCCGTCCTGCACCTGGCAGCCATCGCCGCGGAGGCCGGCATTGCCTTCGCCATCGACACATTCGACGAGGTCTCCGCAGAGGCGCCGGTCATCACCGACCTGAAGCCCGGCGGGCGGTTCCTCGCACATCACATGTTCCTGGCGGGTGGCACACGCCTGTTCGGCCAACGCCTCATGCAGGCCGGACGCATCGTGGATACACCCACCATCAGTGGCAACAGCCTGTTTGATGAATTTTCCAGGGCCCGGGAACGCCCAAACCAGCGGGTCATCCATTCCGTCGACAATCCCGTCAAACCGGATGGCGGTTTCCGCGTGCTCTACGGCGATATCGCGCCGGAAGGTGCGGTTCTCAAACTCAGCGGCCATTCGCGCACCGCGTTCGACGGCATCGCCCGCGTTTTCGAGTGCGAGGATGAGGCCTTTGCGGCCGTCGAGGCCAATCAGATCAAGGCCGGCGATGTTGTCGTCATACGCTGCGAGGGCCCTCAGGGCGGTCCGGGCATGCGTGAGATGCTCGCTGTTACCGCCGCTCTGGTCGGCCAAGGCCTGAGCGAGGACGTCGCGCTGATCACGGATGGTCGTTTCTCCGGCGCCTCGAAAGGCTTCGTTATCGGACATGTCAGCCCGGAAGCCACTGCTGGTGGCGCTATCGGCCTGATCCAGGACGGTGACCGTATTCACATCGACGTCACCCGCCGCCGGATCGACACGGATGCCGATCTGGAAACACGCCGGCGCACCATGACGACGCCGCAACCCATCCGCATGGGCGGCGTGTTCGACAAATACGCCCACCTCGTCAGCTCGGCCTCCCGGGGTGCAGTGACCGCGCCGCCGCACGCCTCTGAACCTCAATCCAACACAACACATCGCGAACAGGAGATTTTCGCATGACCCGCCCGAACCAGGCTCCGCGCCGGAGTGATTTCGAAATCGACACCACCGCCTTCAAGGCGGAAACGGTGGCCATCATCGGTTATGGCAGCCAGGGCCGCGCCCACGCCATGAACCTCAGGGACAGCGGCTGCCAGGTTATCGTCGGTGTCCGCGCCGGTGGAACCGGTGCCCAGCGCGCTGTCCAGGACGGCCTCGCGACCGCCGAACCGGCTGATGCCGCCAAACAAGCCGATATCGTCATGATCCTGACCCCGGACATGACACATGAGGAGATTTTCCGTGAGCAGATTGCCCCGAACCTGGAGGCTGGCAATGCCCTCATGTTCGCTCACGGTTTCTCCGTCCATTTCGGGCGCGTCCAGCCCGCTGACGACATCGACATCATGCTGGTCGCGCCCAAGGGCCCCGGCGATCTTGTCCGTCGTGAATACGAGCGCGGTCGCGGCGTGCCCTGTCTCTTTGCGATCCAACAGGACGCGACGGGCAAGGCCCGCAATCGTGCGCTGGCCTACACGTCCTGTATCGGCGGCGCCAATTCCGGCGTGATCGAGACGAGTTTCGCCGAGGAGACAGAAACCGATCTGTTTGGCGAACAGGCCGTCCTGTGCGGCGGAGCGACCGAACTGGTCCTGGCCGGTTACGAGACCCTGACCGAGGCCGGCTACCAGCCGGAGGTCGCCTATTTCGAATGCCTGCACGAACTCAAGCTCATCGTCGATCTCCTCTACGAGGGCGGGCTCGGGAAGATGCATGAATTCATCTCCGAAACCGCGATTTATGGCGATCTGCGCTCCGGCCCACGTGTCATCAATGACGAGACCCGGGCCCGCATGCGGGAAATCCTCAAGGACATCCAGGACGGCACCTTTGCCCGCGACTGGATCACCGAGAACCAGGCCGGCAAGCCGCAATACGCCGCCCTCCTGCGCAAGGATCTCGAACACCCGATTGAAAAGACCGGCGCGCAATTGCGGGCGGACATGCCGTGGCTGCAGCCCGGCGCCAACGCCCACTAGCCGGCCCACCCAGGAGAGACGAACCATGACCGCCCTTCCCGCTGCCGAGATAGAAGCGCATGCCCGTGAACTGATGACGGGTGCTCACGCCGTGGTGCGTACGCTTGAAGATCTCGGCGTGCATCGGATCTTCGGCTATCCGGGCGGGGCGATCATGCCGGTCTATGACGCGCTGGTCGGCTCCAAGCTGGAGCACATCCTGGTCCGCCACGAACAGGCTGCCAGCTTCGCGGCCGACGCCCAGGCGCGCCTGACCGGCAAGGCCGGCGTCTGTCTCGCAACCTCCGGGCCCGGCGCGACCAATCTGCTGACCGGTATCGCCAATGCCTATATGGACAGCGTTCCCATGGTCATCCTGACCGGGCAGGTTCCTTCGACACTGATGGGCACGGATGCCTTCCAGGAAGTCGACGTGTTCGGCATGAGCCTGCCAGTCGTCAAACATTCCATGATCGTTCGCCGGGCCGACGACATCCCGGCGACCATTCGCGAGGCCTTCCGGATCGCTGAAGAAGGCCGGCCCGGCCCTGTACTCGTTGATCTGCCCAAGGACATGCTGCAGGCGGAGATGACGTTCGAACGCGCTGAACCCCGGTCAAGCCCTGAGCTGACCTGTGCGTCGGATGACAAGATCGAACAAGCGCTGAGCCTGATCCAGGCCGCCCGCCGCCCCGTGCTCTATATGGGGGGAGGCATCGCGCTGGGCGGCGCCGTTGAAGCCGCGCGCGATTTCATGGCGCGCACCGGCATCCCGGCCGTCGCGACGCTCAAGGCCATCGGCTGTGCCCATCCCGACGCCCACAATTATATGGGCATGCTGGGCATGCACGGCACTCGCGCAGCCAATCTGGCGGTGCAGGAAAGTGATCTCCTGATCTGCTGTGGCGCGCGTTTCGACGACCGCGCGACTGGCAAGCCGGACCAGTTCGCACCCCAGGCCCGCATCATCCACATGGACCTCGATCATGCCGAGATCGGCAAATTGCGCGGTGTTGATGTTGCCATTCGAGGCGATCTGCAAGATGCGCTGGCGCGGCTGGATGCGGGCTATCTGTGCATCGACAGCTGGCGGGCCTTGTGTCGCAATCGCAAGCAAGACTTTGCCTTCACCTATGACGCGCCCGGTTCCGGCGTCTACGCGCCTGGCCTTCTCAAAGCGTTGTCGGAGACCGCAGGCGATGACTTCATCGCGGCCTGTGACGTTGGCCAGCACCAGATGTGGGTGGCGCAGCACTGCCGCTTTTCGCATCCGGAAAACCATCTGACCAGCGCCGGCCTGGGCGCCATGGGTTATGGCCTTCCCGCCGGAATCGGCGCGGCGCTGGAGCGGCCACAGAGCAAGGTCGTTACCATCACGGGCGATGGCTCCATCATGATGAATATCCAGGAACTGGCGACCGCGCGGCGTTATGGCGTGCCGATCCGTATCCTGTTGCTGGACAATGCCTCGCTGGGACTGGTGCGCCAGTGGCAGGAATTATTCTTCGATCAGAATTTCTCCGAGATCGACCTCTACGACAATCCGGATTTTGCCGAGGTCGCCCGCTCCTTCGGCGTCGAAGCTTTCACCATACACAGTCGCGACGAGGTGCCTGGCGCCATCGAGCGATTGCTCAACGCAACCGGGCCGATCCTGGCGCACTGCCTGATCGACCCGCGCGAAAACGTCTGGCCCCTCGTTCCGCCAGGCAAATCCAATGCAGAAATGATGGAGGACTGACCCATGCACAACATCACCATTCAACTGGCCGAGCGCGAAGGCGCCCTTGTGCGCCTGCTCAGCAATATTGAGCGCCGTGGATTCATTATCGAGAGCCTGGACAAGACCGCCGCACAGGACGGCGTGACCGATATCGCTGCCCGCATCATCCCGCGCGGCGAGCGCTCGCTGGATGTCCTCACGCGCCAGCTGTCCCGTCTGTTCGACGTCATGAACGTCCACACCCCGATGCCGGCCCACATGGCCAGCCATGCCATGCCTCCAGGAGAGCCGTCATGTCGACAACCACAGTAACTCACCACAGCACCGAGGATCATGTTCGGATCTTCGATACCACGCTGCGTGACGGAGAACAGGCGCCCGGCTTCTCCATGACACCAGCGCAGAAAGTTGAACTGGCGCAACTCCTTGCAACCATGCGGGTAGATGTCATCGAAGCGGGTTTTGCCGCCGCCTCGCCCGGTGATGCCGCTGCGGTGAAGGATATCGCCCGCGAGATCGACGGGCCGACGCTGTGTTCACTGTCCCGCGCCTCCATCGCGGATATTGACGCGGCCGCAGAGGCGCTGTCTCCGGCACGTCGCAAGAGGGTTCACATCTTTCTGGCGACCAGCCCGATCCACCGCGACGCCAAGCTGCGCATGTCACGACTGGAAGTGCTCAAGGCCATCGAGACATCCTTGAGCCATGCTTCGCAGTGTTTCGACGAAGTGGAATTTTCCGCCGAGGATGCCCTGCGCACCGAGGACGATTTTCTGACTGAAGCCCTGAGCTGCGCCGCGAGCTTCGGTGCCGACGTCCTCAACGTCCCCGACACGGTTGGCGTTACTGAACCCGGTGAAATCCGTCGCGTCTTCGAGCGACTGATGCGCGAGGTCGAACGGCCCGAACACGTCATCTTCTCAGCGCATTGCCACAATGATCTGGGCCTGGCGGTCTCCAACAGCCTGGCCGCGGTCCAGGCCGGCGCACGCCAGGTCGAGTGCGCCATAAACGGTATTGGCGAACGGGCGGGGAATTGTTCGCTGGAAGAAGTGGTCATGGCGCTGAATGTCCGCCCGGATGTTTTCCCGGCCACCTCCCGTGTCGATACCACAAAACTCTGGCCGGCCAGCCAGAAGCTGATGCGACTGACCGGCGCACCAGTCGCGCCGAACAAGGCCATCGTCGGCAAGAATGCCTTTGCCCACGAGGCCGGCATTCACCAGCACGGCATGATCGCAGACCGCCGCACCTATGAAATCATGACCCCGGAAAGCGTCGGCGCACCCGGCTCCGAGCTGGTGCTGGGCAAGCATTCCGGCAAACACGCGCTCAACCAGCGCCTGGCAAAGCTGGGCTATCAGCCGGACCCGGAACGCCTGAACGACGTGTTCCGGGCGTTCAAGGACCTCGCCGATGCCCATGGTGAAGTCACCGATGCTGACCTGGTCAGCCTGATGGAGGGGTATGGCGAAAGCGGTTCGGCCTGGCAGGTCATGCGCACCGAGCTGCGCACCACCGCGGGTCCGCGCCCCAAGCAGTTTGCCCGTGTTGAGCTGTCCCACCCCGATCGTGGCCGTGTGTCCGATATTGCATCCGGTGAGGGTCCCGTCGCCGCCGCCTTTGCCGCGGTGCAGCGCATCACCGGGCGTCAGGCCGATGTGGTCGGTCTGGAAACCCGCATGCTGCGCTCCCAGACCGGGCGCGAATTTGTGGCCGAGATCGAAGTCGATCTTGAAGGCCAGCGTGTGCGCGGCCGGGCGCGCGGACCCGATGTGGTCACTGCGGCCATCGACTCCCTGCTTTTCGCCTTTGAGCGCCAGCCCGCGCCTCAACCCTCCCATAAAACAGCGCAACGCGCTGTCTCGTAAGGATTAATCATGTCTATTCAGGAAACAGACTTCATCTGGCGCAATGGCGAGTTGATCGATTGGCACGACGCGCAGACCCATATCCTCAGCCACGCCCTGCATTACGGCACCTCGGTCTTCGAAGGCATCCGGGCCTACAAGACCCCGCAGGGTCCGCAAATCTTCCGGCTGCAGGATCATGTCCGCCGGCTGTTCGATTCAGCCAAGATCTACCGCATGCCCCTGCCCTATACGCCTCAGGAACTGGAGCAGGCCTGCCGCCATGTCGTTCGCTCGAACCGGTTGACCGACGCCTATCTGCGCCCGGTCGCCTTTTTCGGATATGGTGGAATAGGGGTCATGCCAGGCAAGGCGGCCAAGGTCGATGTGGCGATCGCGGCCTTCCCGTGGGGCGCTTATCTGGGCGAGGAAGCGCTTTCGAAGGGGGTGGATTGCTGTATCTCCAGCTGGAGCCGCGCGGCTCCCAACACCATCCCCACCGGAGCCAAGGCGGGCGGCAATTACCTGTCCTCTGTCCTGATCAGCCAGGAAGCGCATGACCGAGGGTTCGACGAAGGCATCGGCCTGGATATCAATGGCCTTGTCTCCGAAGGTGCCGGCGAGAACATCTTTGTCGTCTCCGACGGCATCATTCGCACCCCGCCGACCTCCTCCTCCATCCTGTCCGGCCTGACCCGCGATGCCGTGATGAAACTGGCCGAGGCGGACGGGTTTGACGTGCGCGAACAGACCTTGTCACGCGAAAGCCTGTACGTCGCCGACGAGATCTTCTTCACGGGTACAGCAGCCGAGATCACTCCTGTCCGGTCAGTTGATGGCCACCAGGTGCGCTGTGGCGGACGCGGTCCCGTTGCCGAACTGATGCAGAAACGTTTCTTCGGACTGTTCAGCGGCGAAACCGAGGATCGCTGGAACTGGCTGACCCCGGTCCACGATGACGCCATGGAGGCCCAGCATGTCGCCTAGAAGCCTCTTCGAGAAAATCTGGGACGCGCACATCGTCGAGGCAGAAACGCCGGACACACCAGCCACGATGTATGTCGACCTGCACCTGGTGCATGAAGTGACCTCGCCCCAGGCCTTCGCGGAACTCGACGCGCGTGGCCTCAAAGTCCGTCGCCCCGATCGCACACTGGCAACGATAGACCACGCCACCCCGACCTTGCCCTTCAAGGCCGGGTCGCCACCGCCCTATGCAACCGATGCCGCAGCAGCACAGGTGGAAACGCTTTATGCCAATACCGCCCGCCATGGCATCGAGCTGAATGGCTGGGAGAGTGAATATCGCGGCGTGGTGCACGTCATCGGGCCGGAACTGGGCGCGACCCAGCCCGGCATGACAATCGTCTGCGGCGACAGCCATACCGCAACCCATGGCGCATTTGGCGCGTTGGCCTTTGGCATTGGTACAACCGAGGTCGGCCACGTGCTGGCGACGCAATGCCTGTTGCAGCGCAAACCCAAATCCATGCGGGTCCATGTGACCGGCCGACCGGGGCCGAACGCCTCGGCCAAGGACATTATCCTCGCCATCATTGCAAAGATCGGTGTCGATGGCGGAACTGGCCATGTCATCGAGTATTGCGGCGACGCCATCACAGCGCTGGACATGGACGGCCGCATGACGCTCTGCAACATGTCGATCGAAGCCGGCGCCCGGGCCGGACTCGTGGCACCGGACGAAAAGACATACGCCTTCCTGCAAGGGCGCAAGCGCGCACCTGACGGTGCCCAGTGGGAGGCCGCTGTGAGCAAATGGCGCCAGCTCTTTACCGATGAAGGCGCGCGTTTCGACACCGAGGTTGTTGTTGATGTCGAGGGTCTCCGCCCGATGATCACCTGGGGCACGGCGCCCGATACCGCAATCGCGCTGGATGATGTCGTGCCGGACTATCGTAATGACAGCGATCAGAAAGCGGCCGACTACATGCGGGTTACGGCCGGCAAAACCGTATCCGGCCAGAAGGTCAATCGCGTCTTTATTGGCTCGTGTACCAATTCCCGCATCTCCGACCTGCGGGCAGCGGCCCATGTCCTGCGCGGCCGGGCGGTCTCGCCGGGTGTCACGGCACTAGTGGTGCCCGGATCCGTCCGGGTGAAGGCCCAGGCCGAGGAAGAAGGCCTCGACGAGGTCTTCAAGGCGGCCGGCGCGCAATGGCGTGAAGCGGGTTGCTCGATGTGTATCGCCATGAATGGCGACAAGGGCGCGCCAGGCGAGCTGATCGTGTCGACATCCAACCGCAATTTCGAGGGCCGCCAGGGCCCGGGTGTTCGCACCATGCTGGCCAGTCCGGCGGTGGCCGCAGCCTCAGCTGTCACCGGCCGCGTGACCGACCCGGCCAAACTCAAGGAGACGGAATATGCCTGAGACATTTCCGATCAACAGCCGGACGTTCAATCTTGCCGGCGAGAATATCGACACCGACCAGATCATCCCGGCACGCTTCCTGACGACGACCTCGCGCTCGGGTCTGGGGCGTTTTGCCTTCCATGACTGGCGCTTTGACGGCGGCGGCTCACCCCGGGCCAATTCACCGCTCAGCGGCTTCGACGCCGCGCGGGCATCCGTGCTCGTGGCCGGCCGAAATTTCGGCTGTGGTTCCTCACGTGAACACGCGCCCTGGGCCCTGCTGGACTTCGGCTTCCGCGCGGTCATCTCCTGCGAGATTGCCGACATTTTCCGTTCGAACGCTGCGCGCAACGGACTTCTGCCCGTCGTTGCTCCGCCCGAGGCCCACCGATGGCTGCTGGCCCATCCGGACTCGCAAGTCGAGATTGATCTGGAGGAAACCCAGGTTCGGATCACGGACGGTCCAAGCTTTACATTCGACATCGAGCCTTTCGCCCGCCACTGCCTGCTCAGCGGCAATGATCCGATGGGCTATCTGCTCGATCAGGCGAACAAGATCACGAAGTTCGAGGAGGCCTTCGCATGAGCTGGACGATCGCCCTACTGCCCGGCGACGGCATTGGTCCCGAGGTGACGCGGGTCGCCCGCGCCGCACTGGAACAAGCGGCTCTTCAAACCGGGATCAAGCTGACCTTCACCACTCACCCTTTCGGGGGCGCATCCATCGATGCCCATGGTGAGCCGCTGACCGCGGAAACGCTCCACGCCTGCCAGGCGGCCGATGCGGTCTTCCTGGGCGCCGTGGGCGGGCCCAAATGGGATGCTGCACCGGAACGTCCCGAAGCGGGGCTTCTGGCCCTGCGGAAAGGTCTCGGCGTGTTCGCCAATCTGCGCCCGACGCGCGTTCACCCTGCCCTGTCTGATCGTTCCCCTCTCCGACAGGAACTGGTCAATGGCGCAGACATGCTGATCGTTCGCGAATTGACCGGCGGCATTTATTTCGGAGAACGCGAAGTCAGTGAGAACTCGGCCAGCGACAAATGCACCTACAGCCGAGAGGAAATCGAGCGGGTTGCCCATGTGGCCTTCGAACAGGCTCGCCTCCGGCGCGGCAAGCTGACCTCGGTGGACAAGGCCAATGTGCTTTCAACCAGCAAGCTCTGGCGGGCCGTTGTCAGCGAACTGGGCAGCCGGGACTATCCCGATGTCGAGCTGGATCACATGTATGTCGATGCGGCGGCCATGCATCTGTTGCGTGCGCCACGCGATTTCGACGTGGTGCTGACCGAGAACATGTTCGGGGACATTCTCTCCGATGAAGCCTCGATGTTACCCGGTTCGATCGGGCTGTTGGGCTCAGCATCGTTGGGAACAAGGCGCCCTGGTCTGTTTGAACCCATCCATGGGTCTGCGCCGGATATCGCCGGCCAGGACAAGGCCAATCCGTTTGGAGCAATCGAAAGCGCCGCGCAATTGCTCGAAGCCGGCCTTGGCGAAAGCGAAGCTGCGGGTCTGATCCGGCAAGCCGTTGACCGCATGCATGCCCGCCAGGAATGGACGGGCGATCTCGGCGGGGAACTGACCTGTTCCCGGCTGGGTATGCGTCTCATCGAACGAATGGAAGCCGCGACCACCGGCCACGAACCGGCCATGGCGACCGGTTGAGCCCTGTTGGCGTTGCGTCGCCGGCCAGAAGGAAGTGGGAACAGCCCGTGTCACCACTTCCTTCCACCGGAAACTTGTTCCGGCGCGATGCTCAGCTCAGGGCTTGATGACGGCGGTAATCGCGTCGCTGGCGGCAAACAGCCCATCGATATCGCCGTCGAACGTCTCCGGCCGGGTCGCCGTGGGATAGACCTCGGCCAGCGCTGCCAGGGCGTTTTGCAGGGCATCGGCCAACGCCGCGTTTTCCATTCGGATCGCCGGCATTTGCCGGCCGGCAATGTCAGCCGCTGCGCGCTCGAACCCAAAACCGTCCAGATAGGCCTCAACTGCCCGCGGCTCTGCCGCTGCGAATTGGTATTGCAGGACGGAACGATGGATCAGCCCCGCCATGACCATTGAATAAACGCTGGCCTCACTCTCTTCGGTCGCCGGTGCGAAGGTCTCGGCGGCGTTGATGGCGTCCAGCACGCGCGTCACGGCAACACCGACATCCTCATCACTGCGACCATCAAAGGGCGCGGCGGAGGCGTCGGTCATCAGCTCGAGGAAATTCTCGGCACCGAGACCGACAACCACGTCTTCCAGATCAACATAGATTTCAGAAATCGGATGGGCGAACATCTCCGCAGCGGCAGACCGTCCGCCATCTTCCAGCGCCCCCATTCCCGCCAGGTAATGGGCACGGATGACTTCCAGGGCGCTCAGATAGACCACCGGGTCCTGGCGCGCGAGATCGGGGTCGATGCCGAACTGCCCGCCACCGCCGGATTCGTTCTCACCCTCGCCTCCGCCTTCGCCTTCGCCCTCTCCGGCGTTGCTGGTCAGAGCCGTCTGATCGTCAACCGACTGACCGTGCTCGGATCCGTCCTCGCCCATCTCGCCACCACAGGCAGCCAGTCCCCCCATCAAGGCCATGGCGCCAACCTGGCTCCAAAGCTTGGACGTACGCTTGATCCCCATGACCTGTCCTTTCACTGATCGACGTCGCGAACTGTTCTGCTACAAAGTCATATCGACTTGCCATGAAACTGACAATTATTCTCAGGACAGAAAATGCTCTTGCAGTTGGAAAATGTCTGCACGAAGGCTGAAGTGACCAGCCTGTGCGATCTCATCTCCCGCCGGGACAATTTTCAGGACGGCAAGACCACCGCGGGATACGCGGCACGCCAGGTCAAGGAAAACGAGCAACTCGCCGGTGGCGCCGAGATCGATACGGTTCGCACGGTCGTCCGCAAATCCCTGCAGAAACACCCACTCTACAAGGCCTTTGCCCAACCCAAGGCGATCACACGCATGCTGGTCGCGCGCTATACAGAAGGCATGGAATACGGCACCCATGTTGATGACGCAGTAATGGGCGGGCGACGTACAGACCTGTCGTTCACACTCTTCCTGTCAGACCCTTCAAATTATGACGGTGGCGCGCTGGTCATCGAGGATATGGGCGGCGAAAGTGCCATCAAGCTGGGTCCTGGCGACGCGGTGATTTATCCGACCGGAGCCCTGCACCGTGTTGCCCCGGTCACCGGGGGCGAGCGCCTGGCGGTGGTCGGATGGATCCGCAGCCTGGTCCGCCGCGCCGATCAGCGCGAAATCCTGTTTGACCTGGAGCTCACCAGCCGTGCCGTGTTCGAGAAAGACGGCAAATCAGCCATTTTCGACACGCTGTCCAAGACCCGCTCCAACCTGCTGCGCATGTGGGCCGAGGACTAGTCGAACTCGCGGCGCCAGCGCAGGGAGACAGAGGCATCGGTGTCGTCGCTGATGCGCGAGAGCAGGCTGAGATCTGGTGTCAGCGACCATTCCACGCGCGTCGTTGCCAGGGATGATAGCCCTGCTGTCTCAACTTCCAGATAGACATCCTCGCTGATCTGGTGCCCGCCGGTTACAGCGATTGTGCCATCTGCGTTCGAGGTGATGCGCAACCGGTCCACGCCGGCACGGTCGCGCAGTTCATTGATCACGTTGAACATCGAATAGCCGGATAATTGCGCCGCGATCTGAGCGGCCTCGAAAGCTGACAATTCCGACGCGTCGCGTCCGAACAGGAGGCGCGACAGGATCTCGTCCTGGGGCAGGTGCGGCGAGCTGGACAGCGTCAACTCCGGTGAGTCCACATTCCCGGCAATCCGGGCTTCGACGGTCAGGTCGGCGCGCTGGTGGCGCGCATTGATCTCGACCCGGGCTGTTTCCAGACGCCCGTCCAGGCTTACCTGACCGCTATTCAAGTCAAAGGGGCGAGACAATAGATAGACTTCACCACCCTTCAGCGTCGCCGTTCCGGCAACGCTCGGCTGTGACAGCCGCCCCGAAACGGCGAGGTCGATACTCCACTCGCTGTCGAAACCCGTCCCGGCGACCCTCACGCCCTCCTCGGAGGAAACACGATAGTCCAGGCGCACTTCCGGCCCGAAATAGTCGCTGCGCGCGCGCCCATCCGGCAAGTTGATTTCGGTCACCGCGGGATTTGGAATGGACTGCTCGCCGCCATTGCCCGGACTGACGCGCAGCTGGTCAATCGTCGACTGACCAGACAGCAACCAACCCGCATCATCCGACGAAAGACGCGTCGCTCCGCTCAGTGTCATGTCCATATCCGGCAGGGAAAGCAGCCGCATACGCGTCATTTCCAACTGGGCCTCGCCGCGATAGCCCGCCTCAGACTCGAAGTGGAACTCGCCGTGCCCGCTGGCGCGCCCGCCTGCTCCATCGCTCATGCTCAAAGTATCGATACGCAGGCGGTCTCCGGCGAAGACGGCATTGATCTCGATATCGGTGAAACTGGATCCGTAAGTGCCCGAGAGCACCTGCCCATCCTGCAGAGCCGCGCGGCCGGTCACGATCGGGGCTTCAACACGCCCCCCCATGTCCAGCGCGACATCAACCTGACCGGTCAGGTCCGCCGTCGGCGGTAATAACAGCCGGGCGAGCGGAGCGATCTCCCCGCGGGCCGCAATATTTCCGTCGAGTGCTCCGTTTGTTTCTTCAGCCCGCACACTGACGACGAGCGCATCGCCCTCGACCTGCATGTCCAGACGGTTGAAGCCATCAATTGCCAGCTCGGCATCGATCTGCAGGATCGGCGCGGTCTGATCATGACGCGATGTCAGGTCCCGCACTGTCACGGCACCATCTCCCTGCCAGTGTCCGTCCGCATTTGCCAGCTGCAGCCGAGCAGCCACCGCCCCCGTCAGGTCCGGCAATCCTCGCACATATCCCAGCAAATCCGCCGGTATATCGCTGGCTTCCAGGTCAACTCGCTGCGGCGACAACGTCAGATCAAGCACGCCTGCCCCCATCAGGACACGTCCTTGCGCCTGCACCGGCTCGGCCTGCAGGCGGATCGGCATTTCGGTGCGGATCGCGGCCTCGCCCCAGCCCCCCATCAGCGACACCACGCCTGTCATCCCGCTGGCGGACATCGAAAGCTCGCCCGGAAGCGCGAGGGCAAATTCCCTCCCCAATTGTCCGGCCAGTTCACCCTGGAGTATCATCGCGTCCAGCGGGCCTGACAGGAGAAGCTCCGTCGCCTCCAGGCTTCCGCCGGGGATCAGGCGCGCTGGCATTTCCAGCCGCGCGTCCAGTTGGCCCTCAAACAGGGCAGAGATGACACCGGAAAAGTCCAGCACAGCAGCAAACCGGCCCGCCTCCTCGGCCACCAGTCCGATCGTCAGCTCCTCGTTCTGCAACGCCGCTCGACCCGTTGCTGCAACACCACCCCAACGCCCCGCCGTCACATCAAGAAAAGCCGCCCCCTCATGCACGCGCGCCGTTCCCAAGAGGTCCAGCGCCTGTTCTGAGACATCGCCCCTCAGCCCCCAACTTGCCTCGACAACACCCCGGCCATCCAGGGCTGACTGAATGACCAGTTCGGGTTCAGCAAAACGTGTCTGTCCAACGACGATTTCGCTCGCGGCCAGGCCGGCATCCACGGTGATCTGGCCCTGAACGCTGCGGCCTTCGAGGTTAAGCGCCAGCGCACCGGAACCACCAACCGGTCCCGACAGGCTTTCAAGATTTGCCGCCCCCGCCACAACAACCGCCCAGTCGCCCGAGCCGATTTGTCCCGACACATCCAGATCAAGCGCCTGGCCGAGCAGTTCGCCATCGGTAAACAACCAATCATCGCCCTGCCGCACAATCTGACCGGTCGCGACGAGACCATCCAGAAACCCAAGGCCTGCCTCCGGCCAGACGAGCTGATCGGCCATGATCCGGAGCTCGTACTCATCAATGTTTTCGCTTGTCACGGAGACGGAGAGCGGTCCGGAAAGATCCGACCCAAGTCGTCCGACATCCGTCAGATCCAGCTGGGTCACGAACTGAGGGTGTCCGGACTCGATTGCACCGGTCGCGGTGAAGCTGACTGCTGGCGTCGTCAGATGCAACCGGTCGAGTTGATAACTCTCGCCGAGAGCTCGGGCCTGCAAGACGATCCACGCCTCATCACCGATCAACGCGGTCAGACGGGGCTCGGCCAGGGTCAATCCGGAAGCGACAAGGTCCGCTTCCATCGTCAGCCCTGCGGCATCGCGCAGCACGTTGACCGGTCCGGCAAGCTCGGTGAGGTGGCCCTGCCGGTGCTGCAGCCCTGTGAGCACCAGCTCCCCGGTCAAGCGCTGCCCGCCATCCAGCACCAGGCGGCCACTGAAACCTGCATTGGCCAACGCGACATCGGGCGGAAGAAACGCCGACAGCATCTCGCCATCCAGTTGAGCAGACAGGCGCCATTCCAGATCATCCCGCTCCACCTGTGCATCGACACCATCAGCGCTGAGGCGAGCGCGCCCGAGATCCGGTCCAGACAATTCGCCGGACGCCGCCAGCCGCGCTTCCTGCAGCGCTGCGCCCGGCATATCTCCAAGCAACGGCCAGGCGGCGAGGTCGACGGACATGTCAGTCGACCATTGTGCGTTCGCCCAAAGCAACTCGCCGGAGGCCAGCTCCGCCTGCCCCGCTCTCACTGCGAAGACACCGCGGCCTTCCTGGACCGCGCCGGAAAGCTCCCCCTGCAGGCTGACAGCCTGACCTTCCAGCCGCATCAGGTGAGCAATCGGACTATCGCCATCCGCATCCAGGCGGACAAGGCCCTGCAGGCCTGCCGCGTCGCGCCGAAGCTCCAGAGCGATGCGGTCCGTATTGTCGGCCAGCCCCTGCGCCCTGATCGCAAGCGCCTCAACGCCACCATTCTCAAACCGCGTCCAGGCCTGTGCCGAATAGCGCCCCCCGGGCCCGGCCACACCGGGCGCGATGACCAGGTTTTCCAGCTCCGCGTTGCGAAGGTCCAGGTCGGGCAACCCCCCGGCCGACCGATCGGCAGCAGCCTGCGACTGCGCGTTGGGTCGCCGAAGAATGCTGACCTGTCCTGCCGTGACCTCCTCGATGACCAGTGGACGCAACAGGGCACTCAGACTGTCCCAGTCACCACGCACATTCTCGACCACCAGCCACTCACCATCGGTGTCGCTGAGCGTCAGACGATCAATGGTGAAACGCGCCAGAACATTACCGCGCACCCCCTTGACCTGGAGCCGTCCCAGCGCCCCCATCTCGCGACCGTCCAGAACCGAGGTCACCAGCGCCCGGCCCGGCGCCAGGGTCAAAAGCAAGAGGGAGAACAGACCGACCACAACAAGGCCAGCGGATCCGAATACCCCGCCACGGAGCCACCGGTTTTTGGACAGGTCACGTATTTTCTGCATCAGAAAGCCTGTCCGATGCTGAAATAGAGATGCACAGGTGTCTCGCCATCCCGCCTGTCCAGCGGCGTTGCCAGGTCGACGCGCACCGGAGCGAAGTCGAGATAATAGCGTACGCCGACACCGACGGCCGCGCGCATGTCGTCCACGGCAGGCAGAAGATCATCTCCAGCCGTTCCGGCTTCGACAAACACCACACCACCCCAGCGCGACGTATCCCGCCATCGCATTTCCAGCCCGGCCTCCGCGACGGACAACCCGCCCGATGGCAAGCCATCAGCGGTCTGAGGGCCGAGGCCCTGATAGTCAAAACCGCGAACAGACCCGCCACCACCTGCATAGAAACGCTGGTCGGCCGGGATGTCGTCAACCGGCGCGCCAACCAGCGACCCGATACGACCGCGTGCGGCCAGGACCCAGTTCTCGCGGACACGCCAATAGGCACTGCCGCTGGCTTCGACCCGCACATACTGGCCGTTGGTGTCACCAAATGTCGCTGTTGGCACCAGCTCGCCATGCGCCCGGTAACCCCGGGTTGGCTCAAGCGGGTCATCGCGCGCGTCCAGGGTCAAACCCAGGCCGGCATTCACAGAGATGGCATCGCTGATGCCCTCTGAATTGGTCACCCGTGAATAGTCCAGCTCGGCTCCGACTGCATATTGTAATTGGTCGCGCAGCGCCCGGTTAAGGTTGAAACCGGCGGCAAACTCCTGCTGATCGAATGCGTCGGTTTCCTGCGACTGCAGCCCTGCAGACAACAAGAGAGTCTGCCCGTAACGTCGCCAATGGGGAAAGCTCAGCGAAGCCTCGACACCCTGGCTGAGGGTCTGAAGCCGGGCCCTGAAGGTGAATAGCTGGTCCTCGCCCATCAAATTGCGCCGGTTCAGTGATGTTGTCGCACCGCCGCCATTGCTGGTGGAATAACTCAGCGCGATTTCAGCGACATGGCGCGGGGCATGCTCCAGCTCAATCCGGATATCGCGCACCCGGGCCTCGCCGGCATCTTGCACGTTCAACCGGGCCTCTGAAACACTCTCCAATGCGGTCAGACGAGCGCGGTAGGCCTGCAGATCACTCAGACGCAGATCCGCTCCCGGCTCCATTTCGGACAGGCCGAGAATATAGTCCTCATTCCAGCCATCCCCCCGCAGTTGAACCTGGCCAAGACGTAGGCGAGGCCCCGGCTGATAACGAAGGATAATGTCGATGGCCTGGCGGGCATGATCCACCGTGATTGTGCGTTCGCCGCGGGTCGCATCCGGCCAGCCTGCGTCCTGCAAGGCCTGCAATCCGCGCCGTTCCGCCGCCAGCAGGGCCTCAGCCTGATAGGGCGAGGCTGGAGACAGGTCCAGCGTTTCGGAAATCACTTGCCGGGCATCAAGATTTTCCCCGGCAGTTACACCCGCTTCGACACCGGTCTCGACCCGGATCTCACCATAGGCGAAACGCGCGCCTGGCTGGATGCGGAGTTGCGCGGTCTCGCTCTCACCCAGGGCAGGCATGATTTCGGCGGCAAAATAGCCCTGAGATCGCAGATACCGTCTTGCCCGGTCCGCTGCGATGCGTGCCCGTTGCCAGGGCGTGATGGCGGAAGCCGCCTCGACACTGATCGCGCGACGGATTCCGTCGGACACGGCCACATCCTCCACGCAGCAAAAGTCCGCCAGCGGTTGCGCGGCAGAAGCGGAGGTGCACAGGCTTGCCAACAGACCGGCAAGGGCAAAGAGGGTTAAACCTTTCAACGTGGTCTGGCCTTTAACGAGCCCAAGGCTCAGCTGGACGGGCGTTTATGCTGCACAATGCGCCGGAATCATGGCGCGCACAGCATAGACGGGAACTCCCGCCGATCAGAACAGTGTCCGAGCCGAACGGTCAACGCAAAACGCAAAATGAGAAACGGGGCACCGTTGGCGCCCCGTATCATCATGTAGAATCGTCAGATCGGCCGTGCCAATCCGGGCTCAAACTTATTCCGCCGAAGCTACCCGGCGAATGAATATCGGGCCGAACTGAATGGTCTGGCGTCCATAACCCATATTGGCACCGAACACGACATCATCTGCCGAGAAGTCCGCGGTGGCCGTACCCCGGACGGTGTAATACTGCCCTTCTTCGGTCGGACGGATATTCTCGCTGAAGATATTGTCATACGGCTCACTTGTCCGCACGAGCTGGAGATCGATATTTCCGGTCTCCAGACCGCGGATCGGTCGCTCGGCTCTCACCCAGACACGCAGCTCAACGACGTCTCCGGCACTGATATCGCGGATCAGCGGCACGGTAACGCGGGAGCGCCAGACCTCTTCCAGACGGCGACGCATGCTTACTTCCAGGGCCGCACCACCCGGCGCGGTTTCAGACGCGACAATACTGCGACGAAGACCGCCGCCCTCCGTGTCCCAACGGACCGAAGACGTATCATTGAGTGCCTGCATGGCTGAAGCTTGCGCACTCGTTGTGACGGTCAGACCAGTCGCGAACAAGATCGCGGCCAGGCCCGCAACCCATCCCATATGCAGTTTCGACATGATCTCTTTCCTCCCCGATATCGATCAATTTCAGACTCTGATAGCGTTATCATTTCGCCTTGGCTTGGCGTCCGTGTCAATCACATGAGTACAAAAACGCTATCGGGGCACAATTTAGGGCAAAGCCCGCTGCGGACCACTCAAGGGCGAGAACCGCTGCGCCGCATCGGTTTTCCGAGGGGCTTCGCCTGAAGGTTGGATCAGGCCGTGCAGATCCGGTAGCGACCGTCAGCTCGGCTCACGAACCGAGCAGCTGGCCTGCGCGAAGATGTGCGCCCTTATCAGCTCAACCCCGCTACCGAGTGTGACGACACGTTCAGGCGCAAACACGTGCTCCATACCGATACTCTATGTGAGTCCCCCGGCAATTCATCCGCACGGTCAGACGTCAATATCTATTGGAGATTCAGGAAATTGCGCTGATTGGCACGAAGTCGGCGCTCGTCTCCTGAACTGGCTGTCGCGCACCCTTCAACATCTCATTGGGAAAAAAACGCAAGCGACACGCGGTTCTGAGCGCCCTTTGCAACTGTTTGTTGGAGACGGGTTTTGAAATCATTCCATCGAAACCAAGCCGCTCATATCGAGCCCAATCTTCGATCGAACATCGCGCAGTCACGGCGTATATTAACGGCCGCGCAAGGTTGTTGTCGCTCTCCAACATTCTAACCCTACGCGCCACTTCCTCACCGGAAGCCCCCGGCATATCGATGTCCAAAAGCAATAAGTCATACCAATGCCCGTCAAGTGCCGAAAGCGCCTCCGTGCCATCGCAGGCATAGTCTGCCTCGGCACCGTTGAGTTCCAGAAAGGCTTGCATCACGTGCCGGTTAGTCTTGCTATCATCAGCGACTAGGATGCTGATACCGGGCATCTCAAGTCTTCGTGGCTGAGCGTCAATCCGTATGTGCGCCCCATCAAAATAATGATCAGCAAAAACCACGTCAAATTTGGCGACAGCGAGCGTGCCGCCATGTGCAGGTGATGAGATCTCGAGAGTGCCTCCGCTCGATTCGATCAATTCACGACAATACCCTATTGTTCGGCAAGTGGCCGAGAACTTAGGCGGGCGGGCTTCCTTTCCTATAGCTCGACAAGTCGTCTCTATTGGTGGCAGCGACGCGGAAATGCCGGGCCCAGTGTCAATCACCTCGAAAACCAGCTGGTCTCCCGCGACGGTCTTCTGCCGTGATATGTCCACACGAACTGAGCCCTTGCGAGTATGAGTGACGGCATTCAATGCCAGGCTTGTCATCACCTCCCGCAATCCGACCGGCGAGGCGACGATTTGCGCGTCAATTTGGCGCCAAGACAGATCGAGTCTTTTTTCTCGCGCGAGGCTCGAACTCAATGATCGGAGTTCGCGCGTGAAATCCCCGAGATGGATTATTCCCTCGTCATCCCGGCTCAAATCCGTCTCGAAGACCGTTGAAGGTTTGGGAGGGGACTGCAGAAGAGTTTCGGCAAGTATGTCAGCAGACCAACGCATGACATCGACATAGAGCTTCTGCTCCGGATGAAGCTGGTCATCTCGAATTGCTTGCCGCGCCCCCAAAAGTCCATTCAGCGCTGTACGAACTTGAAGCGAAAACGCCCTGACACCCATGCCTGACTTCGGCAAAACCCTTAACCCGGAGTCATCTGGTTCTACTTGATCATTCTTGGATGTTGTGGCCGATGAAATCGGCGAGAGCGGTACAGTCAAAGCCGCCAGTGAAACGTCCCCAACAAGCCCCGCCCGGAGCACCAACTCCCAACCATCGCTGCCTGCCGCAAAGTCGGAATCGAACAAGCCGGCATCTGCATTGGCGAGCGGCGCACCCTCACCTGAAGGACCGGCATTCACGCATAATACAATGGATCTAGAATCACAGCTCAAGTTTAGCATCGACGGTCCCTCCGAAAATTGCCCGCCTATTTGTTACTTTATTACATGTTAATCTGAACGCGTGTAAATTCGCTCATTCTTGGAATTCTCAATTGCACTTTTGAACGCCTTGAACATGTCAGATATCGGTCGCTAGATACCTCAAACAGGCACGCTATAGAGCTATGCCGCGAAAGGACTCGAACTCTCGATGCCAAATCCGCACCTAAACCTGACACACATCGTGTCGTTCAGCGAAGTCGCCAAGTACGGGTCTTTAATCAAAGCAGCTGCACGGAGCACGATCAGCGAGGCAACGCTGTCTCGTCAAGTCGCTTGAACGCGCGCTGAGTCTGAATCTTTTCGAGCGCTCCGCCAACCAGCTTTCCTTGACCAAGGCAGGAACAGAACTTCTTGTGTTTGCCAGAAGCATTTTGGACGCTTCCTCACGCTTCCTCACGCTTCGAATTCGAGGCGAGCTGTCGGGCGCACAAGCAGGACGACAATGTCCGGATAGCTGTAAGCGAGGGCTTCTCCTTCAGCGCCTTTCCACCGATACTGTTACTTTGTCGCGAAATGTTTCCGAGAGTTTCCACTGAGCTCATAATTACCGATGAGCCCGTCGACCTGCTTTCAGGGGAGGCTGACCTCGCATTTCGAACCGCCCATCCCCTCGATCAGTCATTGAAAGCATGCTTCATTTTCGAGCACAATGTGGGCGCCTTCGCGAGCAATGACTACATCAAACGACATGGCGAACCGCAAGCACTGGAGGAATTGTCTCAACACACTGTAATCGGAGGTTATAGCAGCGATGAAGTCCTCCGCGGATTTCACGCCCTGGGCTACGAATTTGACAACAATCTGTTCAAAATTCGATGTGATAATCGGGCGCTCGCCTGGCAGCTTGTTCGAAGCGGCTTGGGGATCGGTTTTTCCAACGTGGACACCGGGGCTTCAGCACCGGGTGTGAAAAGGCTATTTCCGAGTTACCCAGAGATCCGCAGGGAGATTTGGCTCACAACCCGCGCAAGCCTTCCAACCGATTCCGCGGCAGGAAAAATTTATGAATTCATCCGCGACACCATGAGTAGGACCATTCAGGCCCAAATACAGCCTGATGGCGACGGCACACGCCGCGTGGTCTAGCCAAGCTCCCGGCTAGCGCGCCGTACTCAATGCGGCCTGAACCCATTTCGGCTCGAATGAAGGCAAGCCCAATCAAATATGACGTGTGCCCCTCGAACGCCGCAGGCGTCTTCAGCGGCGACCCGTCATGCGGGAGTGCGAACACGTACACTGATGTTGCGTTCGGGCGCGCTAGAGGCGAGCGTTTCGGCGCCGGATCAAGTTCTGGACCTGACCAAGAGACGCCGTGATGTAATAGGCGGCACGCAGATGACCTGCAGCGTGGAATGTCTCCAGCGCCTCGCCGCTCAAGGCGGACAGTTTCTCGTGGTTGATCGTCAGCAGCCCGTCAAAGCGAACGGTCGACCGGTCCTTGAACGACACCTGAAGCTCAACAGGCTCCAGCAAGTCATGCGCATGGCAGGCCGCGACAAAGGCGTCCGTCGCGTTCAGATCCTTGATGATCGTCGCGATGATTGCGCTTTTTCGCTTGAGGTATTCTGCCTGGTTCCCGTCAGCCAGGAACAGCGCCTGACCGCCCTGCTCGGTGACACGCGGATCATCCATATCAATGCGGATCGCCAGTTCGGGATTGGGCCCACTCCCTGTTTCCACCACGGAAAACGGGCCGATCTGGGCCTGCAATGGCTGATAGGGCGCATCCCAGGTCTTGCCATCGAGAAAGAGGTTTTCCCCCTCGAAAAAGCCAAGGATCGCTGTCATCACATAGGCACCCGTCTCCTCGTCCCGGCTCAGAAAAACCGGATAATTGGCAATCAGGGGCGCCAGCTCGGCGACAGAGACCGGCATCATGTGAACATTATTGCCGCAATCCGTGCCGTATCGATCGGTTACCGAGATATCGGCATGAGTTTCATTGCTGAGGAATTCATAGCGGGGCATGGCTGTCTCTCTCGATACGCTTGCGACCGGTCTTGTGAAGCTTGCGGCTCACGAGGCGGCAGTCGGGCAGATGGTTGACCTTTATCGGGTCGCTCTCTCGATTTTGATCAAATTCAGCGAGCGCGAAAGTATGAGCCGCAGTTGGTCAGCGCGTCAGCTCAGCCGGAGCACACAACCCCGGGCCCCGGCGTCGTCCCGGCAAGGTCATGGTCCAGCGCCCGCGGGAGTGGCCGCCCGCCCACCCTCGCGATCACAGATGACCCGCTTTTTGCGCGCTTCGGGATCAATACAAGCGCTCAGACTGAACCGGCGTCGACGGCCTGTACCGGCTGCGCGGCCGCGTCCGGTGTTGATCGGAATACCACCTTCAAGACCAGCGCAAACGCACCAAACACGATCACGTCACTGACACCTTCCAGCAGAAGAAAGAGGCCGGGATTGTCCAGCGGAACCCGGCCGATATAGCCCAGATTGGCCGAGACCCAGTAGATCACCGCAAACATCATCGCGATACGAAGCGTCGAGACCTTCCCGGCCACAGCCCGGATGTGCCCATAGAGCATGGCGAAAAACGTCCCGGTCAGGAAATAGGTTCCCAGGCCGGCGATCAACAAGAACCGCGATGGCTCGGTGAAACCGAAAAACCCCTGCTCGATATAAACATCACCCCACAACATGCGCCGCCAAACAATCAGCACGACCGCCATCAACAGCGTGAAAACGATGCCGGCGATCAGGGCGCCCCTGAAAACCTGTTGTTTGCTCATGGAACCAACCTCAATTTAATTGCGTTGCGCAGCTATCTCGCATAACTATTTGCGTAGCGCAACTATTTTTTGCTAGAACCCCGATATGGCCAGACAAAATCTCACCGACATCATCTTCAAATTATCGATAGACCTGGGCGCGCAGCTCGAGGGCAGTCCAGAGCTGGAGGGGCTCGACCTGCCTCAGATGCATATGAGGATCCTGCGCCACCTGAGCGACAACGGCACGGCCACGCCCCTGGCCATTGCCAGCACGATCAACCGTGACCGCGGCCATGTCACACGCCTGCTCCAGGAATTATCCGCCGAGGGTCTGATCACTCTGAAACCCAACCCGCAGGACGGCCGCAGCAAGCTGGTCGTCCTTACGGCGAAGGCCCAAGACATATTTGCCCGCGTCCACGCCGCCGAGGCTCGCATCTATGGCCGCGCCGTTGCGGAAGTCGGGCAGGACGAGGTTGCCACCTTCTTCAAGGTCGCCCGCAAGATCTCCGACAATCTGACTGGCGGCTGAAGCCGGTCAATCGCGGGGCGAACAATCCGCGAAACCATCAATGAACCAAAAAGTGGCGCACCACAGGCGTCCCGTCAAAGACGGCGACAAAGCCAATTGTCGAACGAGAGGAAAAAGGTGGCACACCCCGTTGGACAAAATCCGAACTCGCCAAGAGCCCCGGTCCGGTATTCAAACGAAATGAGAATGGCGCGCCTTGAGGGATTAGTATCAAACCCCACAGCCCTGAGCGCGTTCCATGCGAGCATCGACCCCGGCACCGTAGTTGGCATCAGGCTCGGGTCGAGCGGAACGGGAACAAAGAAAAAAGTGGCGCACCGGGGAGGATTCGAACCCCCGACCCCCAGATTCGTAGTCTGGTGCTCTATCCAGCTGAGCTACCGGTGCAGGCCGTGTCTTCAGGGCAAGTCCCCGAAGAGGCGCGGAACCTAGCT
>CBFHQE010000027.1:25208-25502 GCA_965657935.1 Maricaulis sp. | reverse complement strand
GGTCTGGTGCCGGAGCACTTGAAGCGGCTGTTGCGCGTAAACCCGCATCCTTCAACAATGTGGACACGGCCCGCGATGATGTCGCGCTGCTGGCCTGCACATCGGGAACCACGGGTGAGCCCAAGGCCTGCGCACACTATCATTCATCCGTGCTGGCCATGGCTGATAGTTTTGCGAGGCATTGCCTGGAGCCGGTTCCGGACGACATTTATGCCGGCACCCCGCCCCTGGCCTTCACCTTCGGGCTCGGCGCTTTCCTGGTCTTTCCGGCTCGCGCCGGCATTGCGGTGTCCT
>CBFHQE010000027.1:0-25198 GCA_965657935.1 Maricaulis sp. | reverse complement strand
TGATCGTCCAGGCTTCGAAGCGTTGTGTGAAACCGTCGAACGTTTCAAGGTGACGACAACCTTCACGGCGCCAACCGGCTATCGCGCGATGATGGGATTGTGGGACACACATGACCTCTCCAGTCTGCGCAAGGGGGTCTCGGCGGGAGAACACCTGCCTGAAGCGACTTCCGATGAATTCCTGGCGCAGACCGGGATCCGCCTGATCGACGGCATTGGTGCAACGGAGATGATTCATATCTTCATCTCCACGACGGCGGAAAAGGTCCGCCCGGGTGCGACCGGACGTGTTGTTCCCGGATATGAAGCGCGCATTTCCGGCGAGGATGGACAAACACTTCCGCACGGGGAAACCGGTCGCCTCGCGCTCAAGGGGCCAACCGGCTGTCTTTATCTCGACGATGACAGACAGTCTCAATATGTCAAAGACGGGTGGAACTATACCGGTGATCTCTATTTTCAGGATGAGGACGGCTATTTCTGGTACGTCTCACGCGCCGATGATCTGATTGTTTCCAGCGGCTATAATATTGCCGGCCCCGAAGTGGAACAGGCACTGCTCTCGCACGAATCCGTCTCTGAAGCAGCCGTTGTCGGCCTGCCGGATAAAGAACGTGGGGCCGTCGTCAGCGCGTTCATAGTGCTTAAAAACGGGATCTCGGGTGATGATCGCCTGACCAAACAGATTCAGGATCACGTAAAGGCGAACATCGCGCCCTACAAGTATCCGCGCCGGGTCGAATTCATCGATGCACTGCCGAAAACACAGACCGGCAAGATTCAGCGTTTCAAACTTCGCGGATGACGTACTAGTTTGGCTTGAATCAATCGCCCAGAGGGATGAGATGCGCCAGTTTTATGTCTTCATCAAATGTGAGCTCGGCCGGACTTACGACGTCGCAGCGTCGCTGGTGGACAATCTCGACGAAGCACCGATGGTGCATTCGATCTCGGGTGCGTTCGACCTGCTCGCGCAGTTCACACTGTCCGACGAAACCGATATCGGCCGTTTCGTGAATCAGGAAGTCCAGACCATTTCCGGCATCAAGGACACGCAGACCATCATATGTTTCAACGCCTTCACGCGTGATCGCGGCCTCGGCGAAGGCTGATCCATGCATTTTGGCGTCTTCGACCTGTTCAAGATCGGAATAGGTCCTTCCAGCTCTCACACGGTCGGTCCGATGAAGGCCGGCAAGGTTTTTATCGACCGTATTCTGTCGGAAAGACTGGATATAAAGCGGATCGAGACCGAATTGTATGGCTCTCTCGCGCTGACAGGCCTGGGACATGGAACCGATACGGCCGTTCTGCTCGGTCTTGAAGGTCACGACCCCGCGAAGCTGGATCCGGACACGGTCCCGCAGCGTCTCGCCCGAATCCGGGCGGAGCAGACACTCCAACTCTCCAATGGCGCGGTCATTCCATTCGTGGAAAAACGGGACCTGGACTTCCGGGGTGATATCCGCCTGCCTTTCCACTCCAATGCGCTGAAATTCAAAGTCTATGGCGAAGGCGCGGAAATCCTGCGCGAAGAGATCTGGTATTCCATCGGCGGCGGATTTGTCATCGACGAACACGAAGCCGGCCGAAATTCGGCTGCGGACGTGAAAGAGGGTGAGCCCTACCCTTTCAACTCCGCACAGGAATTGCTGGAAATCGGCGAACGCACCGGCCTGTCCATCCACCGCATTATGCTGGAGAACGAACGCACATTTCTGCCGGAGGACACGATCCGGGCCGGAATTGAAGGCCTATGGCGCACGATGGAAGACTGTATCGATCGCGGGCTGCGGCAGGACGGGGTTCTGCCCGGCGGGTTGAACGTCAAACGCAGAGCTCCGAAAATGTATCGCGACCTCAAGGAAGAGGCGAAAAACCCGACGGATGATCCGCTGGCGCCGATGGACTGGATCAATCTCTGGGCGATGGCCGTCAACGAGGAAAATGCAGCGGGCGGGCGGGTGGTCACCGCGCCAACCAATGGTGCGGCGGGCATTATTCCCGCGGTTGCGCGTTATTTCGATCGTTATCATCGCGACCCGGATGATGAAGAAGCCCTTCAGCGCTTCTTCCTGACCGCGGCAGCGATCGGCTCTCTCTACAAGAAAAATGCCTCCATCTCAGGCGCCGAAGCCGGATGTCAGGGTGAGGTCGGGGTCGCCTGCTCCATGGCTGCCGGAGCTCTCGCGGCCGCCATGGGCGCGAATAATCACCAGATCGAGGATGCTGCCGAGATTGGCATGGAGCACAATCTGGGCCTGACGTGCGACCCGGTTGGCGGGCTGGTTCAGGTGCCGTGTATCGAGCGCAATGCCATTGGTGCCATCAAGGCGATTGATGCGGCCCGCCTCGCCCTGCGCGCCAATTCCGAGGACATGAAAGTCTCTCTCGATCAGGTCATCGAGACCATGCGCCAGACCGGAATAGACATGATGGAAAAGTACAAGGAGACCAGCCAGGGCGGTCTCGCCGTGAATGTCGTGGAGTGCTAGGCCTTTCTATGCATCGTCCTGCTGTTCCTGGACCGGACGACCCTCGCTGAGGGTTTCCGCGCCGGAAACCACAACACGCTGTCCACGCTCGACGTCGCCATCGATGGCAATGTAGCCACCGGAGCGTACGCCGGTTGTCACCGAGACCTGGTGCGCGACATCATCCCCGTCAACGGTGAAGATAAAGGAGCCATTGGCCCGCAAGATCACCGCGTCATAGGGCGCTGCCATCTGGGCGCGCGGCGTCTCTGCGGGAAAGGCCGCCCTCGCCGCAGAACCCACCAGCCAGCCGGTGCCTTCAAGGTCAATGCGGACTTCAAAAGTTCGAGATACGGCATCACCCACGGGAATGATTGCACGGATGGGGGCCTGAATGCTGTCGCCATCGCGCAGGGAGACCGCAACGGTTTGCCCCACTCTGAGATACGGGGCGATTGCGACCGGCGCCATGGCAATCGCTTCAGTGTGATCTGTATCGACCAGACGGGCAATCTCGCGCCCCGGCGCTGACAGCTCGCCGACCTCGATCAGGCGTTCAGCGACACGCCCTGCAAATGGCGCCAGAATCTGAGTCCGTTCGAGTTCCAGCTCTGCGCGTTGTGTGGCTGCTCGCGCTTGCCTCCGGTCCTGTACAGCCAGGTCCCGAGCCAACTCGACCTCGCGCAGCCGCGTCGCCGGAACGGTGCCATTTTGCGCCAGCTGTGCAAAACGTTCTGCCTCGGCCTGCTGGTAATTTGCATTGGCAGTGCTGCGCGCCAGGTTTGCTCGCGCCTCATCCAGCTGGATACGGGCCTGACGGTCATCGAGTTGCGCGATCAAGCCGCCCGCCTCAACAAAATCACCCGGCTCAGCAATCATGATGATCCGACCTGAAGCCTCGGCGGCGATACGGGCGTCATTGCGGGCAATCACGCTGGCCGGCGTCGTTATGGTGCGCGCCATATCGAGCTCCACAACCACGCCGATCCGGACGATGGCCGGCGGTGGCCCATCCTGTGCCAGAACAGGCCCTGCGAAGATTGAAGATACAACAAGGGCCAGGCCTGCGATTGCGCTCGAGCGGAGTGAGTTGAACATAGACTGTCCCTTTATTCGGCTGGCTGCGAAGTCGCAGTGGCAGCAATGGCCCGCTCCTGGCGCCCTTCCCCAAAGCGCAGAAGACAGGGAATGAGAATAAGCGTGAAGATGAGGCTGACCGTCATACCTCCCACAATCGCGGCTGCCAGGCCGCGATAGATGACACTGCCAGGACCCGGATTGAGCAACAGGGGCAACATCCCGAGCAGGCTGGTCATGGTCGACATGAAGATTGGCCGCAAGCGCATGCGCAAGGCCTGTTCCACCGCCTCGCGGCGTGGCAAGCCGGCGCGCTCACCCTGACGGGTCTGATCAACCAGCAAGATGGCATTGTTGATGACAAGGCCCAGCAAGATCAGGAAACCCATCTGGGTCAGAAGATCGAGTGGTTGGGTCACAAACAGGTCCAGGATGGCCAATAAAATGACACCGCCGACCGCAGCAAGCGGAATGGAAACCAGGACCAGAAGCGCATCTCGCAAGGATCGAAACAGGCCTGCCAGGATCATGAACAGAACCACGAGCGCCATGGCGAGATTCATCAACATCGTCTCATTGGCACGCTGAAGGCTGTCAGCGCTGCCGCCATAGGTCACCGAGCCCGCCGTAGACAACTCGTCCATGATGGCTGGTTCGACTTCATTGCGGATCACACTGACGATCTCGCCGAGCGTCAGATCTTCAGGCTGATTGATATTTATGGTCACGGTACGGCGGCGGTTGAGACGCTGGATGCCACCGACCCCGACTTCCTCGAGCACACTGACAAGATCACCCAGCGGTACAACTGCGCCTGAAGGCGTTGCAATGGGAAGTCCTGCGAGCTCGTCTGGTGTTTCCCAGCCTTCAGTCCGCAGGATCATGTTCATACGGCTGTCGCCGTCAAAATACTCGCCGATGAACTGGCCGTCACCGAGCATGGAAATCATCCCCGCAACATTCCGACGAGACCAGCCGGCCTCCTGGATTCGACGGTCATCCGGCACCATGGTCAGGCGAGGCTGTGTGGCCTGGGGTGGCGGGTTGGCGTTGATGTTCACGCCTGGAAAGCGCTCGCGCAACATGCTCAGACCGGCGTTCACGGCTCGAGCACGCGCCACAGGGTCCGCGGACTGGATATTGACCTGGATGCCGCCACCTTGCTGGAAACCTCCAAACAGATTGCCTTGCTGGGCAGAGCTGAACACGACGTCCGGAATATCTCCGATGATTTCCTCACGGACGATTTGTTCGAGTTCGCCCACGCGGGACTGGTCAGCGACACGGATACCGGCAGTGGCGCCACCGCCCCCCGGAAATGTGCCAAAATAGTAGTTGCGCAGACGAGGTTCCTGCTCGCCAGACATGTAAGGTTCGAGGCGTTCAACGACACGCGTTGCGACTTCTTCCTCAACCCAGTCCAGATTGGTACCAGGCGGGAAAATCCAGAATGCATCCACGGCGTCTCGTTTGACTTCCGGCAGATAGCCGTCATCCGGTTTGAACTGCCAGGCCAGCAGGCAGGGCAAAATAATCAACCCGGCCGCAAGGGCCAGACGCTGGCGCGGCGTGTTCGAGAGCCAGAGAACCCAGTCCGCGACCTTGTTGAGCAGCGGTTGTTCGGTCTGGGTCTTGCGATCCCGAACGAATTGTTTGACGGCCACCGGCAGGATGGTCACGGCGACAACCATCGACACGCCAACGCCAACCGCGATGGTCAGGGCCAGGTCGGCAAACAGTTGCCCCTCGACATCGCGAACGAAGATGAGCGGCAGGAAAATCGCGACGGTGGTGACAGTGGACGCCAGCAAAGCGCCCCAGACCTGTGAGGCACCTTCCTGGGCCGCTGTGTGCCCATCCTCACCGGCCTCTCGACGGCGAATGATGTTTTCAAGCACTACGATCGCGGCATCCATCACCATGCCGGTGGCAAAGGCGAGGCCGGCGAGCGAGATGATGTTGAGGGTGCGGCCAAACAGATAGAGCACGATCAGGGTTGATAACAAACACACGGGGATCGCGGCTGATATGATAATGGTCGCGCGCATCCGGCGCAGGAAGAGCCACAGCCCGAAGACGGCCAGACCGACCCCCAGAAAGAGGTTCACGACCACGAGATCAATGGCGCGGTTGATGAAGACTGATGCGTCAAAGGACGGTGCCATGACCAATTGCCGCTCAGCCAGCAAGTCTTCGTTGATACGATCAACTTCGGCTTTCACGGCTTCAAGCGCGGCGAGCACATTGGCGCCCTGTTGACGGCGCACTTCGATCCCCATCGCGGGATTGCCGTTCTGGTAGGTAAAGTCACCGCGCTCGCCAAAACCGACCTGGACATCGGCTACATCACTCAGACGGACCGGGCTGCCATCACGCCAGTCGATGACCAGCTCACCCATTTCCAGGGGATCGAACTCGCCCTCAAAACGCATCTGATAGGAACGGCGGCCGATTTCGGCATTGCCGCCAGACACATCTGAATTATTGGCGATAGCGGCGCTGATCTGCGGCAGGGTTACACCGAGTGCCGCGGCACGATACGGGTCCACCGTGATCTGCAGCTCTTCCGGGCGCAGCCCCCAGCCAACCTGGACGCTGGCTACACCGGGAATACCTTCCAGCCGCGGAATGACCGTATCGCTGATAAAGCCCGAATATTCGTGGATTTCCTGGGGATTGCCGGGCAAGGCCTGCAGAAAAAACCAGATCAGGCTCTGCTGCGCATCGCCGCCAAAGGACCCAATATTCGGTCCGATCGCGTCCCGTGGCAGTGGCGGCACCTGGTTGAGACGGTTCGAGATCTCGATCGCCGTCTGCGTCATGTCAGTATCAATCGCGAATGTAAGATTGATGAAGGCGTTGCCTTCATTGACAAAAACGCGCATCTCCTCGAGCCCCGGCAAGCCGTCGAGCGCCTGTTCCTGAGGCTCGACAATTTCTGATTCCATTTCCAGCGGAGAAGCCGAGCGCCAGAACGTCGCGATGTTGACTTGCGGTCGCTCCACATCGGGCATCAACTGAACGGGAAGTCGGGTGAACGCGACAACACCTGCCAAGGCGATAAGCGCCAATAACACAAAGACCGCAGCCGGATTGTTCAGGGAAAGTCGCGTCAATGGCATGTCTGGCTCCTCGCTTAGCCGACGCACCTCATAACACGCGAATTGTCTAGGGGTATTAAACCTTGCTTAGGCGGCTCACATGGCTGTGAACCGCCTGAGCAATCTGTCATCAAGCCGGTTCGTGAGAGACCAGCGTGTCGGAAACCGAGTATTTGGCTTGCGTCTGTTCCTTGATCAGGTCCAACGACGCTCCCGGAGCCAGTTCGATCAGCTCCAGACCATCATCCTTCACATCAAACACACCAAGCGTGGTGATAATGCGGTGGACACAATTCTTGCCTGTCAGCGGCAAGGAACATTCCTTGAGGAGTTTGGGCTCTCCGCGTTTGTTGGCGTGGTCCATGATCACCACGACACGCTTGACGCCAGCGACCAGGTCCATCGCGCCGCCCATGCCCTTGACCAGCTTGCCCGGGATCATCCAGTTGGCGATATCACCGTCTTCGGAGATTTCCATGGCGCCCAGAATCGAAAGGTCGATATGCCCGCCGCGGATCATGGCGAAACTGTCCGCAGACGAAAAATAGCTGGTGCGGCGAAGCTCGGTAATGGTCTGCTTGCCTGCATTGATGAGATCAGCATCAACATCGTCATCAAAGGGGAACGGCCCCATGCCCAGCATGCCGTTCTCGGATTGCAGCGTGACGTCGATGCCATCCGGAATATGATTGGCCACAAGGGTCGGAATGCCGATGCCGAGATTGACGTAAAACCCGTCTTCCAGTTCCAGGGCAGCACGGGCTGCCATTTCATCACGTGTCCAGGCCATTAGGCGTCCTCCCGCTCGCGAATAGTGCGCTGCTCGATGCGCTTTTCAAACTCGCCCTTGACGACGCGCTGAACAAAAATGCCAGGCGTATGGATCTGGTCCGGATCCAGCTCGCCCAGACCAACAACTTCCTCGACTTCGGCGATCGTCACCTTGCCGGCCGTTGCCATCATCGGGTTGAAGTTTCGTGCTGTCTTGCGGAACATCAGATTGCCCTGAGAGTCCGCTTTCCAGGCTTTGACGATCGAAACATCCGCCTTCAGACCGGTCTCCATGATGAAGGTCTCACCCTCGAATTCGCGGTGTTCCTTGCCCTCTGCGATCAGCGTGCCCACACCGGTCTTGGTGAAAAAGCCCGGGATGCCTGCCCCACCGGCGCGAATACGTTCAGCGAGCGTTCCTTGTGGATTGAATTCAAGCTCCAGCTCACCCTCGAGATACTGGCGCTCGAATTCCTTGTTTTCTCCGACGTAGGACGAGATCATTTTCTTGATCTGCTTGGCGTCCAGCAGCACGCCAAGACCAAAACCGTCTACGCCGCAATTGTTGGAGATAACCGTCAGGTCCTTCACACCGGTGTCGTGCAGCGCTGCGATGGAGTTTTCTGGGATACCGCAAAGGCCGAAACCACCGGCCATGATCGTCATCCCGTCGAACACCAAGCCGTCCAGTGCGGACTTGGCATCAGGATATACCTTGTTCATGAGGACCTCAGTTCAAAGTTGATAACTGGTTCATGTTTATAATGCAGGTGCGAAGAACACCAGCGAAACGGACATGCCGAATTATCTGTCGAGATGCTGACCGTCGATTTCTATCGCCAGGGCACCGCCGAAGAAAACGGCATATGCGCTCCAATAAATCCACAAGAGGAAGACGACAAGAGCGCCGAGTGAACCATAGACGCTAAAATCGATCACTTCGGTGACATAGGTTGAAAAACCTTTCGACAATCCCAGCCATAAACCCGTCGCGACCAGAGCTGCGGTGGTCGAGGCTCGCCACGTCACCGCTTGCTCTCGTTTGCGCATGGTCAGGCGATAAAGCATTTCCAAAGCAAGGAACATCGAAAGCCCGGCGGCTGTCCACTCATTGATGAAAACGCCCAGGTCAGGCTCAGGGATGTTGAGAAACTCAAACACCTGGTGAGCCATAACCGGTATGATCAGCACGGCCAGATTGGCCAGGGTCAGCAGGACCCCACCGATGAGAACCCCGACCATGGCCAGAATATTGAAATGGATGACATTGCGAATGTCCTTGTCCTCGGCGAGATGATTGAGACCGGCGATCAAAGCCTTCACGCCCCGAGACGCCGCAAACAAGGCGATCGCCAGGGCCACCGCTCCCTGAGCCGACAGAACTGCGATCGGCACGTCAGCGATGCGGGACATCTGTCCCAGCACAAAATCCTGAGCCCCTGCCGGCATGATTTCTGCGAACCGGGCGAACTGGCTCTCGGCATCCGCTATGGAAAAGACAAGGCCATACACGGACATCGCCAGTGCGATCGCTGGGAATAGCGCGAGCATGCCAAAAAAGGATGCCCCGCCGGCAAACAACATGACATCCCGCCCCATTGCCCGGCTGATCGCCGCGATGACGATCATAACGGCCGCACGCTTGCGGTTGGGCTTGGAATTGGCGTCGCTGGCTGACATGCATCCTGTTAAGCGTGAGTCCGGTTAAAGAATCACCAAGTCGGGATAAGCTGCAAGAGACCAGGGAGTTAGTCACATGTCCTTCGCCAAGGCCGTCGATCTTCTGCAACTGGCCCGGCTTGCCAATGGCCGTACGGGCGTTTCCCTTGCGGAGATCGAAGAGGAATTCGCCTGCGTGCGCCGAACCGCGCAGCGCATGACGCAGGCATTGGAAACAGTGTTTCCCGACGCTGAAGCCTATGTGGATTATGAGGGCCACAAACGCTGGCGTATTCCGCACGGCAAGGTATCGGAGTTCTTCGCCCCGACCGCGGATCAGCTCGCGGCCTTGGAGCTCGCCAAGGAAACACTGACCAATGCGGGCCTGTCGAATGAAGCCAGACAGCTGTCAGATCTGGGCGGGTCGGTAAAACTTCTCACATCCGACCGGAGACGCGCTGGCCTCGAAGCGGATGAAGAAGCCTTATTGGAAGCCATGGGCCATGCCGCCCGGCCTGGACCGCGCCCTGCCACCAATTCTGAAGTGGATGAAGCGATAGCGGACGCGCTCAAGGGGCCTTTTCGCCTTGTCATTCTCTACCGTGGGCGCAATGACGAGACGGCCAAGGAACGCCGGGTCGAGCCGTATGGCATATTGTTGGGCACGCGGCGGTATCTGATAGCGAAAGATCCATCGCGCGAGGATCATCGTCTGCGGCACTTTCGCATTGAAGACATCGAACGCGCGGAACTGACTGAAGAGTGGTTCGTTCGCAACCCGGATTTCAATCTCGCGGACTATACGGCGCGCTCATTCGGAATGTTCCAGAACGATCGCGAGTTCAAACCCGTACACTGGCGTTTTTCACCCACGGCCGCGCCGCATGCAGCGCGCTATCGCTTTCATCCCAACCAGCAGATCACACATAACGCAGATGGAAGCCTTGATGTCCGGTTCACCGCCAGCGGGCATCTGGAGATGTGTTGGCACCTTTATGCCTGGGGCGACCAGGTCGAGGTCTTGGCCCCCAGGGAACTGGCCGCCCTGGTCAATGACAATCGGCGCGATGACTTTCCGGGCCTTCCCTAGCGGATCGCGATCCTGACCTGTTCTGCCGGCAGCCATGAGGGCATGGAGTGACCGTCCGCGGCGCTCATGGCCAGCTGATAACCTTTGTGCAGATAACGGCAGACAGAGCGCAGGTCCTCGACATGAATACAGCTGATGTCGTCGCCCGCCCGTTGAACACGGAAGAAGCCATCACGGAACCGATGCGGGACAAGGTTGCTCTGGGAACCTGCGGTGCCGGGAATGGATGCCTGAAGCGCGATAGCCATGTCTGTCTTCCTTGTTTCGATGTGTTGAAAACAAGATGTCAAGCGAAGACGACAAAACCTGTCACCCCAAAAAGGCGGGCGGACAGGGAGACAGTCAGAAGCAATTCGGACAAAGAGAAACGCCGGCCGTTGGGGGCGGCCGACGCTTCGGGGTATCAATTCGATAGCGAGAAGGCGATCCGGCGAGGGACTAAAATGCGGCCGCTCATCTCGAATACAGATAATAGTGATCGCCGCTGAACCCTAGATGAACGAAAATGAACGCGATTTTATCCAGCGATTTGAGACAGTTGCTGCTGCCCCCTTGTGGCGCGTGAAGCAAATCACATAGGCTGCCGCAAAGCCCATAAGGACTGACCTTGCCCGCCACCTCCAATGCCCCCGATCGGCAACAGGAAATTGACCGTATCTGTGATGATCACGCGCGTGCCCTGACGGGTGCCGGCGGAGGATTTGCGCGCTTTGATGGCGAAAATCTGAGTGGTCTGGTCCTCACCCATCGCAATCTACAGGATGCAAGTTTCGCAGATTGCGATCTGTCCGGCACCGACTTGTCAGGCTGTGATCTGCGTGGCGCGAATTTCTCAGGTGCCAGGCTCGTTGGCGCACGGCTGATCGGTGCCAATCTGGACAATACGGATCTGCGCGGCTGCGACATGAGTGAAGCGGACCTGTCGGCCTCTCAATGCCAAAACGCGGATTTTCGCGAACTGGCGCGTCTGCCCGCTCGCGGCAGCGAAGGCATGCCGACCGCCTCGGTACAATCCACCAAGCTGGGCAACGCCCGTCTGGGCGGCGTCAATTTCTCGCACGCCCGACTGGCCGGAGTGGAAGCAGAGGGGGCTGATTTCTCTGACGCCAATCTCAACAATTCCCGCCTTCTGCGCGCCAAGCTCAAGAACGCAGTGATGCAACGCGCGATTCTGACCGCGACTGACATGTCGGGCGCCGATCTTACAGACGCGGATATGCGCGGTGCGCTGGAAAAGGACCTTAAACTCGCCCAGGCCATAACCTCTGGAATGCTGTCCGGCGAACTTGAAGAAGATGCTCCGAGCGACTTTGAACCGGACGACGACCCACGCCCCCTCACCTCCAAGCTACGCGATCATGAAAAGCTATGTCGCACTCAGGGCAAGGACGGCGCCCCGGCCAGTTTCAAGGGCATGGATATGCGCGAAGCCGGGGATCTGTGTGAGCGCGAACTGACCGCCATGCAGGCTCATGGTGCGAATTTCTCCGGCATGGACATGCGCGCGATTGCCTTGCAAGGCGCCAAGCTGGTCCAGGCTGACCTTCGCGGCTGTGACCTGCGCGACGCTGACCTGCGTGGTGCAGATCTCAGCGGCGCCAACCTGTCACACGCGGATTTGCGCGGTGCGCGGCTCGACAGCCTCACCCTGGGTGGCGGCAGATCCCTGCCGTCCAATCTTGCACGCGCCGATTGTCGCTATTCCCGCTGGGAAGGCACGCAGCTGGCGGGTATCGCAGCCGAAGGGGCTCGATTTGCCTACGCTCGGATTTCAGAGGACCAGGCCGCAGCGCTGTCAGCGGCGGACCTGAACGACACCCTGCGCAGCTAGGGCTCCACACCCCAATCTTTCAGGACTTCCTCGGTATTGGCGCCGGGCTGCACCGCTGCGCCCTGGATGGCGGATGGGGTTTGTGAAAAACGAGGTGCCGGTGCCGGTTGCATCACGCCTTCCACCTGCTGGAAAGTCCCGCGCTCAACCATATGAGGATGTTTGTGAGCCTCTTCATAGGTAAGTACCGGTGCGAAACAGGCGTCCGTGCCTTCCAGAAGTTCGCACCATTCATCTCGCGTGCGTGTCTTGAACAGCGCCTCGAAGACGGGCTTGGCCTCTTCCCAGTTCTTGCCGCTCCAGTCCGCGGGTATAGTCTCGGCATCGACGCCGGCTATCGAACAGAACAGGGCGTAAAATTCGGGCTCAAGCGGCCCCAGTGATATATGTCGGCCATCCGCACACTCGTAAATCGAGTAGAAATGCGCCGCCCCGTCCAGCAGATTCGAAGCGCGTTCTGTCTTCCACAGTCCCAGCGCCATCAGCTGATATTGAGACGCCATGAGGGACGCTGACCCATCAACAATGGCTGCATCCACGACCTGCCCTTGCCCGCTGGTACGCGCATGATGCAAAGCCGCCAGCACACCCATCGCGAGATACAGGGCGCCGCCGCCAAAATCACCGACCAGGTTGAGCGGGGCAACGGGCGTATCAGCCGTACCAATGGCGCCGAGCGCGCCGCTCAGCGAGATATAATTGATATCGTGACCAGCTGCATGGGCCAGCGGGCCATATTGCCCCCAACCGGTCATGCGACCGTAAACCAGATCCGGATTCAGCTTGAGCATGTCATCCGGCCCAAAGCCCAGTCGCTCCATTACGCCCGGCCGATAGCCCTCCAGCAGGATGTCGGCTTGTGCAACCAGAGCCCGACATCTGGCCTGATCCGTTTCATCCTTCAGGTTCAGCGCCACAGATCGGCGCCCCCGCGCCAGAACATCCGCTGAACCGGTGCCGAACGCCCCAGGGCGGTCAATGCGAATGATATCAGCGCCCATATCAGACAGCAGCATCGCTGCGAATGGTGCCGGGCCCAAACCGACGAATTCGACGATTTTAACGCCTTTTAGAGGACCTTGTGCTTGCATAGCGACCAACCTCGCGATTCTTTATTTTGGGGATCGTGGCATTTGTGACAAACTCAAGAAACAGGAATGTGTTCATGAGGACGCCAGGGGGACAAATGGGGCGCGAACTCGACGTCCTGCTCATTGGTCCAACGGACCAATCGGGGGAGCTCGCCAGCGAGATGGAGAAGCTCGCGATGCGTGTCCGCATCGTGCGCTCCGACACACCTGTGTCCTCCCGCAATCGCGACTATGCCTGCGCGGTCATATTTGCCGAAGACCACGACACATTCGCTGTCCATCACAAGACACTGGAGCGGTTCGCATTGGATGACTGTCCGGTCGTCGCGATAGGGCCATCATCGCTCACGGATCTGGATGAGGTTGATGCCTGGTTGCCCGAACCGGTTTTGCCGGCCCAGGTCGCGGCACGAACGCGGTCCCTGTTTCGCCTCCACACAATGGAGGCTATCGCTGCACGCCGCGCCAGCGTCAATGCGCTGTATGGCGAGAAACCCGACCTCGTCACGCGACCAGAAGCGCGCAGCAGCGTCCTCTATGTTGGCGATGCCTCGCCTCGTTTCATGAGCCTTCAGCACATCATGGAAGCGGACAATGTCGAAGTGATCGCGGCGTTCTCCTCCTATTCGGCCTTTGATTACCTGCACGAGCGCAGTTTCGACGCCGTTGTCCTGAATGCCAATGACAAGGCGGACAGCGCATTCACCATCAGTTCTGCCATGCGCCGCAATGCACGCCTCTATCACACGCCTGTACTGTTGCTGACCCGGGATACCGATCGCGAAACCGCTGACGAAGCGTTTGCGCGGGGTGTTTCTGATATTATCAGCGCCGAGACCTCAGACCCGGAGATGCGGGATCGTATTTTGACCCTGACCGCGGAACGTCGACGTCGCCGTGAAGCCAAGGCTGCGCTGGAATCCTGCCGGGAACCGCGAACCCTGGATATCGACACGGGCCTGTTCCATGATGGTTTTCTGACGTCGCACTTGCAGGATCTGATCAATGGTCAAGATCGCGGTGAGGTCAGTTTCAGCGCCCTGATCCTGAGCACTGACCTGCCCGATGGCATTGAACGCCCCGACGATCTGTCAGCCGAAAAAGCGCGCCGTCAGTTCGCAGCCATGCTGCGTCACCTACTGCGCAGCGAAGACGCCGCGTGTCGGGTAAATGACAATACATTCCTGGCATTGCTCCCATTCACCGAGGAGGAAGGCGTATCCGCCGTATCCGCGCGTGTGTCCGCGATCGCTGAATGCACCGCATTTGAGAGCGAAGACCCGTTGCATCCGTTCAGACTGCATGTGCGCTCTGAATGCATCACGCCGCGCCTCGCGGATACAGCTGAAGCAATGATTGAACGCGGCATTCGCCAACTACAATCTCGCAACGCCTTCGCCGCCCGCGCCTAGCTAGCTTCGCGCGCCCGGTCGGCAATATCGGCCAGCGGCTTCATAGACTTTTCGATTGCTCGCAGCCGGTCCTCCGGCTCTTGCCAGGCTGCCCGGAGCACAAGCTTGTGGTCCGGACGCGCCTTGAACAGGCCCGCATTGGCTCCGATGTGCGCAATCAGTGAAGGCGGATCGATGAACCGGTCCTTGCGGAAATGAATGACCGCACCCTTTGGCCCTGCATCCACTTTTTCCACGCCTGCTCGCTTGCAGAGCATCTTGACGGCGACGACACGCATGAGCGTCTCGACTTCCTTGGGCAGCGGACCAAATCGATCGATAAGTTCCGCAGCGAAACCTTCACGCGCGGACGGGTCCTCCAAGGAGGACAGGCGACGATATAACTGCAGGCGGACGTCGAGATCCGGGATGTAGTCCTCGGGGATCAGAACCGCGCCCCCGGCATTGATCTGCGGCGACCAGTCACCGTCATCGTCTTCCTGGCCTTCTCCACGAAGCGATGCGACCGCTTCCTCCAGCATGGACTGGTAGAGCTCAACCCCGACATCCTTGATATGCCCCGACTGTTCCTCGCCGAGCAGATTGCCGCCGCCGCGCAGGTCCAGGTCATGCGATGCCAGGCTGAAACCTGCTCCCAGCGAATCCAGTGATTGCAAAACTTTCAGGCGGCGTTCTGCTCCCGCGGTCAGCCTGCGATTGGCCGAGGTTGTGAAATAGGCGTAGGCCCGTGTCTTGGAGCGGCCCACACGCCCTCGCAGCTGATAGAGCTGGGCCAGACCGAATCGGTCTGCACGGTGAATAACCAGCGTGTTAGCAGTCGGAATATCGATGCCCGACTCCACGATCGTCGTGGACAACAAGACGTCGTAGCGACCGTCATAGAAGGCCGTCATGATGTCTTCGAGTTGGCTGGCCGCCATTTGACCGTGGGCAATCACGAACGACACTTCCGGGACGCTCTCACGCAGGAAACTCGCAATATCATCCAGATCCGCAATGCGCGGCACGACAAAAAAGGCCTGCCCTCCGCGATATTTTTCGCGCAACAGAGCTTCCCGAACGGTGACTGAGTCAAAAGGTGTCACATAGGTGCGCACAGCCAGGCGATCGACCGGCGGTGTCGCGATGATTGACAGGTCCCGAATGCCGGTCAGTGCCAGTTGCAGCGTGCGCGGGATGGGCGTCGCCGTAAGCGTCAAGACATGAACGTCCGCCCGCAAGGCCTTGAGCGTCTCCTTGTGCTTGACGCCAAAATTCTGCTCCTCATCAACGACCAAAAGACCGAGATCGTTGAACTTGACCGTCTTGGCCAACAGCGCATGCGTGCCGATGACGATTTCAACCTTGCCGTCGCGTAGCTCTTCCTTGGTCGCCTTGGATTCCTTGGCTCCGACCAGTCGAGACAACTGGCGCACCTTGACCGGCCAACCGCGAAACCGCTCCGTGAAAGTCTTGTAGTGCTGCCGCGCAAGCAAGGTTGTCGGAGCAACAACGGCGACCTGCTGCCCGCTCATCGCGACAACAAAGGCCGCGCGCAATGCGACCTCGGTCTTGCCAAAACCCACATCGCCACAGATGAGACGGTCCATGGGCCGCCCCTTGGTCAGATCGCTCAGCACATCATCCAGCGCGTTGAGTTGATCGTCAGTCTCCGCATACGGGAAAGCAGCACAGAATTCGTCATACATGCCGCCTGAGCTGTCGATCACTGTCGCCTTGCGGGATAGCCGCTGGGCCGCGATCTTGATCAGCTCATCGGCCATATCGCGCAGGCGTTTCTTGGCCTTGGCCTTGCGCGCTTGCCACGCGACCCCGCCGAGCTTGTCGAGCTGGGCATTCTCGGACTCAGCGCCGTAACGGGACAACAGCTCGATATTTTCCACCGGCAGGTAGAGTTTGGACCCTCCGGAATACTCAAGCTCGATACAATCGTGGGGGGCGTCCTGTACCGGCAATGTCTTCAGGCCGATAAAGCGCGACAGACCATGATCGGCATGGATGACAAGATCACCGGGAGCCAAACTGCCGGCTTCCACGATTATATCGGCTGTCTTCTTGCGCTTGCGCGGTCGCGCCAGGCGATCCCCCAGAATGTCCTGTTCGGAAATAACGACGAGATCGTCGGTTTCAAAACCGCGTTCGATCGGCAGCACAACCCGACCAATTTTCGGTCCGGAGGACGCGTCGTGCCAATTGTCCGACAGCTGAATATTCTTCAGGCCGTGATCGCCGAGAACACTGGCCATGCGTTCCGACGCGCCAAGGCTCCAAGACGCCAGCAATACCTTTTTTCCGGACTTGCTGAGATCGAGCACATGTCTGGCGGTCGCATCAAAGACGTTGGTACGCTCCGCAGCACGTTCGGCCGCAAAGATCCGGCCCTGCTTGCCGCCCACATCGACCGTGTTGGCACCAGGCTCAACGAAACTCGTGAAATTCCGCACAACCCGTTCGGCCAGCGCCTCATCCCAGTCGGATCGCGTCAGGTAAAGCGCTGCCGGTTCAAGGGCGCGATAGGTCGACGCTGACAGGCTGGAGCTATGCGAAGCGTCTGCAGCCAGCTGACGCGCATCGAAATAGTCCTTAACCTGCTCCAATCGTTCATCAAACGCCTCATGCGCCAGTGCATCAATCGCGACAAGTGAATTGTCGGGCAGGTAGGAAAACGCCGTCACGACTTGCGGATAAAAATGCGGGAGCCAGTGTTCAACACCTGCCGGGCGAGCGCCCTCACTGACAGCCTGGTAAACAGGGTCATCGCGCTGGACGGCGCCAAAACTCTTCACAAAGCCACCGCGGTACAACGAAATCGAAGTGTCATCGATGATGACTTCGCTCACCGGCGTGAAGTCGATCTCGTTGAGCTGTTTGTTGGAACGCTGGGTTTCCGGATCGAAGGTCCGGATGCTTTCAAGGCTGTCCCCAAAAAAATCCAGGCGTACCGGCTCTTCACTATCGGGCGGGAAGACATCGATCACTCCGCCTCGCACCGCGAAATCGCCCGGCTCCATGACGGTCGCTGCGCGAGCATAGCCATTGGAGGTGAAATGATGCAGAAGCGCTTCGTTATCGACGCTCTGCCCCGGTCTCAGCCGAATGCGTGAGCCCGCCAACACCGATTTAGGCGGACAGCGCTGGGCCATCGCATTGATGGTCGTGACCACCAGAAGACATTTCACATCATCATGATTGGCAAGGCGCGCCAAAGCCGCCGCCCGCCGCGCGGCCAGCCGCGGTGACGGCGAAATCCTGTCATAGGGCTGACAGTCCCAGGCCGGCAGGCGCAACAAATCCAGATCCGGCGCAAAGAACTCCAGCGCGGTTGCAAACGCCGCCGCACGCGAATCGTCCCGCGCGACGAATACATTTACCCCTCCACGCAATCGCGCTGCGTCTGCGAACACCAGCGCATCAAGGCCTTCAGGCGCGCCACATACACGAGCCGTTCCGCTCGCCCGGGCGATCAGATCCAGATCTGTCATTATCGTCTCTTAGGTGCGTGGCCCGTCGCCGTATTGCGCATCATCTTCAACTTTGAAGGCCTGGAGCGCTGTCATGACATCAGTTTGGAATGCATCCGGCACCGGTTCACGACCGATGATCCAAGCATAGATGTCCTGGTCCTGCTGATCGAGCAATTGCTCGAACACGATAACGTTCTGATCGCTCATTGCGTCGAGATTGGCATCGGCATAACGCCCCAGGATCAGGTCAGCCTCCTTGAAGCCACGTCTCCAGGCGCGTATGCGCAGTTTCTTGCGTTTGATGTCGGTACTTTCGGTCATGGCGTGGATATAGTCCGGCTCGCCCTCCGCGTCGACCACTGGTCTGTGCGAATTCAAACGCTAAACTTGCCACCCATGCGCCCAGAGATTCTATTTCCGTTATTTCAGGACATCACTGCGCTGCCCGGCATCGGCCCGCGGTTGGCAACGCTGCTTGCAAAAGTCGCGGGCGCAAGGGTCAGGGATGTTCTGTTTCTCAAACCATCCAGCCTGATCGATCGCCGTTTCAGAACCAGCATAAGTGATGCTCCGGAAGATCAGATAATCACCTTGCAGGCCACGGTTGAAACGCACATGCCCGGGCACCGCAAGGGTCAGCCCTACAAGGTGCGGATGTATGACCAGACAGGCTTCCTTCACCTGGTCTTCTTTCACGCCCGTGGCGACTACCTCAAAAAGCTCCTGCCAGAAGGAGCGACACGGATCATTTCCGGAAAGGCTGAACGTTTCGGATCAGAGATCCAGATGGTTCATCCGGATCTGGTCATGTCCGAGGAAGAGGCGGAAACCACGCCGCTGCTGGAGACTGTCTATCCGCTCACCGCGGGTTTGACCGGCAAAACGGTTCGGAAGGCCGTGGATGGAGCGCTCAGCCTGCTGCCAGCTCTGCCGGAATGGTGTGATACTGGCCTGAAGCAAAAACACAACTGGCCGGATTTCACGAGCGCGCTGTATGGATTACACCGTCCGGAGGACGCGGACAGCCTGTCTCCGGATACTCCCGAACGGTCTCGTCTGGCCTTTGACGAGCTCACAGCCCGGCAGCTGGCACTGCAACTTGTTCGCGCCCAGCGCAAACGCATTTCCGGACGCGAAATGAAGGTTCCCGGGCGTTTCGTACAGACCATGCTGGACAACGCACCCTTTGCGCCGACAGGCGCACAGCAACGCGCCTATCTGGATATCAAACAGGATCTGGAAGAACCGGAACGCATGACCCGCCTTTTGCATGGCGATGTCGGAGCGGGAAAGACTTTCGTGGCCGCCATGGCGGCCGCCCATGTCGCCGAGGCCGGCTCGCAGACCGCAATCATGGCCCCGACAGAAATTTTGGCCCGCCAGCATCAGAAGACCATCGCGGCGCTGCTGGAGCCGGTTGGGATCAACGTCCTAACCCTGACCGGGCGAGACAAGGGCAAGTCCAGAAAGGCGCTTCTGGAGCAGATTTCTTCAGGTCAGGCGATGGTCGTATGCGGCACGCACGCCTTGTTCCAGAACGATGTTGCCTTTCGTGACCTTGGCCTCGTCGTGATCGATGAGCAACACCGGTTTGGCGTGTCTGATCGCATGCGCCTGGCATCAAAGGGGTATCGCCCGGAAACACTGGCCATGACCGCCACGCCGATACCGCGGACCCTCGCTCTTGCTGTCTATGGCGATATGGATGTTTCAAGGCTGGATGAAAAACCTGCTGGCCGAAAACCACCGACGACGCGTCTGGTCTCGATGGACCGGCTCGGCGAAATGGTCGAGGGCGTGCGCCGCGCAGTGACCAAGGGAGAACGCGTATACTGGGTTTGTCCGCTGGTCGAGGAGAGCGAGGCGTCTGAACTTTCAGCCGCGGAGGATCGATGGCGCCACCTCCGCGCGGCTCTCGGTGATGATCGTATCGGTCTGTTACACGGGCGTATGAAAGCGGAAGAAAAAGAGGCCACCGCGGCAAGTTTCCGCGCAGGCGAGATCGATATCCTTGTCGCCACGACAGTGATCGAGGTCGGCGTGGACGCGCCCGACGCAACGATCATGATTATCGAACACGCCGAACGATTTGGCCTCGCCCAACTGCATCAGTTACGCGGTCGTGTAGGCCGGGGCGACCGGGCCTCGTCCTGTATATTGCTCTACAAGGGGCCGCTCGGTGAGACCGCAAAGGCACGGTTGGAGATGATGCGTCAAACCGATGATGGTTTTGCCATTGCCGAGGAAGACTGGCGTCTGCGTGGTGCCGGTGACCCGCTCGGACTGCGGCAGAGCGGGCTGCCGGATTACCGCCTGGCAGATATCGAGGCGCACGCGGACCTGATCCCTGTGGCCAATGACTACGCGCGGCTGATCGTGGAAAGCAATCCCCAGCTGGAAGGCGCCAAAGGCGAGGCCCTTCGCACCCTGCTCTACCTGTTTGAACAGGATACCGGCATCCGCTTGCTCAAGTCTGGCTAGTCCGGACGTCGTCCGGCAGACTTTCCTGAACATCGCTTGGCAACTTGTCCGGCGTAACCATACCAAAGGAAATTATCAGCTTGGCAGCTTCTTCGACTGACATGTCGACCGGGATGGTATTCGCCCGCGAAGTATACAGCAAAAACCCGGATGTCGGGTTTGGCGTCGTCGGCACGAAGAGGCCGATCACGTCATCGGCGATCTTTTCCTTGAGCGTCGAATGGCCCTCGGCGGACACAAACGCGACCACATAAAGACCTTTCATCGGGTATTCAGTCAGCACGACCTCCTTGAAGGAATTCTGCTTTCCGGAAAACACCGTTTCTACGATCTGTTTCAATGCGCCATATACATTGCGAACAAGGGGTACGCTTTCGAGCAGACGCTCTCCAACCTGAATGATGGAGCGGCCGAAGATATTTGCCGCCAGCGCGCCAAGAGCGGTCAGCAAAACCACCGCAATCGCGACACCCAGCCCTGGAATTGTGAAATCCCCGGGTAAATAGGTTTCAGGATTGTAGCGGGCGGGGATCATGGGTTTGACGACCTGATCCACGTAACCGACAAAGGAAATGATCAGCAGCGCCGTCACACCGAGGGGCGTGGCAATGACGATACCAGTCAGAAAGCTGTTGCGTAACCAACGTAACATTCATCGAAATCCTGAGACATGCGATAACCGGGGAGCGTTATCGAACCTTTCCGAGCATAGGACATGTCGTCTCGCTCGCCAATCGGTTGCACATGGCGCGAGAGACCGCGATCATGCAGCGACTCGTTTGGGAGTATGAGGTCGTGAGTTCTATTCGTATTGCCCGCTGGATTGTTGTGACAATCATCACCGCTGTCGTGCTCCTGCTGATTGCAGGGGGGTGGCTTTTGCGCGAGCAAATCTTCCAGACCTTCCAGGACCCGGGCGAACCATACCAGACATACTCTCCCCCGCCCGCGCCGAATTATGCCCGTGCGGACGCCTGGTTCGTTCGCGACAGTTTTGATGACGACACCACACCTGCTGTCTTCTTCGTTCACCCCACCACCTATTCCGGTGGAGCAGAATGGAACGCCAAGCTGGACAAGGACACGGCGAATGAAGCGGTCGAGCAGGTCGTCATTCCCAATTACGCAGCGCCCTTCGCGGATTCCGCCTCGCTTTTTGTCCCCCGCTACAGACAAGCTTCGCTCTATACATTCATGAACAATCGCGAGGACGGTGTCCTTGCTCGCCATTTCGCCTATCGCGATGTCGAGGCCGCTTTCCGCCAGTTCCTGGAAGAAATCGGTGATGAGCGACCGATCATTGTGGCGGGTCTGGGCCAGGGTGGACTGCATGCCTTGCGCATAACGATGGATTTAATAGCGCCCGACGAGGGACTGACGGCCCGCCTCGCTGCGGCTTATGTCCTGGAAGCGCCTGTGCCCCTGGACCTGTTCGAGGGGCCGCTGGCGAATATACCGGCCTGCGACACCCCTGAGGATGTGCGTTGCCTTTACGCATTTTCCTACGCACAGGAAGACGAGGTTCGTCGGCTTCGGATATTGACCGAGCGTTCAAAGAGCTGGACCCATCAACGCGAGCTCGACTTCGTCGAGGAGCGGCGACTATTGTGCACCAACCCTCTTTTGGCCGCCCCGTCCAATCAATACGCGTCCGCACGCATGCACCGAGGCGGGGCCTCGGCGACCGGTTTCGCGCGGGATGCCAACCCCGCGCCATTACCGATGCAGACCGGTGCGCAATGCACAGATGGTGTGCTGCTTATTGAACGTCCGGATTCGCGATTACTGCGCCGACCATCACGCATCGCAGAAGACTTCCGCTTTGCACCCTCCAACTTGTTCTACGAGGATCTACGTCTGGATGCGGCACGCCGCAGCCTGATCGTTACAACGATCCTGGAAGAAGAACGGCGCTGGGCGCCGCCCCTGGAAAATCCCGAATCTGTTGAGGATGCACCTGTGGTGCCGATCCCGGATCGTCGACGTTTCTGATCTGGATCAGTAACCCTTGGTCAGCTGATCATACTCCAGAAGACGCCCAACCAACGCCTCGAATTCATTCAGTGGAACCATGTTCGGTCCATCGGACGGCGCGTTGTCCGGATCCGGGTGTGTTTCCATGAAGACGGCCGCCACACCGATTGAGACGGCGCCGCGCGAAAGGTGCGGAACAAATTCGCGCTGACCGCCCGAAGACGTGCCCTGACCACCGGGCTGTTGCACCGAGTGGGTCGCGTCGAAAACGACCGGAGCGCCAAACCGGGCCATGATCGGCAGCGAGCGCATGTCGGTCACCAGCGTGTTATAGCCGAAGCTGGCACCACGTTCACACGACATCACATTCGGATTGCCTGCGCTGGTCACCTTGGCGAGCACATTTTTCATGTCCCAGGGCGCCAGGAATTGGCCTTTCTTGATATTGATCGGCTTGCCTGTCTTGGCGGCTGCAAGAAGAAGATCCGTTTGACGGCATAAAAAGGCCGGGATCTGCAAGACGTCGACAGCTTCGGCAGCAAGTGCGCAGTGTTCTGCCGTGTGCACATCCGTGAGGACCGGCAATCCGCTCGTCTCACGGATTTCCTGGAAAATCGGCAAAGCCGCTTCAAGACCAACACCGCGTTGCGCCGATGCACTCGTGCGATTGGCCTTGTCAAAAGAGGTTTTGTAGATGATGCCAACATTCAGACGGTCAGCGATCTCGCGCAGTTGCGCCGAAACTTCCAGGCCATGCTCGCGGCTTTCCAGCTGGCAGGGTCCGGCAATCATGACCAGACGTTTGTCATTGGCGATTTCGATGGCATCCTGATCCGGACGCGGCACGCGAATCGTGGAATTTTGCTCGCTCATGTTGTTCTCCAGTCAACGAGTAACGCCTCTTGCACGCTCATGATCCAAGCCGGGCACACGAACGTATTAATTAGTGATCTTATCAACACTGGCGGCAATCATGGCAACAGCTGAAGCCACACAACCGGCAATCGTCTGGTTCGGACGAGACCTACGCCTCGCCGACCACCCGGCGCTACACGCCGCTGCACGATCGGGCCGACCACTTATCTGCATCTATATCAAGGAAGCATTTCAGAGCGTCAGCCTGCTGCCAGGCGGAGCAAGCAATTGGTGGCTTCATCAATCCCTCAAGGCTCACAGGGCTGAGCTCGCCAAGCTCGGTGCCGAGTTGCATCTGTTGAGCGGCGAAGCGTCTGTGCTGGTTCCGTATCTGGTGCGCAAGTTCAATGTCGCGGAGTTGTTCTGGAACCAGACGGAAATTCCCTGGATCGATCAACGCGACCGACATCTGGCGCACCGGCTGATCGAAATGGGCTGCCAGCCTCGCGTGTTCCGCTCGACGACGTTGACCGAACTCAACTCGGTCAAAAACAAGCAAGGCGCGCCCTTCAAGGTCTTTTCAGCTTTCTGGCGTTCCGCACAGACAACGTTGGACCACGAACGCCCCCTGCCCGCGCCTACGTCTCTGAACCCGCATTCAGAACAACCTGATGGTGAAGACCTGCAGAGCTGGAACCTTTGCCCGACAGCGCCCGATTGGGCGGGCGGCCTGGCCAGGACCTGGACACCGGGTGAACGCCACGCCCGTGCACAACTTGAACGCTTCCTGGAAAACGGGCTTTCGACCTATCCCGAGGACCGAGACCGGCCAGACCTGGACAACACGTCACGTCTTTCGCCTTACCTCGCTCATGGAGAAATCTCCGCTCGCAGTGTGTGGCATGCCTGTCAGCGCGTCGAGACCGAAGGCGTGTCGATCAGGGCCGTTGAAAAATTTCAGGCGGAACTTGGTTGGCGTGATTTTGCATATTACCTGTTCCGCCATTTTGGCGATCTGCGCAGCGAAAGTTTCAACTCGAAGTTCGATCAATTCCCCTGGCGGGAAGATCCTGAGGCCTTCCAGGCCTGGACGCGCGGCAAGACGGGTTTTCCCATGGTCGATGCGGGGATGCGACAACTCTGGCAGACCGGCTGGATGCATAACCGGGTTCGCATGGTCACCGCCTCCTTCCTGGTCAAACATCTTGGCATTCACTGGCAACAGGGCATGCGCTGGTTTGAAGACACGCTGGTCGATGCCGATCCGGTCGTGAACGCAGCGTCGTGGCAGTGGGTCGCCGGATCCGGCGCTGATGCCGCGCCCTATTTCCGGATCTTCAATCCAGTGTCCCAGGCTGGAAAGTTCGATCCCAAAGGTGGCTATGTTCGCCGCTATATTCCGGAATATGCCCAGGGTTTCGGTGCCTACCCGGAGGAAATCATCGATCTGAAGGCGCGTCGGGAATGGGCTCTGGACGCGTTCCGGAATCTACCAGGCTAGCTTGATCGTACATACCGGATGCGCTGGCCACGTGCTTCGAACTCACAGCCGACCCAATTGCCGTTCACGTCATACCAGAGATCAACGGTCAACGTGCCGGTCATCCGGATCCGTTCAGCGACAACGGTCCCGGAGCTCGTCGGGAAATCTTCCATACCCAGTGAAACGATCTCAACCGGCATGGCTTCCCCGGTCTCGGTATTCAGGATCGCGGCAACCCCGGTATCATATCGGGTCCAGTGGCTGGATGGCGGAAGCGTGAAGAGCCCGGCGCCATCACTGTCAGCGAGGCTGGCCTGCCAGCGGCTCCATTCACCCTCGCTGAATGTGGCAGCCTGTATCGCAATCAACTGACCTTCGCGCCAGTATTCCGTGGCGTCGTGCTGGTAGCGAAACACCGGGATCGGCCCCAATCGC
>CBFHQE010000026.1:25137-25503 GCA_965657935.1 Maricaulis sp. | reverse complement strand
GGTCGCGTCTGCAGCGCTTGTGCTGCGACTGCGAAAAGGCTTGACGCGGTGCCGCATAATTTGATCATGCGCGGCAGCTTAACGCCGAATGGCGAACCGGAGGAGATTTGAAATGAGCGCAATGGACGATCCCGTCGTTATCGTGGGCATGGCCCGCACCCCCATGGGTGGTTTGCTTGGCGAGCTGGCCAGCCAGAGTGCAAACGAGCTGGGCGCAGTTGCCGTCAAGGCCGCCATGGAAGAAGCCGGCGTGGCCGGTGACGATGTCGACCAGATCCTGATGGGCAATGTCCTGATGGCAGGCCAGGGCCAGGCGCCCGGTCGCCAGGCAGCGCTCAAGGCCGGCTTGCCGAACTCGGTTGAAGC
>CBFHQE010000026.1:0-25127 GCA_965657935.1 Maricaulis sp. | reverse complement strand
CCACGACGCTGAACAAGATGTGTGGTTCTGGCATGCAGGCCGCCATTATGGGCCGTGCCGCCATCATGGCGGGTGATGCCGACATCATCATCGCCGGTGGCATGGAGAATATGACCCAGGCACCGCACATGTTGCCCTCCCACCGTGGTGGCTTCAAATATGGCCACGATACCGTCAAGGACCACATGGCCCAGGACGGTCTCGAGGATGCCTATGAAAAGGCACCGATGGGCAATTTTGCTGACATGATCGCCAATGAGTACCAGTTCACGCGTGAGCAGCAGGATGCCTACGCGCTGGAAACCTTGGCCCGCGCCCAGCGCGCGACGGAAGAGGGTGATTTCAAGCGTGAGATTGCGCCGGTCACCATCAAGACCCGCAAGGGCGAGACTGCTGTCGCGACCGACGAGCTGCCGCGCAAGGCCATGCCGGACAAGATCCCGAACCTGCGCCCGGCCTTTAACAAGGACGGCACGGTGACGGCGGCCAATGCATCGGCGATCTCCGACGGTGCCGCTGCACTGGTCCTGATGCGTCAGTCCGAAGCTGAACGCCGCGGTCTCAAGCCGATCGCCAAGATCGTTGCCACCGCAGCGCACGCGCACGAGCCGGCCTATTTCACCACCGCACCGGTCCCGGCCATGCGCAAGGCTGTCGAGCGCGCTGGCTGGACGGTTGATGATGTCGAGCTGTGGGAAATCAACGAGGCCTTTGCCGTCGTGCCGATGATCGCCATGAAGGAACTCGGCCTCAGCCACGACAAGGTCAACGTCAATGGCGGCGCTTGCGCCCTGGGTCACCCGATCGGCGCGTCCGGCGCGCGCATCATGGTGACGCTGCTGGCGGCCATGGAAAAACAGGGCAAGACCAAGGGTGTTGCCTCGCTCTGCATCGGCGGCGGCGAAGCCACGGCCGTTGCTGTCGAGCGCATGCAGTAAATATATTCACGCTGTCGCCGCGATAAACTGTTTGTAGCGAGGCGAGCGAGGTGGAGCGACTAGTTCCATGAAATCATGAATTGCGGGCGGTGCTGAAAGGCGCCGCCCTTTTTTTGTCCCGCGACTTCGTTACGGTTGTGTCGAGGTGATTGGCAGATAACTTGGCGCGATGTTGAATAGCGTGATGAACATAGCGATTGGGTTGGCAGTCGTAGGGATTTTCGGCCATGTCCTAGCTGTTTTCATCGTCGGCTTGGTTTTCCAGTTTGCGTTTCCGTCATTGCACACCAGATGGAAGCAAAGCCATCCTATCCTCCAAAACTACAAACGCTGGTTTGTTAATGGGGATTATGTCGAGACAACTGAGACGGCAGCAGAGCGCGCTTTTGCCGTTTTTGCGAAATTCGCCTTGAAGTCGCCTCTTATGCTGACGTTCGTGAGCGGCCTGGTTGCCTTCGGAGCATTCTTGCTTGGCCAGTCGGGGCTGTTCGCCTAGCCCTCGATATGGCCCAGCGGCAGGCCGCGGCCGTCCTTGACGTTGCGGATCTGCACAGACGTGCGGAAATCGCCGATGACATCAAGCGGGATCAGCTTGTCAGAGATGAAATCGTTATAGCTGTCGATATCAGGCATCACGACCTTGACCAGATAGTCATAGGGACCCGTCATCGTGACAGCTTCTGTGACTTCGTCAAAGCTCTGGATCGCTTCTTCGAACTTGTCGTAATTGGCGCGGCGCGCCGGGGCGATTTTCACCTCGATATAGGCGGTAAACATCAGGCCGATGGCGCGGCGGTCCAGCTGGATCGAGCGGCGCTTGATGATTCCCTCGGTTTCCAGGCGGCGAATGCGGCGCCAGCAGGGGGAGGGTGTCAGGCCGACCTTTTCAGCCACTTCGGCGACCGATTGGCCTGCATCTTCCTGCAGGGCCTCGAGAATGCGGACGTCAATGTTATCAAGGGCTGCGATCATTTTTTCCTCAAAAGCGCGTTTGCTGGGAAAATAGTCCAAGCTGGCGCGATTGCGAACCCGGAAAAGGCACATTGACCCAAGAGTAGACAAGCACCATCCATCCGCGTTAGACGCCCCACGCATCACACACTTTGTGTGGCTTCAGTTCCTGGCGGTTTCCGCCCAGTCATAGCGAGAGCCCATGACGCAATCTGATCCCCGCTTCCACGTTCCCGCGCCGCACGCCCGGCCCGGTGACACGCCTGATTTTTCTCATATCGAAATCCCGCCGGCTGGCGAGGCGCGAAAGCCCTCTGTAGATATCGATGGCAGCGAGACACGTGATCTCGCGCTCGGACTGGTCCGTGTCCTGGACCATAATCACCAGGCGGTTGGTGAGTGGGACCCCAAACTGGATGCCGACGTGCTGCGCGAGGGCCTCAAGCACATGGTGCTGACCCGCGTTTATGACGAGCGCATGCTCAAGCTTCAGCGCCAGGGCAAGATGAGCTTCTACATGAAGTCGACCGGCGAGGAGGCTGTGGCTGTTGCGGCTGCGATGGCGCTGGAATTTGAAGACATGATTTTCCCGTCCTATCGCCAGCAGGGCATCCTGTTTGCCCGGGGTCGCGATATCGTGGAAATGATGTGCCACTGTATTTCCAACAGTCGGGACAATCTCAAGGGGCGCCAGCTTCCGGTTCACTATACCTGGGCAGAGGGCAATTTCTTCTCGATCTCCGGTAACCTCACCACGCAATTCCCGCAGGCTGTGGGTTATGCGATGGCGTGCCAGTTCAAGGGCGAGAAGCAGGTCGCTGCCTCCTGGATCGGCGAGGGGTCTTCAGCGGAGGGCGACTTCCACGGCGCACTTGTCCTGGCTTCGACCTACAAGGCCCCGGTCATCCTCAATGTTGTCAACAATCAGTGGGCGATTTCGACCTTCCAGGGTGTGGCCCGCGGTCAGGGCAATACGTTTGCCGAGAAGGGGCTGGGCTATGGTCTCGCCTCCCTGCGTATCGACGGCAACGACTTCCTGGCGGTCTATGCGGCAACCCAATGGGCCGCGGAACGCGCGCGTGCCGGTCACGGTGCCACCATCATTGAAAGCTTCACCTATCGCGCCGACGCGCACTCAACTTCCGATGATCCGTCGGGCTATCGTCCCAAGGCGGAGGAAGGGAAGTGGCCGCTGGGCGATCCGGTCGAGCGCCTGAAACAGCACCTGATCGGTCTGGGCGAGTGGGATGAGGAGCGCCACGAGGCGCTTGAGAAAGAGCTCAACGAGCTGGTCATCGCCTCCTACAAGGAAGCGGAGAGCCACGGCACGCTGCACGACGGCCCGCTCTCGCCGACCCACACGATCTTCGAAGATGTCTATGTCGAACCGGACTGGCGCCTGCGTCGCCAGCGCCAGGATCTGGGAGTCTAAATCATGGCCAAGATGAACATGATCCAGGCGCTCAATTCAGCGCTCGACAACATGATGGAAAAAGACCCGAACGTGGTCTCTTTCGGTGAGGATGCCGGCTATTTCGGCGGCGTTTTCCGTGTCACGGCCGGCCTGCAGGAAAAATACGGCCTGGACCGGTCCTTCGACGCCCCGATCAACGAAGCGGCCATCGTCGCCATGGCGATCGGCATGGGTGTGAAGGGCATGCGCCCCGTCGCCGAGATCCAGTTTGCTGACTACATCTTCCCGGGACTCGACCAGATCGTGTCCGAACTGTCGCGTATCCGCTATCGCACGGCTGGACAGTTCACCACACCGGTGACCATCCGCACCCCCTGTGGCGGCGGTATCCGTGGTGGCCAGACCCACTCCATGAGCCCGGAAGCCTTTTTCACCCAGATCCCGGGTGTCCAGGTCGTCATGCCGTCCAACCCGTATGACGCCAAGGGGCTGTTGATCGCCGCCATCGAAAGCGATGACCCGGTCATCTTCTTCGAGCCCAAGCGTTTGTATAATGGCCCGTTCGACGGTGATCCGGGCAAGGCGCTGGAAACCTGGGCCAAACATCCCAAGGGTGAAGTGCCGGAGGAGCATTACAGCCTGCCGATCGGCAAGGCGGAAGTGGTCCGCGAAGGCAATGATGTTTCCATCATCACCTATGGTACCCTGGTCCATGTGGCCCTGGCGGCAGCCGAACGCGACGGCATCGATGCCGAGATCATCGATCTGAAAACCCTGGTGCCCTACGACATCGAGACGATTGCCAAATCCGTCAACAAGACCGGCCGCTGCATCGTCGCCCAGGAAGCGCCGCGCACCTCCGGTTTCGGTGCCGAGCTTGCGGCGCAGATCCAGGAAGACTGCTTCTATGCCCTGGAAGCGCCGATCTACCGGATCGCCGGCTGGGACACGCCTTACCCGCACGCCCATGAATGGGCCTATTTCCCGGGCCTGACCCGTTTCACCACCGCCATGCGCGAAGTTCTGGAGGCATAAGCAATGAGCGAATACCGCTATAAAATGCCCGATGTCGGCGAAGGTATCGTCGAAGCGGAAATCGTTGAGTGGCACGTCAAGGAAGGCGACACGGTCACCGAGGATCAGCACGTCCTCGACGTGATGACCGACAAGGCGACGGTGGAAATTCCCTGCGCCGTGAACGGTACGGTCACCAAGCTGGTCGGCGAGCCGGGTGAGGTAATCGCTGTCGGCACGCAGATCATGTTCATCGCCGTTGATGGCGCGGTTCCGGCAGAAGAAGACGCTCCGGCCCAACAAGAGGCCAAGCCCGAAGAGACTGCTCCGGCCAAGGAAGAGCCGAAACCGGCCGCTCCTGCCAAGCCGGCTCCGGTTGCCGCTGCGCCTGCTGTTGCGGTGCGCCCTGTGGGCGAACGTGCCCTGGCCAGCCCGGCGGTGCGCAAGCGCGCTCTGGAGGCTGATATCGATCTGGACACGGTCCCCGGCACCGGTCCTGCTGGTCGTATCTCCCACCAGGACATGGATGATTTCATCGCTTCCGGCGGTCGCCTGTCCGCGCGTGCGGGTGGTGGCTCTGCTGTGCGTGCGCCGCGCACCGGTGTGACCGAGGAGAAGATTATCGGCTTGCGTCGCCGCATCTCCGAGAACATGTCCCACGCCCAGCGCACGATTCCGGACATTGCCTATGTCGAGGAAATCGACGTCACGGCGCTGGAAGAGCTGCGCGCGCATCTCAACAAGTCCAAGCGGGATGACCAGGCCAAGCTGACCTTCATTCCCTTCCTCGTCATGGCGCTGGCCAAGGCCCTGCCGGAAACCCCGCAGGCCAATTCGCATTTCGACGGCGAGAACATGCTGCTGACCAAGTATGACGCCGTGCATTGCGGTGTCGCAGCGGCGACTCCGAACGGTCTGATGGTCCCGGTCATCAAGCACGCCGAGAGCCTCGACGTGTTCGAGATCGCCGGTGAGCTGAAGCGTCTCGGCGCTGCAGCCAAGGACGGCAAGGCGACCAAGGACGAGCTCTCCGGCTCGACCATCACCATCACCTCGCTGGGGGCTATTGGTGGCCTGGTCACGACGCCGATCCTCAACGCGCCGGAAGTGTCGATCATCGGGGTCAACAAGATGCAGACCCTGCCGCGCTACAATGCGGACGGCCAGGTCGTGCCGCGCAAGGTGCTGAACCTGTCCAGCTGTTTCGATCACCGCATCGTCGACGGTTATGACGCCGCCATGCTGATCCAGCGTGTGAAGGGCTATCTGGAAAACCCGGCGACACTGTTCATGTGATGTCCAAGACGTGGCGGATCATAATCACGATCGCGGCGGTGATACTCGCTGCGATCGGTGCGATTGGTGTCACACTTGGGATCTGGGGCGGTCTGTTTCTGACTGGAGGGACCCTGTTTATGGAGACGCTGGGCGCCGAAATTGACTATGACCAATTTGCTGGGGAATTCGGACGTCTCGTCGTTTGGGGAGGCCTTGGAAGCCTGATGTTGCTGTCCGGTGCGTTGGCCGTGGTCCGGGTCTGGGCGCGGTAATTTGCAGAAGCGGGATGCCTCGGTGAGGTGTCCCGCTTTTGGTTTTTGGCGAGGTCGAACTCGGCGTATCAGGCCGCGTCCTTAGCAAGCGCGCCAAAAAAGCCGATCACGTTGACCACACGACCAGCATCATTGGTCTGCGCCACGTCAAACCCCTCCAGCAAAAGCTTGCTGTCCTGGTGAATGGTCCAGTGATAGCGGTGGAAATTGTGCTGGCTGTCGACAGCGCTGGCACGGGCATAAACCGCGCCGGGCAGGTTTTTCTTGACCTCGTGCACATTGGCTTCGAACCCGTCGATCCCGGTCACATCAATGGATGGATCGACAAATCGCACATCATCGGCGAGCGCCCGGTCGAGATGGCCGCGGACCTTGGCCGGGTTGGGCTCGTTCCAGGCGGCGAGCATGCTTTCGAGAGAGGCGACGGGATCGCTCATGACAGGGCTCCTCATGCATACCGACACCGTGTCGGTATGTGGTCACTATAAAACCGACACAAAGTCTGTAAAGTGAAATCATGGCGACTCAGGCAGAAAGACGCGAAGCAACTCGCGAGGCCCTGGTGACAGCCGGGCGAGCAAGCTTTGCTCGTGCGGGCTACGAGGCGACGCATACCAATGAGATCCTGGCGGATGCCGAAGTCTCGCGTGGTGCGATGTATCACCATTTCCCGAGCAAACAGGCCTTGTTCGAAGCGGTCTTCGTCGCGGAGTCAAAAGCCGCGATCGATCTCGCCGCAGCGGCGGCAAGTCACACCGGTTCTCCGTCGGAGAACCTGCTGTCCGCCTGCCTGGCCTGGCTGGCGGCAGCGCGTGAACCGGAGACCGCCGCAATCCTTCTCGATCAGGGGCCACAGGTGCTGGGCTGGAAACGCGCCCGCGATCTGGAAGAGGAATTCAGTCTGGGTGGCATGAAGCGCGCCATCCAGCTTGCGACAGAGGCCGGCGAATTCGAGGTTGCCTCCATTGATCTCGCAGCCCGCATTCTCAACGCCGTGCTGGCCGAGCTGGCGCTTGCGGCGGTTCACCACGACGAAGAGGCTGATCCTGGCCGCCAGGAGCGCATGATCCGACAGGTCCTTTCAGGCTTTCGCCCGCCGACGGATTGAGGTTCGCCTTCCCATTCCTCTCGCCTTCCTCTATACCCAATGTCACCAATGGTGACATAACAAGGTTGGATCGATGGAAATCTTTGAAATGATCAAGCAACACATGGCTGCCAGCGTGCCGTTTGCGAATTATACCGGGGTGAAGCTGGAAGAGGTCTCGGCAGAGCGGGGCGTGGCCACGCTGGCCAAGCGCGGTGAGGTGGAGAACCATATCCAGACCCTGCATGCCGGCGCGATGTTCACGCTGGGCGAGGCGGCGTCCGGTGCGGCCATGGGCGGCGTGATGGCGGACCAGCTGCTGGCGGCGCGTCCGGTCGCGGCCAATGCCTCGATCAAGTATGTGAAGACGGCCAAGACCGATATCACGGCGATCGCGACGGCGAGCATTCCGGCTGAAGATGCGCTCAAAGCTTTCCACGCGGACGGCAAGGTCGTGTTCGATGTCCATGTCGATATCCGCGATGCCGACGAGAATACCTGCGCAGAAATGACGGTGGCCTGGCACATCAAGAAGACCGGCTAGGGTGGGAAAGCGGTATCATCATGGCGATGTGCGCGGCGAGGCCGTCGGAGCGGCGCTGGGCATCACTGAGGTCGATGGTCCTGACGCCGTCACCATGCGGGCTGTAGCCACCGCGGTCGGCGTTGATCACCGGGCCATCTATCGCCATTTCACGGATCGTGACCGCCTGCTGGCCGAAGTGGCGGCAGTCGGTTTCCGCGACCTGCTCTCCGAGTTCGTGCGTTCAGACGGGCAGGCGGGACTGAAGCGAGACTTCACCGTCTCCATCCGCTTCGCCCTGGCGCGGCCGCACCTGTATGCGCTGATGTTATCGCGTCCGCGCGAGCAATTGTTCGACGGGGCAGCGCTTGAAGACGCCGTCAGGGCGATGTTGGACCACCTCATGACCTCTGCCCGGCTGGCACTGGGGGAGGCGGCCGAGAGCGCCATCTGCCGGGACCTGGTTTTCTCCGCCCTGGGAACGAGCTACGGCCTGGTCTCCCTGGCCAGCTCGATGACGCTGGCGCCGCGCTCTTCGCAGGAGATGGAGGCCTTTCTCACCGAACAGGTCTCGAGCGTCATCGAGGGGCAGTTATTGCGCCTGCGCTCACGGGGCTAGTCGGTCTCTGCCGGCAGCCAGTCCCGTACGTTCTTGGTGGTGCGTTCCGTCTCGCTGTCCCAATCATCGGGCAATAGCGCCTGGGGCATGTTCTGGTAGCAGACCGGACGCAGGAAACGCCGGATCGACATTGTGCCCACGCTGGTGGCGCCGAAATTTGTGGAGGCCGGATAAGGGCCGCCATGCACCATGGTCTCGCTGACTTCAACGCCGGTCGGGAAGCCATTGCTCAGGATCCGGCCCGCCTTGCGTTCCAGGACGGGCATCAGCTGGCGAGCCAGGCCGGTATCGGCCGTGTCCATGTGCAGGGTGCAGGTCAGCTGGCCCTTGAGGGCACGCGCAATGACCAGCATTTCATCAGTGTCCCTGACCGTGATCACCAGGCCAAGCGGTCCGAAGACCTCCTCGCTCAGCGTCTCGTTGGCCAGCCAGTCCTGGCCGGAAACGACAAACAGGTTGGGCGCGGCTTCGCGCGCTTCACAATCCGTGGCCAGGATCTCCCTTGCCCCGAGGGCCTGGCGCATGTCGTCCCGGCCCTTGCGATAGGCGCTTGCGATGCCGTCGGTCAGCATGGTCTGGCTCTCGACCTTCATCAGCTCGGCCAGTGTCGCGTGGATAAAGGCCTCGGCATCATCGCCCTCGCGCACGACAGCAATTCCCGGATTTGTGCAGAACTGGCCAGCGCCCATGGTCAGCGACGCGGCCCAGCCTGAAGCGATGGTGCCGCCGCGGGCCGCGAGCGCCTCGGGCAACACGAACATCGGGTTTACGGATCCCAGCTCACCGAAGAAAGGGATAGGCTCGTCCCGCGCTGTGCAGAGGTCAAACAGGGCCCGTCCGCCAGCCAGTGAGCCGGTGAAGCCGACCGCACGGATGTATTCATTCTGGACCAGAGCTGTGCCGACCGAACGGTCACCGCCCTGGATCTGGCTGAACACGCCGGGGTGGACGCCGACCTTCTCGATCGCGGCATGGATGGCCTGGGCGATGATGTCAGCTGTACCCGGATGCGCGCTGTGGCCCTTGACCACGACCGGGCAGCCGGCCGCCAGGGCCGCTGCGGTATCTCCGCCGGCAGTAGAGAAGGCGAGCGGGAAGTTGGAGGCGCCGAATACGGCGACAGGGCCGATCGGGCGCTGGAGGAGTTTGAGATCAGGGCGGGGCAGGGGCTGGCGATCCGGCAGGGCTTTGTCGTGTCGACGGTCGAGATGTCGTCCATCCAGAATGGTTTTGGCGAACAAGCGCAGCTGGCCGACTGTGCGGCCACGCTCGCCGATCAGGCGTGCCTCAGGCAGGCCGGTTTCCGAGTGACCGATCCGGGTAATCTTGTCCCCGCGTGCGTCAATTTCGTCCGCGATCGTGTTGAGCAGGACCGCACGTGTCGTGGCCGGACTGTAGCCATAGGTCATGAAGGCCTGTTCGGCTGCCCTGCAGGCCTCGTCCACCAGCTCAGGCGTTCCGACGGAAAATGCGCGGACCTCACCCGTGGCAGGGCTGGAGTGGAAGACGCGGTCGCTTTCGGTCCATCGTCCGGCGATGAGATGTGTTCCATTGATCACGGCGCGTCTCCTATTGGTCAGCTTACTCATGCCCGACTTCTGTTTTGGATACAATATCCAAAACTGCAATGCAGTAATGCGGATGCTTGACCTGGAAGACGCTGGCGTGTCCTGTCACGGCATGGATAGAGGCATGTTCAAACAGATCTGGGATCAGCTGGTCAGCGTGTTGGCGATCTGGGCCGTCAGCGTGTTTGCGCTGATGTTTTTCCATGAGGATGTCGGTATCGAGCCGCGGCACTTGCCGATGATGATTTTCGGCAGCCTGCCTGTGTTTGCAGCAGGATCGGTCGTGGTTTCGCTGGCCCGGCAATTTATGTCCAAGAACGGCGTGTCCTGACGCAGGTCTTTCCCTTTGCGTCACAAGACGCTAAATGCCTCGCAAATCCTCGCTGGTTTCGCAGCCATTTATTCCAAGGAGCATCCCCATGCAGACACGTTCGTGCCAGGTTCTCATCATTGGTGGTGGTCCGGGTGGATATCCGGCGGCTATTCGCGCGGGCCAGCTGGGTCTGGATACGATCATTGTCGACAAACACGGCCTGGGCGGAACCTGCCTCAATCGCGGCTGTATTCCCTCCAAGGCGATGATCCATGCGGCGACCAAGTATGAGGAAATGTCCAAACATGCCGACAGCGACGCGCTGGGCATCTCCCTGGCCGAGGCACCCAAGCTGGACATGGGCAAGCTGGTCGGCTGGAAGGACGGCATCGTCTCCAAGCTGACGGGCGGTGTCGGCCAGCTCATCAAGGCTGCGGGCGTTGAGCACGTTTCCGGCTGGGCGAAGTTCAAGGACGCCAAAACCTGCATCGTCGACACCGATGAGGGCGAGGTCGAGATCACGGCTGAGCATGTCGTGCTGGCCACCGGTTCGGTCGAGGTTGAACTGCCCTTCCTGCCCTTTGGCGACAAGGTGATCGGCTCCACCGATGCGCTGGACCTCTCTGAAAAGCCGGAGAAGCTGGTTGTCGTCGGAGCGGGCTATATCGGTCTCGAGCTGGGTATCGCTTTCCGCAAGCTGGGCAGCGAGGTGACCTTCATCGAGGCATCTGACGGCATTCTTCCGCTGTATGACAAGGAAATCACGCGTCCGATCACCATGTGGCTGAAGAAGCACAAGGCCGCCGTGAACCTCTCCTGCAAGGCCAAGGGCATGACGGAGAAGGACGGCATGGCTGTTCTTGAGTACGAGGACGCCAAGGGCGAGACCCAGACCATCGAAGCCGACAAGATCCTGGTCGCTGTGGGGCGAAAGGCCTGCCTGGACGGCTGGGGTGTCGAGAATATGGGCCTGGACCTGGTCGATGGCCGTTTCATCAAGGTCGATGACCAGTGCCGCACTGGCATGCGCAATGTCTGGGCGATCGGTGATGTCGTCGGCGAACCGCTTCTGGCACACAAGGCGACGGCCCAGGGCGAAATGGTCGCCGAGCTGATCGCGGGTCACAAGCGGGTCTTTGATCCGGTCTCCATCGCGGCAGTTTGTTTCACCGAGCCGGAAGTTGTCGGCGTCGGCCTGACCCCGGACGAGGCCAAGGCCAAGGGCGAAGCGGTCATCACCGGCAAGTTCCCGCTGGCGGCGTCCGGACGTTACCTGTCCATGGAAGCGGGCACGGACGGCGGTTTTGTCCGCGTCACGGCGCGTGAGAGCGATCATGTTATCCTCGGCATCCACGCCGTGGGCACGCATGTGTCAGAGCTCTCCGGCGAGTTCGCGCTGGCCATCGAGATGGGCGCGCGGCTGGAGGACATCGCCGGCACGATCCACGTCCACCCGACCCTCACCGAGGGTTTCCTGGAATCCGCCCTGACCGCGCTGGGCCACCCGATCCATATCTCCGCTCCCAAGAAATAGGCTTGATCTCGATGACCTCTGAACCGATGCGGGAGCAGCAAGCGCTCCAGTTCGAAGCCATCGTTGGCGCGTACCTGCTCGTTGCCTTCGCAGATGGCAGGTTTGACAAGTCCGAAGAAGTTGGTGCCCGGTTGGGGCTCTTGCGCGACAGTAAGCCGAGTACTCTCGCTGATGTGGAAGCGGAAGAGATGTATGGACGGCTTCGGGCGGAGTTCGCCAGCAGCCCTGACAAGGCTGGGAAAGGTGTTCTTTTGCAGCTTGAGCGCTTGCGCGGTGACGGTCTGGCCCGAAAGGCTGTTGTGAAGGCCGTCCGCAAGGCGTTGATGGCCGATGGTGTCGTCACCGCTCAGGAAGAACACGCGCTGGACAAAGTCGCTTTGGCGCTTGGTCTGCGAGAGGGTGAGCTTTAGGCCCGGTCCTTAAACGCTTTAACCTGGCACGCCTTTTTTCCGTGGTCCGGTTTGCGATCGGACGTTGTCTCGCCTCGCAGGGGGGACACCGGCAACGATATTCCTCCCCTCCGGCGGAAGATCTTGCCTCGCCATCGCGTGGGCCCTGCTGTAATTCGGGGCCGTATTCGCGATGCCTCGGGGGATGTGCTGATGAAATTCTTGGTGATGACCGTTTTGACTGTGCTGATTGCACAGGGTGGGGCGCAGGCCCAGTCAGACGAGACTGTGGATCCGCGCGCCCGCGTGTCCATGAACCCGAATTCGCGGATTCCGGACCATATCAGCGAACTTGTCGGGCCGGCCCCAACACCGGAAGTCTATGACGGGCAGCTTGCCCCGCGTACGATCTATCGTTTCGAGGCCAATCCCGAAGCCGGTTTCCACTGGCCGTACTACCTGTTTATCCCGGAGGTCGTCGCGCCCGGCGGCGCAGTGTTGATTGAACCCAATAATGACGGTCTGTTCGGCGCACCCTTCGAGACGCATGACTACTGGGCCGCGACCCGCAACGAACAACTGTACTTCGACTACGGGCGGCATCTCGGTACGCCGATGCTGACCCCCGTGTTTCCAAGGCCGCTCGTTGATGGCCCCGAGGGCAATCTGTACATCCATGCGATGACGCGCTCCGCGATGCTGCATGACGATCCGCGTTATGCGCGTCCGGATCTGCAATTGCTGGCCATGCTGGATGATGCGCAGGCCAAGCTCGCTGCCAGCGGGTTTGAGGTCAGCGAGGATGCCCTGTTCTGGGGGTTTTCTGCCGCGGGTGATTTTGTGACCCGAATGGCCATGCTGCACCCCGAGCGCGTGCGCGCTGTTGCTGCCGGTGGATTGGGCGGATTACCGATCCTGCCGGTGAGCGATTCTGACGGAGAGGCGCTGAGCTTTCCTGTCGGTGTCGCAGACCTGGAATTGATCACCGGGCGGGAGCTCAATGCAGAGGCTTTGCGGGACACGCCCGTTCTTCTCTACCAGGGCGGTGCCGATGAAAACGATTCCGTGCGAGAGCCGCCCTTCACCTGTGATGCGTTCCGGTCGGACAGCTATTCCTGTGACCAGGCGCAATGGGTCAATGCGACACTGGGCGCATCAACCTTGGACAGGGTGCCAGTCGTACAGGACCTCTACTCCGATTTCGGAATGCGCGATTTCAACTCGCTCGTACTGCCGGGTGTGGAACACACCACGCCGCCGGAGATGGAAGCGCGCATCCGTGAATTCTTTGCCTGCGTCCTGGCGCGCGAAACCGCATGTGCCGCCCGTGTCAGCCTGTCGGACGACAGGGCCGGGCCGGGCGAATAAGCACACGCTCCGGAGACCCCGGGGCTGGCGCATGCCATAGCGCGGCACTGAATACCATCCATTCACTTCCCTCGCGTGCGCGCGCGTGAGAAGACTCTGTGCCAGACGTGAGGAGATGACATGGACGACGGCCAGATCGGTGTGACCGGCATTATCGACCACAAACCGCTCGCCCCGGGCGAGGGTGTGGGCTGTATCTCCTATGAAACCGCCCTGATGCGGACCATTACGCCGCGGGCCGAGGATTTCGACGAGCTGGGTCACGTCAATAATGTCGTCTATCTGCGATGGGTGCAGGAGAGGGCGGTGACGCACTGGCATCTCATCAGCCCCGTCGACCGTGTCGCCGGCGAGGTCTGGGTCGCCCTCAAACACACGATTGAGTACCGCGATCCGATCGAACCGGGTGAAACCGCCGAGATCCGCACCTGGCTCGGCCCCTACAAGGGCCCGCGTTTTGAACGCAATGTCGATATCCGCAAGCCGGGCGCCAAGCGCTTTTCCGCGCGCGCCACGACAGAATGGTGCCGCCTGTCCTCCGTCACCCGCCGTCCGCTGCGCATTGACGACGAAACGCTCGACGTGTTCGGCGTGAAGGGCTTGCTTTAAACGCCCGCTTGATACCACTCTGCCGTGCGGAGGGTGGATGATGCGTTTTTCTCGACTGGTTTGTGGTGCTCTGATTGCTGGCGCGATGGTGGCACAGGCGGAGGCCTGCTCCGTGCCGGCGGACTATCACAGCCTGCTCGGTCCTTACGATGCCATCAACCATGCGGACTGGATTGGTCTGGCCGTGGCCGTACGATCATCCGACGGTTCAGGACTTGAGTTGGAGTTTCGCGAATACCTCAAGGGAGATGGCCCTCAATCGCTGCCGGTCTCATATCCGCGATTTGATTCAGCTTCGTCCAACGGGCACTCAGATGAAGCGCTGGTGGGAAATTACTATGCACATACAACAGCGACGTTCTGGGATGGCCGCGGGCGAGGCGGGCTGGGTGCGGATTGCCGAATCCGCGTCGAGTTTGCGGAGGGGGCGTCCTACCTGGTGTTTGGACCTCTGCAGTACGTAGTGGGATATGAGAATATCGCGGTTGCCGATGATGATGCCTGGCTCGAATATGTAAGGGATGTTCTCGTCGGCGAGGTGCAGGAGCTTCCGCCATTGCGGCTGCGCGATCTTCTTGACCGAAGCGCGGCTGTCATTCGGGTGCGGGCCCGGATGGATGGTGAACAGCTCTTGCTGGACGAGGAGGTCCTCGTCGGCGAACTCGCCTCCTATCTGAATGCGACAACGATTTATCCGGAGGAGTTTTATCGCGCTTTGCTGGACCCACGGTGCAGTGGGTGGGGGATTCAGAATGAAGTTATCGAGCGCTTCATCGTGATCGAGGAAATACCGGCCAGCCCGGTTCTGATGCGGCAGACTTCTTGGTGCCCGCCACTGCGCGCAATGCCTTTGATGGAAGGGCCTTTCGGATTCTTCGACTCACCCTTTTACGTCAGCATGGAGGCGTCCGGTATGTTTGCAACGAATGCGTTCTCGGAGTTCCATGTAAGCGAGGGCCGGATTGGGCTCAGGGGGCCTCGCGTGCGCGAAATGCCTGATGGCACAACTCCCGACACGATCTCCGTCGCCGAATTCTTTGCTCTTCTGCCCGTTCAAGACTAATCAATTCGCTCCGGCTTGCCCTGGGCCCCGCCGACGGCTGTGATGGCTACACCCGCGCCGATTAATCGCCCTAGAGGCGGTCTGGAGCCCCCAGCCCGTCCGCCAGCGCGTTCAGCTGGTCCACAGTCTTCTTGTCCAGGGGAATGCCCTCGCGCTCGCGCTTGCCGCGCCAGGCGCGTTCCGGGGCGCCGGGGATGATCACGGGGCTGTCCCAGTCCATGGGCGGGGACTGGGTGACGTATTCGCCGAGCGCGGCCATCTCCTCATCCATCCAGTTTTCATCGGCAAAGGCCTGGGGCGAGAGGATGATCGAGAACATGGAGTTCTGGATGCCGCCGCGGCGTTCATGCTCGGGCTGGATCGTGCCCGAGCGTGACAGCACGCCGGCCAGGATCTCACAGGCATAGGCGAGCCCATATCCCTTGTGCCGGGCAAACGGGGTGAGGGCGCCTCTGATCTCGAAACCGGCCATGCCGGATGGATCGGTTGTGGGCATGCCCTGGTCATTGAGTAATGTGCCCGGCGGCACCGTGATGCCCTTGTTGGCCGCAACGCGTACCTTTCCGAGCGCGATGATGCTGGTGGCCATGTCGAGCAGGAAGGGTGGATTTTTCGCGGTTTCCGGAAAGCCGATGCAGATCGGGTTGGTCCCAAAGCGAGCGTCGGAACCGCGGAAGGGCGCAACCAGCGGCGCATGATCATAGACATTCACAAAGTGAAGGGAGGCCAGGCCTTTCGACGAGAGATGTTCTGCATAGTCGCCGATGCGGCCGAGATGGTGCGCATTGGCAAGGGTACAGCAAGCCAAACCCAGCTCACCGGCCTTGCCGGCCGCTTCATCAAGCGCCGTGTAGGCCGAGGGCGCGCCCCAGCCGCCTTTGGCATCGGCCTGCAACAGGGCCGGCATGCGATTGAGCCATGCCAGTTCGGCATCGAGTTCGACCAGGCCCTTTCTTATATGTGCGAGGTAGGCGGGCAGCATGCCCACGCCGTGACTGTCATGACCGACCATGTTGGCGTCCACCAGATGCCGGGCGACGATGCGGGCGTCTCCTTCCCGGCAGCCGCCGGCGGCCAGTAGGGCGGTGGCGAAGCCTAGAAGGCGGTCGAAATCAATGCGGGCAGGGTCGGAAAGCATGTTTTGGGGTGGTCCGTAAAAATCGTGATTTACTGGTAGGACAATTTTAACCAGTCATCTCGAGTGGATTCTGTACCGTTCTGGCACAGAACATCGCTATATAAAATTTGAACAATTTAAACCATTGATTTTGTTCAGAAAATAAAATTACCGATCGTTCGAATTTCGCGAATCGATTTAAGCAATTCGCAACCGGTTTTTGTCATTCTCTCTCACGTCGGGTCGCAACGGCCTTGAGAAAAAAAGTTCCTGGCAACGCAAGACGGGGAATAAGCCCGCACGGAGCCAACAGTAGATGGATGAGGGAATGTCGATGAAAACGACGGGTATCATGTTTCTGGCGGCAGCGATGACGGCAATGAGCTTTGCAGCCGCCCCGGCAATGGCACAGGATCGCGAGCGCACCAATGTGGAAGCGCCGAGCTATCCTCGAGGCGCTGAGCGTCGCGGTATCGAAGGCTATGCAGTCGTTGAGTACACCGTGACTGAAACCGGTGAGGTGGCGAATGCGACAGTTGTCGAAGCCAATCCGGAAGGCGTGTTCGATCGTGCTGTAATTCGAGCAATCGAAGGTTGGGCTTATACCCCGGCCGCAACTGCCACGGACGGACTGCAACAGCGCTTTGATTTTAGTCTTGGCGGCTAAATCAAGACGAAACTGCTTTGCTAGCAAGGGCTTGGTCTTATTCTGACCAAGCCTGTCGGCAAAAGAACCGATCAGCAAAATTAATCATAACACTTCATTTACGGCGGCGCGTTAGCGTCGCCTTGTTTTTTGCTGTCCGGATTCGATTGCCGCTAGGGGCCGAGACTATGAATGCTTTGATTGCCAACTTCCTGGACAAGACGTCCAGTGTCCGTGTGAGATTGCTTGCAGCCTTTGGTCTGTCAGCAGCGATGACCCTGATTGCCGCGGGAGTTGGCGTCTTCGGATTTAACTCGGCGAATTCTGCTGTCGAGCAGATCGCTGACAGGGCCATTCCCGAGACGCAGGCGATCAGTTCGCTGTCCGAAGCCAGTCAACGCCTGGCCGAAACTCTTCCGGCTTTTGCGCTGTCGCCGACTGTTGAAGCGCGACTTGAAAATTATGCGCACGTTACGGACCTGCGCGATACGCTGCGGTCCGAGCTTGCTGTCTTGCAGTCTCTGGCCGGCACCCAGGAAACGGCAACCCTGGCGACTTCAGTCGATGATCTGGTGACGGTCGCTGACGGCATGAATGAGGTTGTTGAACAGCGTCTGCAGATCCGCGACCGCCGCAATTTCGAAACCAGCCGTGCGACGACGACGCGCGCTGAGTTCGGGGCTTCGATTGAAGGCGCACTGGATGCCAGCGACGAGGCGGATATTGAAAGCCTGCTGCGCGCCATGGTTTCCGCCAACCAGATCCTGATCAGCTTCAACGAGGTCGCGACCGCAGCGTCCAACTCTGAAGTCAATGCGATCTTTGACAATTTTGACGAGGCGGTTGGTGAGCTTGATGTCAATCTGGCTATTCTCGGTCCGATCGCGACCCAGGAAATGCGCGACCTGTCCGGTCAGCTGATTGGCTTCGGTGAAGGATCAAACGGCATTTTCGAACTGCGCAAGTCCGAGCTGACGGCCGAGGCGACCGCCGAAACGGTTGCCGAAGAGGCCCGCATCTCTGCCGAGGCCCTTGTTGCCAACGTCAACGCTTTCAAAGGCCAGGTCGGCGAACGTGTTTCTGATGCGACCGCCGCGGCCAATGGCGCTGTGACCACGGGACGTATCCTGCTGATGGCTATCGCCGCCATCGGCCTGGGTATCGCGGTTGCTATCGCCTGGTTCTACGTGTCCGCCATTCTGCTCAAGCGGATTACCTCCATGGCGTCGACCATGTCAGCGCTCGCCGAGGGCAATGCGGACGTCAATCTGGGTTTTGAGCCGGGCAATGACGAGATCGGTGATATGGCACGCTCCGTCGATGTCTTCCGCCAGAACGCCATTGAGCGCGCTCGCCTGGAAGCCGAGACCGAGGAAGAGCGCCGCATGAAGGAGAAACGCTCTGCTGCCGTTGAAAGCCTGATCCAGGCCTTCGACGAAGCCTCTGCCAATGCGCTGGGCCAGGTTTCCGATGCCGCCGGGCAGATGGAAACAGCAGCCCGCGCGATGAGCTCCACAGCTGCTGCCACGACGGGCAAGTCTGCTGCCGTGGCCCAGGCCTCCGAGGGCGCATCCCAGAACGTTCAGACGGTTGCCGCTGCTGCCGAGGAAATGGTGTCCTCGATCGGCGAGATCTCCCAGCAGATCTCCCGCTCCACCGAGATCGCCGGCAGTGCTGTTGACCAGGTTGAAAAGACCAATGTCGATGTTCAGCGTCTCAATGATGCGGCCAAGTCGATTGACGACATTGTCAGCCTCATCAATGACATTGCCGAGCAGACTAACCTGCTGGCCCTGAACGCGACCATCGAGGCCGCACGGGCTGGTGAAGCCGGCAAGGGCTTCGCGGTCGTGGCCTCCGAGGTCAAGACGCTGGCCGAGCAGACTGGTAATGCGACTCAGAACATTTCCGAGCACATCTCCGGTATCCAGTCTGCGACTCAGACCGCTGTGGAAGCCATGGGCTCCATCGGTTCCACAATCCACGAGATGAGCGAGATCGCCACCGCCATCGCTGCGGCCATGGAAGAGCAACGGGCAGCGGCAGGTGAAATCACCCGTTCGGCCCAGGAAGCTGCGGATGGAACGCGCGACGTCTTTGCCAATATCCAGGAAGTTGACCAGGCGACCTCGGAGACAGGCCAGAGCGCCGGCCAGGTCCTGGAAGCGTCACTCGCCGTGTCGCGCCAGTCCGATGACCTGAAGGGCTCTGTGGAGCAGTTCCTGACCGAAGTTCGCAGCGCCTAACTGCAACCAACTGAAATCTAGCACCGCCCGCGTCTTGCCAGCCGCGGGCGGTTTGCGTATATGCCGATCCTCCCGTTGTCGGGAAACATTGTGGCGAGGTAGCTCAGCTGGTTAGAGCGCACGACTCATAATCGTGAGGTCGAGAGTTCAAGTCTCTCCCTCGCCACCACTTCTCTCTTTCAGATAAAAATGCCCCCAGGCGCATCGCATGTCGGTGTTGATGCTCGCCTTGAACGCGCGCCGGTTCAGCCAATGACGATGCCGGTGACCGGCAGGGCAAAGCTGATGGTGATCAGAACGAGCTTCAACATGGCGCGCCTCCCGTGTCTCTGCAGCGATTGAAGCGCAGCCCGTTTGAACATTGGCTGAACGGTGACACCATTCCCCCGGTCAAAGAAAAAGCCGGCCAGGGCTGGCCGGCTTTCCCTTGTGATATGCGAGACGTGTCCTAGAAACGCTTGGTCGCACGCAGATACCAGGAACCACCTTCATAGTTCGCAGCGCTGCGGCGCGGATAAGGCAGGCCAACGCTGATGCGGTTGGCAAACGTGCCGTCATTCTGAATTTCGTCGACATAGCTGTCGAAGATATTCGTCGCACCGAAGACAAGGCGCATGCTGTCGGAGACGTCATAGCCGAGCTCGGCATCGAAATAGATCGTCTGGTCGATCAGGGCCGAGCGGTTGCCCGCCGTACCATTGATCGTGCCGCGCTCGTCATAGTGCTCGCCATAATAATTGGCGCGAACCAGCAGGTTCCAGTCCTCGGCGAAATAGGTGTTCGCCGTGGCAACGAAACGAAGCTCGGGATAGTTGTTTTCAATATCCTCGATCGTCGCCGCGCTGACCGGATTGACACCGCCAACCGGACTCTGGCCGACAACTTCAAGCTTGTTGTAGTTCAGGGCCAGCGTCACGTCTGTGTTCATATCGCCGGACCAGTCGAACCCGGACGTCAGGACCACATCCACACCCTGGGACTCGATATCGAGCGCATTGGTGTAGAAAGAGATGGTCGGACCGGTCGGGCCCTGCGGCTGGATGTCGCCGGTACGATAGATCCGGTCATCGACTTCGATCCGATAGAAATCGACCGTCAACGCGGTCGCCTGGCCGAACTGGTTGGAGAAACCAAAGCTGTAATTGACAGAGCTTTCCTCGGTCAGCGGCGCACCACCAGCGAGAATGGCCAGCGGGTTGGTGGCCGGAACGAGGCCCTCCTCGACTTGCAGACCTGTTGTGCCGTCAAACGTGGTGATCGTCGTTCGAACATTGGCCTGGCCCGGTGTCGGAGCGTGGAAGCCCGTGGATACCGCACCGCGCAAGGTGAGGCTGTCAGAGACGTTGTAGCGGGCTGCAATCTTGCCGTTCAGCGTTTCACCGAAATCGGAGAAATCCTCATAACGCACGGCATACTGCATCAGGAAGTTGTCGCTGATATCATGCTCGATATCGGCATAGAGCGCCGTGTTCTGACGCTCGAAGCCACCGGCGTCCCCGGGACGAATACCGCCAAACCCGTTGGAACCGGAACCCTGATAGGAGTTCGGCTCACCGGCAACGACGATGTAGGTCTCTTCACGCCATTCGAAACCAAAACCGAGATTCACGTTGTCGCTGAGCGCGCGCGAGAAGTCAGCGTTGAAATTGCGTTCTTCCTGCTCATAACCGCCCACGTCAAAATCACGCTGGGCCGGCTCGCCGCCCGACAGGCCGAGAGACGGGTTGATCGTGTTGTTCAGGAAGTAATCCAGCGCGTTGCGACCGAAGCCAAAGCTGAAGTCGAAGGACAGGCCCGACTTCTCACCGCGCAAGCCACCGACGAGGCTGTAATCGGTCTGGTCACCGTCCAGGAACGGGGTGTAGCCCGCCGGCAGGCCTGTAAACCCGGCGGTGCGCAGTGGCGTCAGCGAGGAGTGGTTCGGACCGCGGTAGAAGAAACGATAGCGGCCTTCGGTCTCGGCATAATTACCGAAGCCATAGAGTTCATTGTTGCCACCCAGATCGATGCCGGCGTTGAAGAAGGTTCGCAGGCCGCTGGTTTCCGGGCGACCCCAGGTCTGGACAAGCGGCTCGTCGCCAAACGGGCTGTCAGCGCCCACGCCGGGTGTTCCACCGTCGATGAGGGCCTGGGCATCGGGACGCTGGATACCGCGTGAAAGGGCCTCGTTGTCGGTATATTCCGCCGTGATGTTCAAGAAGCCATTTTCACCAATCGGGAAGCCGGCATTTCCGGCGATGCGGTAGCTGACTTCGCCCTCATAGAACTGGCCGTATTGAGCGACGATCTCGCCGCCCTCGGAATCTTCGCGCGCGGCGAAGTTGATGACGCCTGCAATGGCGTCGGAGCCGTACTGGGCGGCCGCACCGTCGCGCAGGACTTCAACCCGCTGGAGGGCAAGGCCGGGAATCATGCCGACATCGGGGCCATGGGCGCCATTACCAGCTGCGGGCGCAAAGAATTGGACCAGGGCCGAGCGGTGGCGGCGCTTGCCATTGACCAGAACGAGGGTCTGGTCCGGTGCCATGCCTCGCAGGGAGGTCGGACGAATGAACGCGCTGCCGTCACCTGTTGCCGGTGTCGCGGTATAGGAGGGTACGAGCGCGCGCAAATTGTCGGTAAGGTCGGCCGAATTGCCCTGCGCGTTAAAATCTTCCCGTGAAATGACGTCGATCGGAACCGGTGAATCCGTGGCTGAGCGGGCCTGCGTATTTCGCGAACCGAGAACGGTGAGGATTTCGCGATCTTCAGACGCGCCATCATCCTGCGCGTGAGAAGCGGTTGTGACCAGGGCGAGCGTCGAAACGGACGCCATAACCATCAGGGCCGATTTGAATTTTTGATTTTTCATTGATTCCCCCTCGAGAAATGTACGGACATCGGATGTCCAATAAATATACTATTAACTTTCGAGACCAGGATCATGTCGCTCACTTCGTGGGGAGTCAAAATTTCTTTCAAAGTGAAGGAAGAATTGGTGCTCGGTGTGTCACGATCCGCACACCGGCGGAAATTGCCGGGGTCCGGACCGATGCGACCGAAGTCAAATGCGCTATACCAACGGGAACGTTGGCCAGGTGAGGGCTATCCGACCCGGAAATGCCCCGACACGGACCGCTGGATGATCCGCTCCTGTTACCGGACGCCTCGCTCGCGAAACCGCCCAGGTTTGCATTGAGGCTTCAGGCGAAAAAGCGTTTCAGCTCTGTATTTTCGAGCGCGGGGAGCTCGTCCAACAGAGCAGTCAGACGTCGCATCTCGATGGGTTTGGCAAGGCAGCCGTTGAGACCTTCTCGCTCGTACCGGTCGCGTTCTTCCTGCATGGTGCTGGCGGTGAAGGCGATGATGGGGGTTGCGGTGTTTGGGCCGTCACCGGCGCGAATGCGTTTGCTCAATTCGATCCCGTCACATCCCGGCATCTGAATGTCCATCAGTATGACATCAAACGCCTTTTCTTTTGCCAGGCGATATGCGGCTTCCGGGTCGTCGCTGGCAGTTGTTTCATGTCCGAGTTGATTCAGAAGCGCGCTGGCGACGGTGAGATTGATCCGCTGATCATCGACCAACAATACCCGAAACTTGTTTTGGGCCGTCTTCTCCGAGACCGTCTCGACTGAGGGGCCCTGCGTGATAGAGGCAGCCGCGATCGTGAAGTGGAAGGTCGAACCGTTTCCGGGCGCGCTCGTAACACCCATGCTGCCGCCCATCAGCGTGCAAAGCTTGTTGCAGATGGAAAGCCCCAGTCCCGCGCCACCATACTGCCGCGTGGTCGTTTCGTCGGCCTGGGCGAAACGTTTGAAGATCCGGTCCTGGTCCTCATTGTTGATCCCGATGCCTGTGTCTGCGACTTCAAAACGAAGATTGCCCGCGCTCTCGGCGCTAAGACGCACGTCAATCCGGCCTTTCTCGGTAAACTTGATGGCATTTCCAATGAGGTTTGACAGGATTTGTCGCAGGCGGATCGGATCGACATTGTACTGGCCCGCGACTTCTTCTGCGACATGTACGTCGAGCTCCACATCGGTGAATTTGAGCTGGGCGGAGAACAGGTGTGCGACTTGTTTGCTCAACTCGATCACATCGCAGGCACGCGGCGCAATGCGGACCGCGTTAACGTCGAGCTTTGAAATATCAAGGATGTCATTCAACAGCACGACCAGTGCGGAGGCAGAGGCATGCATGGAGGCTATCTCGTCCGGCAACAGCGTGCCGTCCTCGCGGTGTTTGGCCAGTTCCAGAAATCCCAGGACCCCGTTCATCGGGGTTCGGATTTCATGGCTCATATTGGCAAGAAAGGCTGACTTGGCACGTTCTGCTGCGACGCGGCTGGTAACATCCCGCGTCACCGCGATCATTTCGGTGACCTCACCATTGCCGTTTGGGTCGCGATAGGGGACTGCCATCTGGTGCATCCAACGGCGCGTGCCATCCAGTCCCTGAATCTCGAATTCCTGGTCGATTGTCTCGCCTTCAAAAACACGCCGGACTCCGTCGCGGAACTGGTCGTGATAGGCTGGGCGAAGCAGGTCCAGAACGGATTGTCCCTCGACTTGCCCCAGGCAGTCTGCGGCGATCAACTTAAGGCCGGCAGGGTTCATGTCGACGAGCCGACACTCGCGGTCGACGCTCTTGATGCATTCTGTAATGGAGCTGACGATGGCGCGCAGACGTGACGTATCGGGGGCACGGGACTGGTCTTCCTGCATGGCTTTTGTCCTCCGTCGCTTTTTAGAATCAGCAGACAGACGGTAGCATGTTGCAATTAATGTCGGGCTAATTGTCAGACGTGATGCGTGTGCCCTGAGGTGGTGGGCAAGCCGCGGTGTCCACGCGTTTCACCCGGGGGCGAACGCAGCGCATTCGCCCCGGGACAGTGTCTCACCTCATTCGGCCGCGATCACCTCTTCAGGCCCGATACCTTCGCGCTTCTCCAGTTCAACGCCATTGTGGACCAGGCGGGTCATCCACGGCAGGGGATTGCGCAAGGCGAAATGGGCCATGCAGGCGCCCTCGGCCTCTTCCAGCAGTCTCTGGACGGTTGCCGCATCCTCCGGGCTGTCGATCAAGACATGGCTTTCAATGCCCTCACACGCGCCCTCGGTGGGATAGCCCAGCTCGCGCATGGTCGAGAGGTTGGTTTTGAACCGGATGCGCTGTTCGATCTTCATCGAGGTGATATTGATTTTGCGGGCGGTCAGGATATCGCTGAGGTGTGTCAGCAGGCAGAAGGCAATCCCGGCCGAGAAATACGCCAGGGGTGGCGGGGCGGTGTCATCGCCGACCGGTTTTTGTTCGTCACAATAGAGTTTGGCCGGGCTGAAACCCGGTATATTGGCCTGGACGACGCCGCTCTTTTTCTGTCGGTCATGGGCTTCCGCGACGATATTGACCTCGAAGTGCAGCGGTTCGGGTGGCCGGCCCTTCTTGAACGGGCTGGGCTCGAACTGGGTTATGTCTGGCACCTCAGCGCCCCGTTCACCAACCTTGAAGTCTACCGTTTCAGACATGATCTTCTCCATTTCTGGTGGAGAAATAACACCCAAGACACGCCGTTATTCTTCAAATGTGCAAACAAGATTGCATTTTTCGGAGATTGTCTCCATATTTAGACAAATAAATGGAGGTTCCCGTCATGCGCCTGAGCGCTGAGGATCGCCGCCTTCTGTCCGTGCTGCAGAGTGAAGGGCGGATCGCGATGGTGGAGCTGGCTCGCCGAGCCAACATGTCGGAAACGACCTGTTTGCGCCGCGTCCGTTCGCTGGAGGCTGCGGGCATCATCACCGGCTATCGTGCGGAAGTCGCGCGTGATGCCACCGGATTCGACGTCACGGCCTTTGTCCAGGTCAGCCTGGATCAGCGAATTGAGGCTGCGAGTGACGTGTTCAAGAAGGCCATCGAGCGGGAGCCCTGGGTGCTGGAGTGTTATTCTGTTGCAGGGACTTATGATCACCTGCTCAAGGTCCTCGCTCCGGATAATCAGGCGCTGGCCAATTTCGTTCTCAAACGCCTGGCGACCTATGAAAGCGTGCGTGATTTCCAGACGGTCTTCGTTCTCGACACGGTTAAACTGGAAGCCGCGCTACCGCTGTCGACGGACCGCTTCTAGGACCAGGGCCGACTCCGTAGCGGGTGCATCACGCTCTTGATGCGTCTCCAAGCGGTCAGTGAGGGGCGCTGT
>CBFHQE010000025.1:0-25594 GCA_965657935.1 Maricaulis sp. | reverse complement strand
GTGTGCCCGTGACTTTTTCCCGTCCGATCCTGACCGGCCTGCTGAGAGAACGGCTTGGTTACACCGGGGTGATCATGACGGATGATCTGGACATGGGAGCGATCCGATCTCACTACGAGCAACGCTCGGCGGTTATCCAGTCCATTCAGGCTGGCAATGACGTCATCATGATGTCCAATTCGGCAGCACCGAATATGGAATTGCCGCAACAGTTTGTGAGCTGGGTCATGCAGGCGATTGAGGCGGGCGAGCTGCTGGAAAATGAGATCGTTCAGTCCTACTGGCGGATCACGGCGGCGAAAGCCCGCTTCGCGCTCGACTGACAAATGGTCAGAAACTCGTAAGCCGCCGGACAGGCGGGGTGTACGTGTCCGCACCTGCGCCCGATCTTCAGGATGAGGTCTATCGCGTCACAATCGCACACGGTGTTGAGGCCATGCTGGCCCGCGCGCAGGCCCTGGAAAACGAACAGGGTCGCTCGCCGCTGCCCAATCCGATCAGGGTTCTGAACACGGGCAATGCCTTCGCGCTGGAATTTCTTGCCGACATCGAAAACGAGCGAAATGATCCCGGATAGGGCTGAGGTTTCCTGATCATTCCCCGATATTCAGCTACTAGTCCTGGCTGGAATTCCAAAGACTGCGCTGTGTTCACCGGGAGTGGACACACAACGAACAGTATGAATTGGTCTGATCATGAAATTTGGTGACTATCTTCGACAATGCCGAGAGGCAAAGGGCTGGACCCAGCCCGAGGCGGCCCAGCGCGCGGAAATTGAGCAATCCTATCTTTCCAAGCTGGAGACCGGGCGGTCCTATCCTTCTGAAGACGTTTATGCGCGGCTCGTGCGGGCGTTTGATATCGACACATCCGAGCTGACAGAAAACATTGCCGCCGCAGAAATCGAGCGGCTGCGTGAGCTGGCTCAGGTTCGCGATGCCGTTCTGAGCCGCGAGAGCCGGGTGCTCAATCTCTCCCGCGGCTGGATGTTGGCGGGTTTGGCCGGATTGATGTTATCCGCGGCGTCAGCAGCGATCGTGATGACAAGCCGCGATGTTGAATACGCGGAGTATCACTACCGCTCCCAGGGTGTGCTGGAGTTGACCGAAAGCCTGGACAGTTTCGCGATCGTCAATGACAGCTCCGCCCTGGAGGATGAGGTGCGTCGGGCGCATCAGAGCGCCATGGTCGCACGGCTCGATGAGGATTACCGTGTTGTGCGGGAGTTCCATGGGCGCGATTATGTCGAGGAGGTGCCGGGAGGGCGGCGCCATTACCAGCTGGTCGATGACCGCCTGGTCAGCCAACCCACGCCAATGCGCTGGTTCATGATACCGGCCCTGGTCTTCCTGGCGGGTGCGCTCGGGAGCTTCTTCATCAGCTTCCGCTGGAAACGCTGAGCGCAGGACGAAAAAGGCCCGCTCGATCGAGCGGGCCTTTTTGTCTTATTCGGCGGTGGTCGTCTGCCGGAGGTGTTCCTCCAGGAATGTCAGATAAGCCTCTGAAGCCGTAATGCGGTTGTCGCGGCGTCGGAAGCCGTGCCCCTCATCCGGGAAGAGGACGTATTCCACAGGGACGCCATTGGCACGAACCGCCTCGACGATCTCATCGCTTTCGACCTGCAGGACACGTGGGTCGTTGGCGCCCTGGACGACGAGCATCGGGCGGACAATGTTCTCGGCGTGGAACAGCGGCGAAATTGCACGATGGCGTTCGCCATCGACGGCTGGATCACCCATTTCGTCATACAGCGCCTCGCGGATACTTTCCCACCATGGCGGGATGCTTTCCAGCGTGCGGACCCAGTTGGTGACGCCGAAGATGTTGATGCCCACCTCGAATTCTTCCGGGTGGAAAGCCAGAGCGGCAGCGGTCATATAGCCGCCATAGGATCCACCGATGACGCCCACCTGGTCATCCGCGACCCAGTCCAGCGAGCGCAGATAATTGCCGGCGGCAACGATGTCGCTCAGGTCTTCTTCGCCATGCCGACGGTCATCCATGTGGAAGAAGGTTTTGCCGTAGCCCGAGGACCCTCGGTTGTTGGCGGCATAGACAGCGTAACCGTGATTGACCAGGTGCTGGATCGTTGCCGAGTAACCGACACGGCTTTGTCCGCCCGGTCCACCGTGAACCCAGACAAGGGCCGGAACCGGATTTTCGGCGCTGGCACTGTGCGGGCGGTACATGATGCCCGGAATCTCCAGGCCATCGAAGCTCTCGAAACGCACCACTGTCGCTTCGACCATCTCGGTCTGGCTGATGGCCGGGTTGAGCGCATTGGTCAGCTGGCTCTGAGTTTGTTCGGCCAGGTCAACCATATGCAGATTGGACGGAGACGTGGAGGAGTTGATCAGGAAGGCGATTTGCCCCTCATCGCGAGAGAAACGCACGCTGCGCAACTCACCGGCGGGCAGGTCTGGCAAGGGCAGGGCCTCGCCGGTTTCGTGGTCCAGAATGCTCACTTGCGTCGAGGCGTCGGCATTGATGCCGTGCACACGGTAGCGACCTGACGGGGAGTAGCTGACAAAGGAGACGTCCCAATCGGCCTCGATCAGCGGGGCCGTGTCGCCGGTCGCCAGCTCATAGGTCCAGGCCTGATTGTATTCGCCATGCTCGTTGGTCGCATAGACCAGGGCATCGCTTTCCGGTGTGAAGGTGTAGTCGCCATAGGCAATGTTGCCCTCATGCTCGGTGATCAGCTGTGGCATCGAGCCAGGCGCAGACAGGTCGAGCAGAAGGATGTCGCTGTCAGCAGAGGTCCGGTTGCGAACCAGCGACAGCCAGCGTCCATCCGGGCTGACGGAGCCAATCTGCAGGCTGTCATCATTCTGGAAGACCACGCCGGTCTCGAACGCGACCGTATCGATCTCGTAGATGTCGAAAGAGGCGGCGTCACGCTCATTTGTGGCCACCCACATATCTGTTCCGTCCGGGGACCAGCCCAGGAACATGGCGCGGACGTTTTCGCCTGGCGTCAGATCAACCAGGCGGCCGTCTTCCTCGCGCAGATAGACATGGCTGAGTTCATCGCCGCCGCCATCGGCTGTGACGAGAAGGCGATTGTCTTCGGGGAACCAGCTGAGCGCGTAGGTCGCATTGGTATCGGATGTGGTGAGCTGCTCGCGGTCACCGGTCGCCGGGTCAACGGCATAGGCATTGAAAACGCCCGTTTCATCCGAGCTGATCAGGATGCGACCGTCAGTGGCGGAAAAGGCATGGCCGCCGCCAGACGCCATCCCGAACGAGGTTGTTTCATGGAACGTCGCTGCGTCGTACTGTGCAGCTTCCATGGCAGCCGCTTCAGTGCCGGAATTGGCGCTGCCAGCCTGATCTGCCGGTGTGCAGGCTGCGAGCGCCAGGATGATGGCAGAGGTGCCTAGCGCCTTGGCTAGTTGTCCCATGATGTACTCCCCAATTGAATCTGCCGGGAAGTTTACACGCATCGGACGAAACCGAAAGGGAGAGTTTGGCGTTTGCCCAAACCCGGCGGCCGTTCGCACGCCCCTATTGCCCGTCAACCTGCCTTAGGCGGTTCATCAGTGTCCGGCGTTGCCGCGACAACCATGCAAGCGATTGCTTTTCCAGGAATGAGTAAGTCAGCGTGGCACAAACCATTGATCCGCTGAAGGCGACCACGGCGAACAATATGTTGTCCACCGGTCCTGCATGCCCGAGCGTGACGGCAGAGACCAGCCAGGCCGGCAGTCCCAACTGGGCCAACCCCGCGGCCAGGATCTCGAACGCTTTCAGCGTCATCAGATAGACGACCAAATGACACAGATACAGGGCGTATGACGCGTCACCGAGATAAACGAGGCGGCTAGACGCGGTCCAGCCCTGCTGAAGTTCAAGGCTAACCAGCCCATACAGGATCAGGGCGCTGGGCAGTCCGAACACGGCAATTCGCGACCAGTTCATTGACAGGCCGGTCATCTCCGGAGTGAAGAGCAACAAGGCGGCCACAAAAACAGCGGTACCAGCGACCAGCGCGGGAAGAGCAAGTCGACGGACATTTTTTGTCACGGCCAGGCCTACGCCCATGCCCAGAATGAATTCCAGCGTGAGGGGGTGGAAGACCAGGGACAAGACGTTGTTCGCAGCCTGTGCGGTAGCGAAACCGGCAGCGGTTCCAAGCAGGAGCGCGGCACACCACAGCGCCGTTAGGCCCGGTAACCAGGCGCGCGGCGCCAGCAGGAAGCCTGCGAAGACGAGGTAGAAATAGAGCTCATGGATCAGCGTCCAGCCAACAACGATGTAGGGCAGCTTTTCCTGTGGCCAGAGCATAAAAGAACGCAGTAGATAACTTGCGGTTTGATCATCCGCGATCCCGTAGGAGGCGGGCGTGAGCTGACCGGTGCCGACGATGATCATGATCAGGAAGAGCAGGCTGAAGAGCCACCACAATGGATAAATGCGCGCCAGGCGGGCCAGCAGGAAATCCAGACTTGTGAACTTTCCGTGCGATGCCGTGTCGGTGACATAGACCATGATAAAGCCAGAAATCACGAAAAACATATCGACACCGGCAAAACCGTTGCGTGTCAGATCGAGCAATGAGGAGACCTCGCTGCTGCCATTATTGGTGATGCCTGCCTGTTCATTCAGAAACAGGTGGTAGATTGTCACCAACAGCGCCGCGATTGCACGCAGTGCTTGGACAGTTGTCAGTTTCATTGCGCGTCGGCTCCATCATCGATCATTGATCGGCGACATGCTCGTAACTTCGAGATTTTATTCGATTATCACTGCATATTGGTGATGGCAAAAAAAGAAAAGGCCCGCTCGGTTGAGCGGGCCTTCGCTTAGGTCGGTCAGCAGACCGGCATGATTACATCATGCCGCCCATTCCGCCCATTCCGCCCATATCAGGCATGGCCGGAGCTGCGCCTTCTTCCTTCGGTGCGTCAGCGACGGCAGCTTCCGTCGTGATCAGCAGGGAAGCGACAGAAGCAGCGTCCTGCAGCGCCGTACGGACAACCTTGGCCGGGTCGATGACGCCAAACTCGAGCATGTCACCATACTCTTCGGTCTGAGCGTTGAAGCCGAAGGTCGCGGCGCCGTTCTCGAGGATCTTGCCGACAACGATGGAGCCTTCGACGCCAGCATTCTCGACGATCTGACGGATCGGAGCCTGCAGAGCGCGTGCGACGATGCGAACGCCCTGGGTCTGATCTGCATTCTCGCCTTCGAGGCCTTCCAGCTTGGTGGATGCGCGCAGCAGAGCTGTGCCGCCGCCCGTAACAATGCCTTCTTCAACCGCAGCGCGGGTGGCGTTCAGGGCATCGTCAACGCGGTCTTTCTTCTCTTTCACTTCGATCTCGGTCGCTCCACCGACCTTGATCACAGCAACACCGCCAGCAAGCTTGGCCAGGCGTTCCTGGAGCTTCTCGCGGTCGTAATCAGAGGAGGTGTCTTCGACCTGGCGGCGGATCTGGCCGACGCGAGCTTCGATGGTTTCACGCTCGCCAGCACCGTCGACGATCGTCGTGTCGTCCTTGGTGATGTTGATGCGCTTGGCCGTGCCGAGCATGTCCAGAGTGACCGTTTCCAGCTTGATGCCGAGATCTTCGGAAATAACCTGGCCACCGGTGAGGATCGCGATGTCTTCCAGCATGGCCTTGCGGCGATCGCCGAAGCCCGGGGCTTTCACGGCAGCAATCTTCAGGCCACCACGCAGCTTGTTGACGACGAGCGTTGCCAGGGCTTCGCCCTCAACGTCTTCAGCAATGATCAGCAGCGGACGACCGGACTGAACAACGGTTTCCAGGATCGGCAGCATCGGCTGCAGGGAGGTCAGCTTCTTCTCGTGGAGCAGGATGAACGGCTCTTCGAGGTCGGCCAGCATCTTGTCTGCGTCCGTGATGAAGTAGGGAGACAGGTAGCCGCGGTCGAACTGCATGCCTTCAACGACGTCCAGCTCGGTTTCCAGGGACTTGGCTTCCTCGACGGTGATGACGCCTTCATTGCCGACTTTTTCCATCGCGTGGGCGATGTCCTTGCCGATCTGGCTGTCGCCATTCGCGGAAATCGTGCCGACCTGGGCAACTTCTGCAGAGCCCTTGATCGGGGTGGACATGGCCTTGATCTCTTCGACGATGATCGCCGTTGCCTTGTCGATGCCGCGCTTGAGATCCATCGGGTTCATGCCGGCCGCAACAGACTTCATGCCTTCGCGAACGATGGACTGTGCCAGAACCGTTGCAGTGGTGGTGCCGTCGCCAGCGACGTCATTCGTCTTGGACGCGACTTCGCGGATCATCTGGGCGCCCATGTTTTCGAACTTGTCAGCCAGTTCGATTTCCTTGGCGACAGAAACGCCGTCTTTCGTGGTGCGCGGAGCGCCGAAGGACTTTTCGATCACGACGTTGCGGCCTTTCGGGCCGAGCGTGACTTTTACAGCGTTAGCCAGGATGTCGACGCCGCGCAGCATACGGTCACGGGCATCGGAAGAGAAAAATACGTCTTTAGCAGCCATTGGGCTAATTCCTTATCTGAGGAGCTGGGAGGTCTGGAACAGCCGATTAGGCTTCCATGATGCCCAGGATGTCGGACTCTTTCATGATCAGCAGCTCGTCGCCGCCGATTGAAACTTCCGTGCCGGACCACTTGCCAAACAGGATGCGGTCGCCAGCTTTTACGTCGAGCGCGCGGATGGAACCGTCTTCCTTGATGGCGCCGCCACCAACGGAAACGACTTCACCTTCTTGCGGCTTCTCTTTCGCGGTATCCGGAATGATGATGCCGCCAGCGGTCTTGGACTCTTCTTCGACGCGCTTTACGAGCACGCGGTCATGCAAAGGACGAAAGGTCATCTTGGTTTTTCTCCAACAAGAGGACTGATTGAATTTCTTGCAGTGACGAGGGGATTCGGCTTTAGCACTCACCCCTGCCGACTGCTAACGCATTTAAGCAGTGGGGGCTGAAGCGTCAAGGGTGAGGCGTGACTCTTTTTCCCAGTGACAGCGCCGGAAAATCTGCTCAGCTTGCGTTCATCGACATGAAGATATGCCCTCGCATGGAATGCTTGTCGCATTTATGCGTAGTATGGGCGCCAACAGGCACTCTTTGAGAGGTAAGAGTTATGAATTTTCGTATCGCAGTAGTTGGTGTTGCTGCTCTGGCCATGACCGCATGCACCACAACGGACCCTGTTACGGGCGAAACCCGTCCGAACAATACGGGGCGCGGCGTCCTGCTGGGCGCGGCAGCTGGTGCTGTCCTGGGTTACCTGACCAATACGTCAGACTCGGATGAGGGGCGTACCAATGCGCTGATCGGTGCTGGCATCGGTGCACTCGCCGGCGGCGCGATCGGTAACTACATGGATCGTCAGGAAGAGGCCATGCGCATGGCGCTCAGCGACACGGGCGTTGGCGTCCGTCGCGAGGGCAATAATCTGCGCCTGATCATGCCCGGCGATGTCACCTTTGATACCAGCTCGGCCAGTATCCAGCCGCAATTCTACGCCATTCTCAATGACGTTTCGGTGGTGCTGAACCGTTATCCGGCAACCTATGTCGATGTGGTTGGACACGCCGACAGTACTGGGCCGGCGGACTATAACCAGCGTCTGTCCGAGCAGCGGGCCTCTGCCGTGGCGGGGTATCTCATCGCCCAGTCAGTGATGCGCGACCGGTTTTACGTCGGTGGCATGGGCGAGCGCTCGCCGATTGCCTCCAATGACAGCGATTATGGTCGTCAGCAGAACCGCCGGGTCGAGATCTTGATCCGTCCGCACACCACATCATAAGCTCTGCATAACAAATGAGAATTGTGCGGCCCGGCCTGTCTGGGCCGCATTTTCTTTTGCTGATATCGGGTCTGTCGGGCTTCGGGTTTACCTTCGTTAACCAAACGAAAACCCGGCGCGACACAGCTTAACCTTCGGCGAGAAGTGCCGATTCGTTGCAGAATGAGGACCGGATGTCCAAGGCAGCAGACATTCTAATTGTACTCACCTACGTCATGATCGCGGTCGTGGCGGCTTTAGGGTTTGAGTATCTCGGATTGATGAATACGGCGTCCGCCTGGATGATGGGCGCGATCGTATTTATCGTTGCAGGCATGGCCCATAGCGCTGCAGCAAGGGCTGCTGAACGCAAGGCCATGGAAGACGAGATTCACGAGTTGAGGGCCGCGAACCTGGCCTTGGTCGAGGAATTCCAGGCCGCCCAGTCCCGTCTCGACGAGATCACTGACGCGTTGCGCGCCGAATCAGTTGAGCGCGATAATGCACTCGTGCACGAGGTCCGGGTTCTTGAAGACCTTGTCCGCCGGGTCGGTGAAGTTCCGGAAGATGTCGCCGTCGCTGGCGGGGCCACAGGTACCTCCGTTGATATCGAGACCGTACGGGATGCGCTGGAAGACAACCGGGTCGATCTTTACCTGCAGCCAATCGTCACTCTGCCGCAGCGTCGCATCGCCTTCTATGAGAGCTTCACCCGCCTGCGCGACGCGACGGGCCGGGTTATCATGCCCGGCAGTTTCATCGAGGCGGCCGAGCGTGCCGGCTTGATGACCGAGGTCGATAATCTCCTGCTGTTCAGATGTGTCCAGATCGTGCGGCGCCTGACGTCGCAGGACCGCAAGATCGCGATCTTCTGCAATATCTCGCTGAACTCCCTCGCGGACGAGACGTTCTTTCCGACTTTCCTGGATTTCATTCGACAGCACAAACATCTGGCGGGCTCGATTATTTTCGAAGTTTCCCAGAAGGCCTTTGTCGAGCGTGACGCCGTTGCGGCTCGCAACATGGCGCGGATGGCCGATTTCGGATTTCGTTTCTCGGTCGACCAGGTGATGAATGTCGATCTTGATCTCGACGAGATGCAACGCGCGGGCGTGCGGTTCGTCAAGGTTGGCGGCGAGCGCCTGTTGACCGCGATCGACAAGTTCGAGCGCATTGCCGGAATGGATGCCGGCGAGATTGCCCATGAGGACATTGCCGGCCTCTTCGCACGCAATGGAATTGATCTCATTGTTGATCGTGTGGAGGAAGAGGGCACGGTTGTCGAAGTGCTCGAATTCGATGTCGCTTATGGGCAGGGGCACCTCTTTGGTTCCCCACGTCCGGTCAAGGATGACGTGATCGAGGCGGAAGATGAGCCGGACGTGAGCGTCGCCGTTTAGCGATTGACGCCCACCCGGGCGCCTGCTTGAAGGCAGGCATGACCAAGCTCAGTGAAATTGCCGACCGATACGACGCCCTGTTCTGTGATGTGTGGGGTGTGATCCGGGATGGCCACAGTCTGCTCCCGCCCGCTGTCGAAGCATTGCAGGCCTACCGCAAGCAGGGCGGACGGGTTTGTCTCGTGTCCAACTCGCCCCGTCGACATCCCAGCCTGCTGGAAGCGCTGGGTGAGATGGGCTTTCCCGGGGACGCCTATGATTGCGCCGTGACGTCCGGCGATGCGATCCATGAAGAGCTGGTCAAACGCGCGCCGGGCAAGGCCTTCAAGATCGGGCCGGACTGGGACGAGGCGCTCTATGACGGACTCGATCTGGACTTTGTCGGAATTGAAGACGCCGATTTCATATCCTGCACAGGCCCGGATGATTACTGGAATGGACGACCCGAGCATTATCAGCAGGTTCTGGAGGCCGCGCTGAAGCGCAAGCTGGACCTGGTTTGTGCCAACCCGGATATCATCGTGCAGGCTGGCGATCAGATGATTTTCTGTGCTGGCGCGATTGCCCGTCTTTACCGCGAGATGGGCGGCGTCAGCATCGTGGCTGGCAAGCCTCATCGTCCGATCTACCGGCTGGCGTTCGACGCGCTGGCGGAAAGTGGCGGGCCCGTTGAGCCATCACGTGTGCTTGCCATCGGTGACGGCCCTGAAACCGATATCGAGGGCGCCGCGCGGGCCGGGGTGGATGCCATGCTTATCGCAGGCGGAATATTGCAGGCTGAAATGCAGGACGACGGTTTCAGCACTGAAACCGTCGTCGCAATCCTTGCGGAATATGGAGTTGAGGCGCGCTGGATCGCGCCGCAACTTGTCTGGTCCTAGTCGAACAGAGAGTCGATCGAGCCCTGGTCGAGGGCGGAATCGCCACCAGCATCGGCAAACATCGCATCGATGTCGTCCTGGCTGGTTTCCGGCCCACCGATGGCCGGCCCATTGAGGAGTTGTTCGCGGTTGCGTTTCTCCTCGGGCGTCTCTTCCGGATTGCCGGCATCAGCGTCACGAACGCCCATGACTTCGGCGAACCGGGCGACACGGTCTTCAACGTGGCGGAGACTACCGACCACCTTGGAAACGCGCTGGCCCGCCAGGTCCTGGAAGCTGCAGCTCTCGATGATTTCCATCATCTTGGCTTCAACACTGGCCCGGTAGGTGTCGTAGTCGGTTTCCTCGTCACACAGAACGGATTCTGCAGCGGACATGATGACCTCTGTGGCCTTTTCAGTGTCCGTAACGACGGCTTCCAGCTCGGCACCCGCGGTGGGGATGCGTTCTCGTTTGATATCGTTTGGACGCAGGGCGGCGATTTCGTCGCGCGTCCGGGAGATGTAATCCGCGATATAGTTGAACTCTTGGCAGATCGATTGATCGAGGGAGCTGAAGAACAGCTTCATCGTATCAGTCAACTGGTGTGCCAGTTTGAGCACTTCCATGATCTGCGCGTCTTGAAGATCGCTGGCCTTCAAAGTGGCGAGCGAAGTCCGAACCTGCGCGGCAACATTGGCGGCGGGCATGGGGCCCTCCTTCCTTTGCAAACTCAATTCATTGTTCAGCGAATATGACGGACTTAAAAGTCGCCCAGTACCGCGGACATTTTTGACTTGAGCGTTCCAGCATTGAACGGCTTAACAATGTAGTTGTTGACACCGGCCTTTTTGGCCGCAACCACGTTTTCCGTTTTGGACTCTGCTGTAACCATGATGAACGGGGTCGATTTGAGCCCCTCATCGGCGCGCACTTTTTGCAGAAGCTCGTAGCCAGTCATTGGCTCCATGTTCCAGTCTGATATTACCAGACCGTACTTGTTCTTCTGCATTTTTTCGAATGCTTCTTGCCCGTCCGCAGCGTCATCGACATTCTCGAATCCGATCTGCTTGAGCAGGTTGCGAATGATGCGGATCATGGTTTTGTAGTCGTCTACCACCAGGATCGGCATAGTCATTTCGACAGCCATACGTAGTCTCCATCCACTCGGCGTGTTCTTCCACAAGGACAGCTTGTTGCGCTGTCTTCAGGTGAACCCTAGACAAGTGCGGATAAAAATCGGTTAAAGCGGGAAAAAATACGGAGAGTCGCATGTCCGAGCAGACCGGTGTTGAGCTTGAAGATATGGAAATTGGTCTTTCTGCAGAAGCGGTTAGGGTTGTTTCTGAAGAAGATTTGGAACTGTTCGCCAAGGTGTCGGGTGATTACAATCCTGTGCACATGGACGAAGAATTTGCGCGAAAAACGCCATTTCGCGGCCGAATTGCACATGGCGCACTGATCGCGTCCTTCATTTCCGGCGTGCTTGGAAACCAGCTGCCGGGGCCGGGTGCAATATTTCTCGGGCTGAACATGCGCTTCGCCTTGCCGACCCGGATCGGGGACGAGGTTACGACGCGTGTCACGGTCAAGGCCGTTGACCTGAAATCGCGCAAGGCCGTCATGGACTGCGTCTGCTCGGCCGATGGCAAGGAGCTGATGCGCGCCGAAGCCGAGGTGATGGTTCGCAAACGTCGCAAGAAGAAGGACGCATAAGACTTGCGCGTCTGGGACGGATATAGCGCCATCGAGGCGGACGGACGGGGCTGTGTCATTGCCCTTGGCAATTTTGATGGCGTGCATGCCGGTCACCAGGTCGTGATCGAGCGGGCCCGGAAACTTGCCGCTGAAATGGACGCTCCCCTTGGGGTGGCGCTGTTCCAGCCGCATCCCCGCCGCTTTTTCGCGCCTGACGCACCGCCTTTCCGCATCATGAGTGCGGATCGCCGCAATGCCCGGCTCGAGGCGCAGGGCGTCCGCCATGTTTACCAGCTCGAATTCAATGGCGAGATGGCCCAGATGTCGCCGGAGGCCTTCGTCGAGGCTGTGCTTCATCAGGGGCTGGGTGTTCGAGGCGTTGTCACCGGCGCCGATTTCCATTTTGGCCACCGCCGGGCGGGGACAACGACAGATCTGGCCGCTTTGGGTGAAGCCCGCGGCATGCGTACTGATTTCGCCGAGCTGCTGGACAATGGTGTCGACAAGATTTCCTCCACCCGCATTCGCAAGGCTATCGCTGATGGTGCGATGGATGCGGTGCGGGTGCTGCTTGGGCAGAGCTGGGTGATCGAGGGCGAGGTCGCCCATGGCGACAAACGTGGCCGCACGATCGGTTTTCCGACTGCCAATGTAGAGATGAACGATTATGTCCGACCGGAACATGGCGTTTACGCTGTTCGCGTGGGTATTGATGGAGAGCAGGCCGAGCGACCGGCAGTAGCGAATTTCGGCTACCGCCCGACTGTGGACGGGCTTACCGAGCGCTTCGAAATTCATCTCTTCGACTTTGACGGTGATCTGTACGGCAGGACGCTGAGCGTTGCTTTCGAGGCCTTTATCCGACCGGAAATGAAGTTCGACGGGCTGGAGTCACTGAAGGCCCAGATCGCGCGCGACGCCACCACAGCGCGCGACTTGCTGAGCGCTGCGGCTGGACCGTCCTGACGGCCTCTGTTACACGCGGTGCATGGTCAAATCTGAATTGCATACGACGTTCGGAAACGTGGCTGCCGCCATAGCGGCGCGCCGAATTATCGGCCCGGGCTGCCGGGCTTGATGCTCGCAGTTCCGGGTAGTGCGAACACGTTTGTAATTGATCCATATTCCAGGGACTAAATCCGATGACGGATACCACGGCCGAGAACGGCACCGAAACCACCCGCGATTACCGACCGACACTTTTCCTTCCGGAGACCGAATTCCCCATGCGGGCCGGTCTGCCCAAGCGGGAGCCTGAATGGCTGGCTCGCTGGGAAGAGCTGAATGTCTATGAGAACCTGCGCGCGCAGAGCGAGGGCCGCGAGCGCTGGGTCCTGCATGATGGCCCGCCCTATGCGAACGGGCACATCCATATCGGCACCGGCCAGAACAAGATTCTCAAGGATATTGTTGTCCGGTCTCACCAGATGCTGGGTTTCGATGCGCCTTATCGGCCGGGCTGGGATTGTCATGGCCTGCCGATCGAATGGAAGGTGGAGCAGAACTTCCGCGCCAAGGGCAAGCGCAAGGATGACGTTCCGAAAAAGGAATTTCGTGCCGCATGCCGCGAATACGCCGAGGAATGGGTTGGCGTACAGCGCGACGAATTCAAACGCCTGGGCGTGTCGGGCGAATGGGATGATCCGTATACGACGATGGCGTATTCCGCCGAAGCTGCCATCGTTCGCGAGTTCCTGAAATTCGTGGAACAGGGCCTGGTCTTCTCCGGATCCGCGCCGGTGATGTGGTCGCCGGTTGAGCAGACCGCTCTTGCCGAAGCCGAGGTGGAGTATCAGGACAAGACGTCGTCGACGATTTTCGTGAAATTCCCGGTCCGCGGAATTCGCAAGGACGGCTCGGCTGTGCCCAAGGAATGCGTGGGCGCCGATGTCGTCATCTGGACGACGACCCCGTGGACGATCCCGGGCAACAAGGCCATCTGCTATTCGCCGGACGTACGTTACGGCCTCTACAAGATCACTGCCATGAAGGCGACGGACTTCGCGCCATGGTCGATGCCGGGCGATACCTTGATCGTTGCCGACAATCTCTGGGAAGAAACCCGGGAAGCTGCGTTCATCGAACGCGCCGACCGAATCTGCAACGTCGATCCATCCCTGCTGGTGTGTTCCCACCCGCTGATCGAGGCGGACCGTTTCTGGAATTACCCGGTGCCGATGCTGGCCGGTGACCATGTCACCGATGAAGCCGGTACTGGTTTTGTCCATACCGCGCCCAGCCATGGTGCCGAGGACTATGTCGCCTGGATGGAAAACCCGGAATGGCATGACAAACAACAGCCGGTTCCGCACATGGTCGGTGAGGACGGGTCCTATTACGATCATGTCCCGCTGTTTGCCGGCATGCATATCCTCCGCCTCGATGGCAAGAAGCAGGGCCAGGATGGCCCGGCCAACAAGGCTGTGATGGATCAGCTGATCGAGCACGGAAAACTGCTCGCGCGCGGACGCCTGGAACACTCCTATCCGCACTCCTGGCGGTCCAAGGCACCGGTTATCTTCCGCAATACCCAGCAATGGTTCATCGCGATCGACCGTCCGATGAAGTCCGGCGGCACACTGCGTGAAGCGGCGCTCAAGGCGATCGGCGAAACCGAATGGACGCCGCCGCAGGCTGAAAACCGTATCCGTTCCATGGTTGAGGGGCGTCCGGACTGGCTGGTTTCGCGCCAACGTGCCTGGGGCGTGCCGTTGACCATGTTTGTCGAAAAGGGCACGGGCCGTGTCCTCAATGACCACAAGGTTCACGAGCGCATCGTCCGTGCCGTTGAGGATGAAGGCGCCGACGCCTGGTTTGAACGACCGTCCGAGGACTTCCTGGGCAGCGACTATGATGTCGAGGAATGGGAAAAAATCACGGACATCCTTGATGTCTGGTTCGACAGTGGCTCCACTCACGCTTTCTCCCTCGAGGATCGCAAGAGCCAGAAGTGGCCCGCGGACCTCTATCTTGAAGGCTCTGACCAGCATCGCGGCTGGTTCCAGTCTTCCTTGCTGGAAAGCTGCGGTACGCGCGGCCGGGCGCCATACAATGGTGTGCTGACGCATGGTTTCGTCATGGCGGGCGATGGCCGCAAGATGTCCAAGTCGCTGGGCAATACGCTGGCTCCGAATGAGATCGCCAAGAAATACGGCATCGAGATCATGCGCCTCTGGGTGGCTGCCCAGGAGTTCACAATGGACCTGCGCATCTCCGAGGAGATCCTGCAGACCAGCGTCGATGCCTACCGGAAACTGCGCAATACGATACGTTACCTGCTCGGCGCGCTGGACGGTTTCGACGAGACCGAAGCGCTGCCCCATGACCGCATGCCCTCGCTCGAGCGCTGGGTGCTTCACCGCCTCACCGAGCTGGATGAAGTGGTCAAGTCCGGTTACGAGACCTATGACTTCAAGAAGGTCTATTCCGCACTGTTCAATTTCTGTGTGGTTGACCTGTCGGCTTTCTATCTCGATGTCCGCAAGGACAGTCTGTACTGCGACCGCCCGGACAGTGAGCGTCGCCGCGCCTGTCGAACGGTGATGCATGAGGTCTTCATGCGTCTGACGGCCTGGCTGGCTCCGATCATGCCCTTCACAATGGAAGAGGCCTGGTTGTCGCGCTTCCCGTCAGAGACGGATAGCGTTCATTACCGGACCTTCCCCGATACACCGGAAGACTGGCGCGACGGCGCCCGGGCAGAGCGCTGGCAGACCATCCGCCGTCTGCGGCGCGTCGTCACCGGGGCACTGGAAGTCGAACGCCGGGAAAAGCGTATCGGATCAAGCCTGGAAGCGGCGCCGAAGGTTTATGCAACCGATCCGGTTTATCGAGAAGCGCTTGGCGCTGAAGCGGGCGGGGACCTGGACGAGTTCCTCGCCGAGATCTCCATCACCAGCCAGGCCAGCCTGGTGGATGATGCCGGTCCGGACAGCGCTTTCCGTATCGAGGACGTCAATGACATCTCCATTGACCCGGGCAAGGCCGAGGGCCGCAAATGTGCACGGTCCTGGAAGTATTCTCCGGAGGTTGGCACGGATCCGCGTTATCCGGACGTCACCCCGCGGGACGCGGACGCGCTGGCCTACTGGGACAAGCTGAATGGCTGATCCAGCCAGTGAAGTGCTGAAAAAACTGTCTCAGCCGGGTCATGCCCGGCTGGGGCTGTCGCTGGCGGCTGGCATTGTTCTGCTTGATCAGCTGAGCAAATGGCTGGTGCTCAACGGGCTCAATTTCTCGCCGGCTGGGTGTTTGGACTTTCAACTCGGCCGCGAAAGCGGGATCAATACGTGCGGGCATCTGGAAGTCTCACCGGTCTTTGACCTGACCATGGTCTGGAACAAGGGCGTGAGTTTCGGTCTCCTGGGCGCCGACAATATCATTGGTCGCCTGGTGCTGATCACTTTCTCGCTTGTGATTTCCGGATTCCTGATCGCTGGTCTGCTGGGCTATGGGCCATTGAGGGTTGAACGCAAGCTGGTCGGTATCGCGTTCGGAATGATTATCGGCGGCGCGATCGGCAATGTCGTTGACCGTATTCTGTTCGGAGCTGTCGTTGATTTTCTCAATTTCTCCGACGTCTGGTTTCCCTGGGTCTTCAATGTGGCCGATGTGGGGATCAATGTGGGTGTTGGCCTGATCATTCTCGACATCATTCTGAACGAGCGGAACGGTGATCCTGCAAAGTCTTGATGGACTCCGGGCTGGAGCTTGAGGCAAGATGCCGCTAAAGATGTGCCCAATCGAATTTGGAGCTTAACCAAAATGCGTTTGCGTTCCGCCGTTTTTGCCGCCCTCGGGGCGTCCCTGGCCGTTTCAGGCTGCAGCAGTGTAGGCCGTGCCGTTGGTGCCGAGCGTAATGCTCCGGATGAATTCCGGACCGTAACGATCGCGCCGCTGACAGTGCCGCCGGAATACAATCTGCGTCCGCCGCGCCCGGGTGAACCTCGTCCGGAAGAAATCTATCCGGATCAGCGCGCACGTGCAGCACTGCTGGGTTCTGGCGTCGCCTTTGAAGGGTCTGACGCCGAGGCGCTGCTTGTGGCCCAGGCCGGTGGCGGTGCTGCTGACCCGTTCATCCGCTCAATCATTGACGGCGAGACGGCCAGTGTTGTTCGCAAGAGCCGTGGTTTTGCCGACCAGATCCTGTTCTGGCGTGATGGCGAGTACCGGCCGCCGGTCGATGCCACACCGCTCGACGCTGCAGATGAAGCTGAACGCCTTGAGACCATCAATGGCGTAACCGGCGGTGGCACGATCGAGATCGAACGTGATCGTGACCTGTTGCCGAAACTGCCAGGCCTCTAGGCCTCGCTGTTTCCCCACTTGACCGACTCAGGGCCAGCCGAAAGGTTGGCCCTATGTCTTTGAGCATGACCAAACCCGTCATCCGCCGGCTCTCGCCGGAAACTATCAACCGGATTGCCGCCGGTGAGGTGGTTGAGCGCCCGGCCTCTGTGATCAAGGAGCTGGTCGAAAACGCGCTGGACGCGGGAGCCCGGCGAATCGATATCAGCGCCGAGGCTGGTGGCCTTTCCCGGCTCGTGATCGAGGATGATGGCAAGGGCATGTCACCGCAGGAACTCGAGTTGTGTATCGAGCGCCACGCGACCTCCAAACTCCCGGTGGGAGAGGATGGCGCTGATGACTTGCTGAATATTGGTACCATGGGATTTCGTGGAGAGGCGATCCCGTCGATCGGCTCCATCGCCCGACTTGCCATCGTGACCCAGGCGCGCGGGGAAGGGGATGCCTGGACGATCACGGTGGAGGGCGGCGTCAGTTCGGGCGTCGCACCCGCGGCGCCGCTGGGGCGGCCGGGAACCCGGGTCGAAGTGCGTGACCTTTTCTACGCGACGCCCGCTCGGCTCAAGTTTCTCAAAAGTGAGCGGTCCGAAAACCAGGGCATTTCCGACATTATCAAGCGTCTGGCCATGTCACGACCGGATGTCGGCTTCTTTCTGACCCTTGATGGTCGCAAACGCTTCTCTGTCGCGGCCGAGGCAGATGACAGTGTCGCTTGTCGCAAGGCGCGGATGGCGGCCGTGCTGGGCTCGGACTTCGGGGACAACGCGCTGGAAGTCGACCAGGAGCGCGAAGGTGTCCGTGTCACCGGTTTTGCCAGCCTGCCGACTTATTCACGCGGCAATTCCCTGCATCAGTATCTCTTCGTCAATGGCCGCCCGGTTCGCGACAAGTTACTCGGCGGCGCCGTGCGCGGCGCCTATCAGGATTTTCTGGCACGAGATCGGTATCCGGTCGTGGCTTTGAATCTGGAACTACCGACTGACCAGGTTGATGTGAATGTTCATCCGGCCAAGGCCGAGGTGAGGTTCCGTGATGCCGCCCTGGTTCGTGGCCTGATCGTCGGTTCGCTGCGTCATGCGCTGGCGGCCGCCGGACACCGCGCCTCGACGACTGTGTCTGGTTTCGCACTGGGCGCCGCCCGACCAGAGGGGTTAGGCGACGGACCACGCCCGGCCTACCAGTCCGCTGCCTCTCATGTCGCCGGGTGGGGGCGGCCGACATCGCCGACCGAGCCGTTGCAGGCAGAAGCCTTCGATCCCGGCATGTCCGTGCGCATGGAAACGCCACACACCGATCATGCCGGGTCGGGTGGGGTGTCTCACCATCAGCAAACGAACGAAGCCCATCCTGAACCCAGCTGGCCGCTGGGTGTCGCCCGGGCACAGCTGCACGAGACCTATGTTGTCGCCCAGACCGGGGACGGTATCGTTATCGTTGATCAGCATGCGGCCCACGAGCGCCTGGTCTATGAGCGCATGAAAAAAATGATCGCCGAGACCGGCGTTCAGCGACAGCGCCTGCTGGTGCCTGAAATCGTTGATCTGGACGAAAACGAATCCCGTCGCCTGCTCGAGCGCACAGAAGAACTCGCCGAACTGGGCCTGGTCATCGAGGCTTTTGGAGCCGGGGCCGTCGCCGTGCGCGAAACCCCGGCCTTGCTGAAAAAGCTCGACGTTCAGGGCCTGATCCGCGATCTCGCCGACGACCTGGCCGCCTATGACCAGGCGCTTTCGCTCAAGGAGAAGCTCGAGGATGTTGTTGGCACCATGGCGTGTCATGGCTCGGTCCGCTCCGGTCGACGTCTGACCGGCGAAGAGATGAACGCGCTTTTGCGTGAAATGGAATCCACGCCGCATTCCGGCCAGTGCAATCACGGCCGCCCGACCTATGTCGAGCTGAAGCTGGCGGATATCGAGCGTCTTTTCGGACGCAGATAGCGTTTGTTGTAATGTAGAAGATTACATGGAAACAAAGGCGTACTTACCGCCGAGTGCGGATGCAAATTCGCGGTATATGTCGTAAGCGTCGTCAACTTCGAGCCGGTTGGGTTTGTTGCGTGGCAGACGGAAGTCCCAGAAGTCGCAGATATGGTTGACGGAAGCCAAGTCTTGTCCGACTTCAGTGAATAGCTCCGGCGCACGTAAAAGAAAGTTGCGAAAAGTGCCGGGGTCTTTCTTGTTTACCAAAGCATCAAATGCGTTGTCGTAAGAAACCATCGTCCGTTGCACTGATTTGAATTTTATCGCGACGTTTTTGAGTATTGCGCGGCGCGTGATGTTTAGCTGCGCTTCGTCCTCGGGATGAGCGCCGATGTAACGCGTTGTGGACATGCGTTCGAGAATACTTTTGATTTTTGGCTTCAGCTCGCTGATGTTCCACTTGTAGTAAAGCAGCCCCTTCCAGCCGAAAATTCCTTCTTTGTACTCGCTTGGATTAAGGTGGAGCGTATTTCGAAGCGGTTCCAATGAAGACGATTGTTCATTGCGCATAATGAGTTGCGCTAATTTTACGGATATGGCTTTGGCTTCGTTCCCACCGATATCGTACGCAAGCTGCACAAGAGAGCAGATTTCATCTTGAACGTAGGTTTCGACCCGGATCAGATCAGCGTCGGAAATATCAAAATACAAAGCGGCTACGTCCGTGCCGGACTGTTGGACCCGCTCTCTCAACAGATAGGGGTCCAGTGAGGGGAGTCGTGAAAATTCGCGCAGAATGTTCATGTCTGCTTCATAGTTTTTATCGTTCACGTGGACGCCGAGAGAGGCCTCGAGCGCGTCTCGCAGATCATGTTGTTCCACAAAAAAGCTGAAGCCCCCGAGGCGCAGATCATTAACGTCAAGTGCGAAGACAATTTTTGTAGCGGTCAGCCGGTCCGAATTTATAAGATGGCGTTCGTGAGAGCGGATCGTATGTTTAAGGATGATCGCGTGATTGAGGCGAGAGTGCCGAAACAAGGGCTTTTCGGAATACTCCTCATCATCGCTGTGACGTTCGTGAACGCGAATAAGGTTAAGTATGCGCGATGTTGAAGCTGTTTTGCGCAAGTTCGCAAAACTTCGTAAATTGGATCCAGCTGACATGCGACACTTCCGAGTTGAGACGCCACCGTCATGGCGAAATACAGTAAATAGGTAAAGTTTTAGCGATCCGCTTGGTTAAGCCGAGACTAATATCGCATTCGCTTCTAGCCAGGCTTCAGAAAAAAGACCTTAGCAGCGCCGTAATCTTTGGTGACTTGTTGGGTCCACCCGGGCGTTTCCGGTGTTTCATCGGCGCCGACTTCCAGCACGGCCAGGCTGCGTTCATGGATCCATTCACCGCTGACCAGACGGTCGAGGCATTTCTCGCCAAGCCCCTTGCCATAAGGCGGGTCCAGGAACACCAGATCGAAGGCTGCGCCCAGATTGGCCGGTTTCTCGCCAAGGGCAGTGGCATCGCGTCGATGCAGGCGGGTATGTCCGAACAGCTGCAATGTATCGATATTGTCGCGGATGGCACCGCGGGCTGCAGCCTCTGTTTCCACAAACAGGCAGAAGCTGGCCGCGCGGGACATGGCTTCCAGGCCCAGGGCTCCCGATCCCGCGAAAAGATCGATCACGCGGGCGCCTTCGAGCGGCGGTGCCCAGTCAGCATGGGCGAGAATATTGAACATCGCCTCGCGCGCCCGGTCCGAGGTCGGGCGGGTATTGCCGCCCTTGGGCGTTGCAAGCCTGCGGCCCTTGAAACGACCACCGACTATTCTCATGAACGTGGACCCTTGCCCTTGGTCGGGCTGGACTGGTGCGCTCGCGATGGCGGTCGAGGCGCCGACGGACGTTTATTGCGTGTCGGCTTGCGAATTGGCGGGCGCTTCTTGGCTACGGCCTCACCGGAAATCTCCGGCAATTCGACCATGTGACCGCACTGGTCCTTGAGCACGCGGTGCGGGATGACCTTGATCTCGTTCTTCTCCAGCTGGCCCAGCTGGAAGGGACCATAGGCAGTGCGGATAAGACGGTTCACGCGCAGCCCGACTGTGTCGAGTGCCTTGCGGACCTCGCGATTCTTGCCTTCGCGAATGCCGATATTGAGCCAGATATTATGGCCTGTTTCGCGCTCGACCTCGACTTCCATCGGGCCGTATTTGAGACCTTCTACCGTGACGCCCTTGCGCAGCTTTTCAATCGCGGCGTCGTCCACACGGCCATAGGCACGCGCTCGATACCGCCGCATCCAGGCAGTCGAAGGCAGTTCCAGGGCCCGAGCCAGCTCACCATCATTGGTCAGCAACAACAGGCCCTCCGACGTCAGGTCCAGCCGTCCGACAGAAATCACGCGGCCCAGGTCCTTGGGCAATTTGTCGAAAACTGTTTCGCGACCTTCCGGGTCGCGATGGGTCGTCACCAGGCCGGTCGGCTTGTGATAGCGCCACAGTCGGGTGGGCGCTTTTTCCTCGACCAGATTGCCATCAACCTCGATCGTCTCCTTGCCGGTGACCTTGAAGGCCGGTGTGTCGAGCACCTTGCCGTTCACGCGTACCCGTCCGGCCTCGATCATGCGCTCGACCTCGCGACGCGAGGCAATACCGGCCCGGGCGAGGAATTTGGCGATGCGTTCGGAGTTGTCGGCAGGTGCGGTCAAGCTTGACCCTTTCGCAGATGAGTTCTAGGCCGCCATCATGACGGACGCGCGGGATACACGGTTTATGCAGCGAGCGCTAGAACTAGCGCAGCGGGCTGCGGATATGGGCGAGGCTCCGATCGGTGCTGTAATCGTTGACCCGGAATACGATCAGATCATTGCCGAGGCGCACAATCAACCGATCCGCGATCATGATCCTACCGCACATGCCGAAATCCTCGCCTTGAGGGCGGCGGCCCGGGCGCTTGGCAATTACCGGCTGACCGGCCTGGAGATGTTCGTGACACTTGAGCCTTGTGCCATGTGCGCCGGCGCCATCAGCCATGCCCGGATCGGTCGCCTGGTCTTCGGGGCTTCTGACGAAAAGGGCGGGGCGGTGGAGCACGGTCCGAAATTTTTCCAGCAACCCACCTGTCACTGGCGCACCGAAAGCCGGTCAGGCATTCTTGCCGAGCAGAGCGCGGACATGCTGCGTTCCTTTTTCCGCGGTCGGCGAAAGGCCAAGTCCGGTGCCTCATGATCGCGACCTTGCCGACCGTATGGAAGCGGCCTTGCGGGAGCTGGGTGTCGATCCGGTTGCGAAAAAGATGTTCGGCGGTGTCGCCTTCATGGTGAACGGAAATATGAGCTTTGGCACGTCGAACGAGGAAATGCATGTGCGTGTCGGGCCGGACCAGTATGAAGACAGCCTTCAGCGTCCCGGTGCGCGGTTGATGGATCTGACCGGGCGGGTCATGAAAGGCTGGGTCACTGTTGACGGACCAGCCGATCTTTCTGATGAAGCGCTTGGCGAATGGGCGGCGCTGACACTGAATTTCGTCAAGACCCTGCCGGCAAAATAGCCAATCAATTCGGGTTTTTCCGAACCCGTCATAAAACCTTGATTTGAAATTGCGTCGTGCACGGAAGATCTAGGTCGCGTTCTCAACTGGCCGACCTTGATTCCGATGCTGACTGTTTTTGCTCTGGCGACATCTTTGTTATCCAACGTCACCACGACGGTGTCGCTCGACCAGTGTCTGCACGAGCGTCTGGTCTTGCGTGATGTCACCATCACCGACGGTTCCGGTCGCTGGAACCATCAGGATGTGCTGATCGAAAATGGGCGTTTCACCGCCATGGGTCGCGAGCTGGAAATCGAGAGCGAAGCCGGGATCGAGGAATTGGCCACAGCCGGTGCCGTGATCTCGCCGCTGGTTGAACGCGATGTCATCCTGATTCAGGCCAGTTTCAGCGCCGAAACCGCGATGTTGATGGTGGGCGAGGATGCGAATTTCTCCCTGACCGCCGCTGATGGTTCGCACCTGGCTGATTTTCGTCAGGGCCAACCGGTTGGTCAGTGCGGCCTTTAGGCCAACCCTTCCCTTCACTCGTAATGCATGCCAGTTAAATTCCGGAGGCTCCGGAGGGGCAGTGCATTGAAAATCCTTATGGTTCATAGCCGCTATCAGCAATTGGGCGGCGAGGATATCTCTACCCGCAATGAAGCCCGGCTCTTGCGGGATGCCGGCCATGAGGTGGACCTGGTCGAGTATGACAATCACCAGATCGAGCAGATGGGCCCGGCGGGACCTCGCGGTCAAGCTTGACGGTGGCGGGTTCGATATCCTGCACGTACAGAATTATCTGCCCATGGTCTCTCCCGCCGTACTGCGTCTGGGCAAGCGATACGGCGTGGCCACTGTACAGGCGCTGCGCAATTATCGCCTGATCTGCACCAAGGCTCAGTTTTTCCGCGACGGGAAGGACTGTCATGACTGTCTGGGCAAGGCGCTGCCCTGGGCAGGGATCAGGCACCGGTGTTATCGCGACAGCCTGCCGGCCACACTTGCGCTGACCGGGATGATCGCAACGCATCGTGCGATCGGGACATGGTCGCGTGAGACGGATGCCTTTATCGCGGTGTCGGACTATGTGCGCTCGAAATACATCGAGGGCGGGTTTGACCCGGCCAAGCTCCACGCCAAGCCGAATGTCGTTGCGGCGGCGGCCCCCGCCAGCCTGAAGGTGACCAGAAAACTGGTCTATGTCGGACGACTGTCCGCGGAAAAAGGTGTGGATGTCCTGCTCGAGGCCTGGCGCCGGGCGGGTGTTGAGGGCGAGCTGGTGCTCGGAGGAAGCGGCCCGGCGCTTGAAAGCCTGCAGCAGCAGGCATCTGACATCCCAGGCGTGCGTTTCCTGGGGCGTATTCCCAGTGAAGAGGCGCGGGCATTGATGCGCGGCGCGCGCGCCATGGTTATTCCATCCGTCTGGGCGGAGCCTTTCCCGCGGACGGGCGTTGAGGCCATGGCGGAAGGCACGCCCGTCATCGGTGCGTCGTCCGGCGGCATTCCCGAGCTCTTTCCTGACGGGCGCGGCGGCGTACTCTATCCGGCGAGCGCGGTGGATGCCCTGGCGGAGGAAATCCGTGATCTCTTCGCCCGTGACGACAAGGCGGCCAGGTGGCGCATTGATGCGAGAGCGGTATTCGACGAACACTTTTCGCCCGCCGCCGTCACCCGCCGCACTGAAGAGATTTATGCAGCAGCGATTGACCGCCGCAGGGCCCGCACGGGCTAGAACCGGGCTTGCAAGCCCGCGCTAACGGTCGGCCATTCGTCCTTGAGCACGGAGAACCATACGGTATCGCGGAAATCTCCGCGCCAGGTTTTTGTGTGGCTGCGCAGGCGACCTTCACAGGTTGCTCCCATCTTTTTCATGGCGTTCTGGGAGTGTTGATTGAGCCCGTGTGTTTTCAGTTCGACACGTTGGGCGCCGCAGTCGATAGCCCTGCCGATCAGCAGGTGTTTGCAGGCGGGGTTGATCGAAGTGCCGCGAACAGAGGCTTCATACCAGGTCCAGCCGATTTCCAGGCGTTCATGTCGTGGACTGATCACCAGAAACGAGGAATGCCCGACATACCGCTCATCTGCCTTGGACCAGACCGCGTGGGAAATCTGGTCGCCCTTGTCCTGTCCCGCCAGCATCAGATCGAACCAGGTGTCAAAGAACGCGCCATCGCCGCGTATTGTTGTCAGCTGCCAGGTCTGGGGGTCGTTGGCCGGGCCGCGCAAAAGTTCGCGATGACGTTCCTCGAGCGGCTCGAGGCGGACGATGTGGTTTTCCAGGACGATGGGTTCGAGATGCACGTGCTAACTCCCTGACAAGGTGAGCACACCGCGTATCACATAGACCGCGCCGACACCGGTCACGATCCATTTCGTCCAGTTTCTGAACTGGACATCGCTCATCAGGTCCAACACCCGCGCGCCCAGCGTCGTGCCCAGCATGGAGAGCGGGATGGCGATCAACAGCCACTGAGTGGCGGGCAGGGCGCCGGCCGCGATCGCGGGCAGGATGTAATAGCCGATCTTGACCGAGTGCGAGATGACCTGGGTCGCCGCCTTGGTCGCAACGATGGCGCGCCGGTCGGCCTTCGTCTCGGTGAAGAAGACATCCAGCAATGGCCCGGAGACGCCAGAAATGACGTTGAGGCCCGTCACCACGAAACCGCACAGGACGGCATGGGCGGGGCGTTCAGCGTCGAGGTGAACGTATTTGCGGGGTACCCAGATGAGGCCAGGCGTCAGGCCGAGAATGATGAACAGCCAGGCCTTTTCCAGTTCCAGCGTGAGGAACATCAGCAATGTACCGGCTGACAGGGCGCCGGCGAGATAGATCGCCAGCGTCCGCCACATTGCCCATTTGATCAGCAGTACGGCCCGCCAGCCATTGGACACGAACTGGATCACCCCGTGCACGACCATCGCCGCCGAAACTGGCAGGATCAGTGCCAGCACCCCCATCAGGATCAACCCGCCGGCCATGCCAAACACACCGGAGATGAAGGCCGTGGCAAAGACCGAGATGAGAAGGACCAGGATGGGCATGTTGGAGGCTTAAATCGCGTTGCCCGGTCGAGGCAAGGCTTGCGGAACAAAAAAGGAACAATTGTAAGTTGTTCATGCGGCGTTTCCGGAAAATCATCATCCGCG
>CBFHQE010000024.1:0-25724 GCA_965657935.1 Maricaulis sp. | reverse complement strand
CGAGACCGCGCAGGCGCTGGGCCCGCGTCGGGCGCAGATCATCAACAAGGGCATGATCTACAGCCCTTCTCACGGCAAACTCGCCTTCACCGTGCCGATGTTCGCAGATTATCTGCACAGGCGAGACGGCAGCCGCTAGCCCCGTACCCAGTCCATGAAGACCGGCGCGCAATCGCCCAGATTTTTGGACTCATAGCGGGTCTGGATGTGATCTGCCGGGGGAAGGCGCCAGTCATTGGCGTCGCCGGCCTGCCAGGCAAAACGTCCATCCTGTTCGAATTCGGTCATGCAGTGATCAGCATAGGATTTTACGTCCGTAGCGATGCGCAACCTGCCGCCCGGTTTGAGAATGCGGCCAAAATCATCGCGGGTCGCCTGCTGGACAAAACGGCGCTTGGCATGGCGCTTTTTGTGCCAGGGGTCCGGGAAAAGCAGGAAAATCCGATCCAGGCTGGCGTCCGCGAAACGCGGCAGGACATCACGCGCATCGCCGCGATGCAGACGGATATTCTCCAACCCCAGCTCTTCGCGATAGGTCAGCGCCTTGGCCACACCATTGAGGAAGGGCTCGATTCCGATGTAGCCGGTACCATGATTGCGATCAGCCTGGCCGGCGAGATGCTCACCGCCACCAAAACCGATTTCCAGCACATGGGTTTCCTGTCGGGGCAACAGTTGCGCAGCGTCAATTGCGCCCTCGGCCGGCAGGTCAATCTCCGGCAAGACATTGTCCACCAGCCTCTGCTGGCGCGCGGACAGGGGCTTGCCCTGCGCACGACCAAACAGCCGAAAATCCGGTCGATCTGATTCCTGAGTCGTCATGGCGGGGCATTTAGCGGCTTTTCAGCCGCAAATCACCCCTTCAGCGCGCCATTTCCTCTTCGCTCGCCAGTGTGCGTACCAGTTCAAGCACGCGGCGACGAACCTTGGCATCCTTGATGCGGGAGAAACTCTCCGCCAGGGACACACCGTCCGAGCTCTGAATGAAATCATAGACAATCGGCGTCTGATCACCTTCGGCCATCGCGCTGATCGTCGATTTCTCGTTCAGGCCCTCGAAGAAGAATTGCACCGGCACTTCCAGCACGCGCGACAGTCGATAGAGGCGGCTTGCACCGACCCGGTTCGCACCGCGTTCGTATTTCTGCACTTGCTGGAAAGTGACACCGAGCTCATCACCCAGTTTTTCCTGGCTCATCCGGAGTAATTGCCGGCGGAGACGAATTCTGGAACCGACGTGAATGTCTACGGGGTTGGGACCCCGAGGGCTGACCTTTTTCTCGATCGCATCACCCTGCAACATGCGTCTCACCTCTCTTTCGGACTGCTATGCACAACCCGTGCTTGGCAGCATAACAGAATTCAGGTCAGAGCTGTGAAGTTTCTGGTTTTTTAATAAAACGCAACCTTTGCATGGCGAGCCCCGCGATGACGCTCAAAACCATGACCCAGAAGAGAAAATCGCCATATATGGAATAGGGGGTGGCCGCGAGCGCTCGCGGCAATGTGACATCAAACGCGCCCTCTGCGTCCGGCTGGATCATCACTGGCATGCGCCCCAGCGGGTCAACCACGCCGGAAAATCCGCGGGAGGCAGACCGAACCAGCGGGATGCCCGCTTCGATACTGCGATAACGCGACTGAACGAGGTGCTGGCGCGGGCCGGATGTATCGCCAAACCAGGCATCATTGGACAGGTTGAAAAACCATTCGGGACGGTCTGCAGTGGACTGCCAGAAGTGCGGAAAAATCGCCTCGTAACAGATCAACGGCATCATCGACGGCAAGCCTGGGATATCCGCCACGATAGCTCGCGGCCCCGGGGTAAACTGAAGCCGCGCGAACTCGTCAAACCCAATGGCCGAAATCAGTGCCGCGAGCGGAATCGTCTCACCAAAGGGCACCAGCAAGACCTTGTCATAAAGCGCATCAACGGAGAGCTCGCCCCCCTCGAACCGCATCGCCGCCAGTGCGTTGTGATAAACCGTCTCTTCGCCGGCGCGCGCGCGGCGGTTGATCCCTGCGATCAGGGCTGGCCCATCGTTCAACGCAGCGCCAAGACGGGACAGGGTCTGACCATCCTCCAGCATGTAGATCGGTAGCGCGCCCTCCGGCCACAAGACATGAGTGACCTGGTCCAGACCGGGCTGGGTTGTCAGGTTCATATAACGATCGCGGGCGATATCGTCGCCACCCTCACCCCATTTTTCGTCCTGAGTAATATTGGAGTGGGCGATGCGCAGGCGTACATTCTCGACATCCGGCACAGCGGTGCTCATCAGGCGCAGTCCGCCCGCGAAGAACAGAACGCACAGGAGTGCGAACCCGGACAGGCCCGGCAATAACCGCCGGACACCCAGATTGCGTGTCACCAGCATCGCGGGCGCGGCAAACATCAGCAAGGTCAGGAAGCTGAGCCCGTAAACGCCGAGCCAGGACGCGGCCTGGCTGACGGCACCACCGGCCGGCCAAGTATAAGCTGGCAAGTTCCAGGGCAGCCCACTGAAGATATGGCCACGCAGCCATTCAGTCAGCGCAAAAACAGCAGCGAAACTCAACACTCGCCATTCGGTGTTCTGGGCAAACCGGGCGTAGATCGACCCCGCCACACCCCAGAAAGCCGCCAGCATGGCAGCGAACAGCGGTAAGGCAACTGGTATCAGAGCGGCGAATTCAGGGCCGCGATTGATGAAGGCGAAACCAACCCAATACGTGCCGGCGAGGAAGTATCCCATGCCGAACACAAATCCGGTCAGAAATCCGCGGCGCATTGGTTTCGGCCCGCGCCGGTCGCCGTCCAGGCGCCAGAGCAATACCGCAAGGCTGAGGATCCAGATCGGCCAGAAATGAAAGGGCGCCAGGGCCAGGACCGCGAGCATGCCGGCCAGGAAGCTCACTGCCAGACCGCGCCACCCATTGAGGTGACGGAGCCGCACGCGCCACGTCCAGGGCTGAAATCTGCGCTCGATCTGCAAGATTATTCTGCCATCCCTGACTTGCCGGCCCGGGCAGCGCGAACACGCATCCTTCGAATGCGACGCTGGTCAGCCTCAAGCACTTCGAACTCATACCCTGTTGCATGGCGGATGACCTCACCACGCTCGGGAATGCGACCGGCAATGGTAAAAACCAATCCCCCGAGACTATCGACATCGTCGTCTTCATCGTCCGCTGCGATTTCCTCGCCGACAACACGTTCGAACTCGTCGATCTCGGCACGGGCATCCACATCCCACACCCCAGGTGCGCGCACCCGGATCAGGGGGGCATCATCCTCGTCGTGCTCGTCCTCGATCTCGCCGACAATGGGCTCGATCAGGTCTTCCAGCGTCACCAGGCCGTCAGTGCCTCCGTATTCATCGACAACGAGGGCCATATGCATGCGACGGGCCTGCATCCGACGCAGAAGGTCACCCGCCTTCATGGAAGGAGGCGCATACAGCAGCGGGCGAAGGATATCGGCGAGAATTTCCTGTTCCGCCCAACCGACGGTTCGACGTCCATCCTCCGATGGCGTGAGGTGGCTGACAACGTCCTTGATGTGAACCACACCAACCGGATCATCCAGCGTCTCGCGGTAGACGGGCAAGCGGGAGTGCGAAGCCGTGGAAAAAGCCTCTGCCAGCTCCCCGAGCGGTGTTGCGATCTCGACACCGATTATGTCGGCACGCGGAACCATGACATCCGCAACGCGCAACTCTTCCAGCGCATCGTGCTTGATCATAAAGGACTGAGAGGATTTCGTTTTCTCAGCCGCGGCAGAGTTGGAGCCGTTGAAAATCGAGCGGAGCCAGGATTTCTTGCCACCGCTCGGACTGGAGCCATCACTCATTCTATAGTGCCCTCATGGGTCGTTTCGTCGAGCGTATAGGGGTCAGCAATCCCAAGGCGGCAAAGAGCTCGCCGCTCGATATCTTCCATCTCTTCCGCTTCAGCATCAGTCTGATGATCATAACCCTGGAGGTGCAAAAATCCATGCACAATCAGATGGCTGAGATGATTTTCAATGCTGATGCCCTTGTCGGCGGCCTCACGCTCGACCACACCCCAGGCCAGGGCAATATCGCCCAGCATGTTGTCCGCACCTTCAATCGCGGGAAAGGACAACACATTGGTCGGACCGGACTTTCCACGAAAACGTTCATTCATCTCCGCGACCGGCTCATCACCGGTCAGCAGGACAGCGACCACACCGGGATGAGCGTCACCGATCTCCCTCAGCGATGCTTCCAGGCAGGCTTGAACGCGTTGTGTCTTGCCCCTCAGAGCGTTCCAACTGTCATCCTCGATGATGACATCGACTGCGTTCATGAGTGTTCGCGCGGAGACTTGGCCGCATCCTCTTCATAGGCCGCCACAATACGGGCCACGAGATCATGACGCACGACATCGCTCTTGTCGAAGATAATGGCGGCGACCCCCTTGGTCCTCGCCAGAATGGACAAGGCATGGGGCAGGCCGGACGGGTCGCGCGGGTGCAGATCGCACTGGCTGGGATCGCCCGTTACCGCCATGCGCGAGCCTTCGCCCAAACGGGTCAGAACCATCTGCATCTGCGCGCGAGAGGTATTCTGGGCTTCATCAACGACGACGAAAGCGCGATTGAGCGTGCGGCCGCGCATGAAGGCAATTGGAGCCACTTCAATACGACCATCTTCCCGCATTTTCTCCAGCTGGCCCCGTCCGAGCGTATCCGCCAGCGCATCCCAGACTGGAAGAAGATAAGGATCGACCTTCTCGGTCAGGTCGCCGGGCAGAAAGCCCAGTTTCTCGCCAGCCTCGACGGCCGGACGGGTGATGATCAGTTTCTCGACCTTGCGCTGGACCAGCAGCGAAGCACCATAGGCTACCGCGAGCAAAGTCTTGCCGGTACCGGCAGGTCCGACGCCGAAGATCAGGTCATAGGCCTTCTCATTCTTGAGCGCGCGGACATAAGTACGCTGACCTTCGGTGCGGGCGATCAGGCTGGATCCCCGCGGAACGCGGATCATGCCGTCATCTGCGGCGCCACCTTCCTCGTCATCGCGGGTTCGAAGAGCGGCTCGAACAGCCGCCTCGTCACAGGTCAGGCCATGCTCGAGACTGGCATAAAGACGCTTGAGCACACGTTTGGCCTCGTCGCGCGCTTCGGCTGAATCTCCACTGATGACGATCTGGCCAGCGCCCGGCGCACTCAGGCGCACATCCAGCTCTTCCTCAATCAGAATGAGAAAACGGTCACCCGGGCCAGCGATCGCACGAACGCGGTCCTTGTCATCGAGATGCAGGGTTTCAGAGGCCTGGCGACGAGGCCGGGCTGCACGTTTGCGGGACGTCGGTTGGCTGCTCACGCGGCGCTTTGCTCCGAGGTTTCCAGAATGCCGGACAGGGCATTACGGCTGGCACCCTCAATCCGGACATTTCCGATCTTGCCAATCATATCAGCCGGGGCGTCAACATGCACGGCCTGCAGATAGGGGCTGCGACCGTGCAGCTGGCCATCCAGCCGGCCCTCACGTTCGAACAGCACGGGCAGGGTGCGACCGATCTGGCTTTCATTGAAGGAGACTTGTTGCTCGTTTAGCAGAGCCTGCAGGGCCAGAAGGCGTTCGGTTTTCACCTCTTCCGCAATCTGGTTGAACATGGCCGCGCCCGGCGTGCCTGGGCGTTTGGAGTATTTGAACGAGAAGCAGGAGGCATAGTTCACATCCCGCACCAGCTGCATGGTGGCCTCGAAATCCGTGTCCGTCTCCCCGGGGAAACCAACAATCATGTCACCGGAAATGGCAATATCAGAGCGAGCGGACCGCAAGCGTTCGATGATGGCCAGATACTCTTCCGCAGTATGCTGGCGGTTCATGGCCTTGAGGATCTTGTCCGACCCAGACTGAACCGGCAGGTGGAAATAGGGCATCAGTTTGGGCGTGTCGGCGAAGGCATTGATGAGGTCATCATCCATGTCGCGCGGGTGGCTGGTTGTGAAACGAATACGCTCAATACCACCGATCAGCGCCAGGTGGCGCACCAACTGTCCCAGACCCCAGGGGCCATCGGCCTCGCGGCCCGCAGGCGCCTCACCGTGGAAGGCATTCACGTTCTGCCCCAGCAGCGTAACTTCGCGCACACCCTTGGCTGCGAGCGCACGCACCTCGGCGACAATCTGGTCGACCGGACGCGACCATTCAGCGCCACGCGTATAGGGCACCACACAGAAGGTGCAGAACTTGTCGCAACCCTCCTGCACGGTGACAAAGGCAGTGAATCCATCGACCTGGCGGTCATTGCCGAGCCTGTCGAACTTGTCCTCGACCTCGAATTCCGTGTCCAGCGCCTCGCCTCGCGCGCGGTGCGCCTTGGCGATCAGCTCGGGCAGTTTGTGGTAGGTCTGCGGACCCACGACCAGATCCACGACAGGTGCGCGTTTCATGATCTCCGCGCCCTCCGCCTGGGCCACACATCCGGCCACGGCGATAGTCATGCCCCCGTCATCGGACTTGGCCTCTTTGAGCGGGCGCAGACGACCGAGTTCGGAATAGACTTTCTCTGCCGCCTTCTCACGAATGTGACAGGTGTTCAGGATCACAAGATCAGCGCCAGCGGGCTCCTCGGCCGGCTCATAGCCGAGCGGGTGCAGCACGTCCTTCATCCTCTCGGAATCATAGACATTCATCTGGCAGCCATAGGTCTTGATAAACAGACGTTTACGCGTATCGCTCATTCGAATTCGTCAATCATATATCCCTCGGCCCGGTGCCGAAGAGGCCGGGTTTATGCTTGAAAAGCCCTTGCAGGGCAAGAGGAGAGCCTACTCGGCCTCGCGCTGCGCAGTGGGAGAGGGTTCGTTTTGCAGCGTGGCCTCATTGGCGGATCCGTTATCGAGGCGCCGCGCCCAGAAAATTATGCTCAAGGAGCCGACGGTGATCCCTGCGGCGAGGAAGAAGGGCGCGCCGGACCAAACGGGCGCCACCCCGTCCTGTGTCGCGTAGCGAAAAACGGACGGCAAGATCAGGGGCCCGATGAAATTGGCAAGACTTGTCAGCCCGGTCATCGCGCCCTGGAGTTCGCCCTGGGCATTGGGCGGAACGATGCGTGACATCACGCCATTGATCGCCGGACCGCCAATATTTCCGATCGAGCCAATCAGGACGATCATGTAAACCATCCAACCCGCGGTCGCCAGACCGTAGCCAATATAGCCCAGTGTCGCGAGCGTGAGCGATATTATGATGGCTCGCCACTCACCCAATGCCGGAACCAACCGACCTGTGAGTCCGCCCTGAACGATCGCGGTCGTGACGCCAACAAACATCAGCGACAATCCGATATCGCCATCGCTCCACTCGAAGCGGTAAGCCGCGAAATAGGACCAGATCGCGGGATATACGGAATGGCCCAGCATCATCAGGAAGACTGCGCCCAACATAATGAGCACTGCTGGATATTGGCGCATCTGCCAGAGCGCCCCGAACGGGTTGGCCCGCATGATATCAAACTTGCGACGGTTCTCCGGCTTGAGCGTTTCCGGCAAGACGATCAGGCCATAGATCAAATTGGCGCCAGCGAGGATCGCGGCGGCGAAAAAAGGAGCGCGCGGCCCGTAAAGCTCGCCCAGGAAACCCCCGACCGCCGGCCCGATAATAAAGCCCAGCCCGAAGGCAGCCCCGATCATACCAAAGCGCCCAGCCCGTTTTTCTGGTGGTGTTATGTCGGCAATAAAGGCGTTGGCGGTGGCATAACTGGCCCCGAAAACACCGGCCAGGAGGCGGCCCACCAACAATATCCAGAAGACCGGTGCAAAGCCCATGATCGCATAGTCGATCGTGAAACCTGCCAAGGCGCACAGAAGAACGGGCTTGCGCCCAAATCGATCCGAGAGGCCGCCTATGATTGGCGCAAATATGAATTGCGTCAGGGCGTAGACCGCAGTGAGCAGACCGCCAAGAACCACCGCTTCATTGGGCGCCAGCCCGGTCAGATCTCCGAGCAGCGACGGCATCACCGGGATAATCAGGCCGAACCCGATCATGTCGATCAGAACGGTGATGAAGATAAATGTGATGGCATGCTTGCCGGGTTGGCGCGCGGACATGATGTCCCCCTGGGTACTCGCGCCTAGTCCTCAGCGCTGGAGAGGGGTACGCCGTAAAGCTCGAGACGGTGATCGACAAGCTTATAGCCCAGCTTGCGCGCAATCGCTTCCTGCAGTCGTTCGATCTCGTCGTTCACAAATTCCACAACCTCACCGGACTTTAGGTCGATCAGGTGATCATGGTGATCATCCCCGACCTCCTCATAACGCGACCTTCCGTCGCGGAAGTCGTGACGCTCGATGATACCCGCTTCCTCGAACAGGCGGACCGTGCGGTAGACCGTGGCCAGGGAGATGCGTGGGTCCTCAGCAGAGGCGCGGCGGTGCAGCTCCTCCGCATCGGGGTGATCATGCGACATCGACAGTACGCGCGCGATAACCCGGCGCTGCTCCGTCATGCGAAGGCCTTTTTCGATACAGATTTTCTCGATGCGGTCCGGCATGTTGATTCCCCCGGTTGGATATCGGAGTGATATTCGGTCACGCCCCTGTTTGTCCACGCTCCAGAAGAGATTTTCGGAAGATAAGCGCATCATCCCGGCCACGATAATAGCGCGGGCGACGCCCGATCTCCGAGTATCCGGCTCGGGTATAGAGCGCCTTGGCAGGCTCATTGACCTGATTGACCTCAAGAAACAGAGACACGGCACCGGCATCTGCAACCGACTGTTCGGCGCGCTCAAGCAGCGCCAGGCCCAGCCCCTTGCCACGACATTCCGGGTCGACACCAATCGTCAGGATCTCCGCTTCATCCGCGGCGATCCGAGCCAGTACAAACGCAACATGACAACCGGCCTCCTGGACGGCGAACGCGATGCTTGATGGCATGGATAGCAGGGAGGCAAATTCCCTGGCAGGCCAGGGATGATCGAAACACTTCGCGTGCACAGCCGCCAACCGCTCAGCACTCTGGGCCGTGACCTGCTCGACGATCACGGATCAATCCCGCCAGGGAGTTTGGCATCGGGCGGTCGCACATAGAAAGGCGTCGGCGGGCTTTGCGCTTCGCCGGCCCGTTCACTCAAATCAAGCAGGGCGACAAGATCCAGCTTACCCTCATCCAGAATACGCTGTCCTTCGTCGGCGACCAGCCTCGCGCCTCCGCCGGCGAGGTCAATGCCACTGACACGGTCAGCCGCCTCCTCGATTGACAGACGATGTGCCTCACCGGCGCCATCACTCCAGATTTGTATCACCACCTCGCCACGCTTGGCGTCATGAACAATCGCCAGCGGCCGCGCCTGTGACAGGGAGTGGGCGGTCACGGCGAGATTGGAGATACCATAGGCCTTCGCTCCGCTCGACAGGGCCAGCCCGCGTGCAAAGGCGACACCGACACGTGTACCGGCAAAACCGCCCGGACCGATGGTAACGCCGATGCGATGAAGAGCGCCGGGCACAAGACCCGCCTGATCCATCACCTGCTGCGCCATGGGCGCCAGACGCTCAGCATGTCCACGTCCAATGCTTTCGCTCAGGACCCGGTCCTGATGCCCCTTAACGCGCAGCGCCACGGAGCACTCCGCTCCGGTCGTATCAAAAACCAGGATGGCCATGATGGCGGTTTAGAGGAATTCGGTGACGTCGTCGCCTGCCTACTCCACAGCCTCTACGGACTGGATCTCGGGGATATAGTGCTGGAGAAGGTTCTGGATGCCGGATTTGAGTGTCATCGTCGAAGACGGACAGCCGGAACAGGCGCCACGCATTTTCAGCCGTACCACGCCTGAATCGGCCAGGTAGGAATGGAAGAGAATATCTCCACCGTCCTGTGCCACAGCCGGGCGAACACGCGTATCGATCAACTCGATGATTTCCTTGACCACTTCCGAGCTTTCACCGTCATAAACCGCGTGACCGCTGTCCTCGGCCGCATCGCCCAGGATCGGGCGTCCGGACTGCAAACCATCCATGATCGCCCCCAGCAAGAAGGGCTTGATGTGATCCCAATCGACCGCCTCGCTCTTGGTGATGGCGATAAAGTCAGCGCCCAGGAACACGCCTGTAACGCCTTCGATGAGGAAGAGGTCGGAGGCAAATGGAGAAACCGCTGCGTCTTCCTCGTTTTCGAATTCCCGCGCGCCATCTGGCGCGATTTCGCGGCCAGGCAGGAATTTCATAGTATTTGGATTGGGCGTGGCTTCGGTCTGGATGAACATGGCAGGTCTCCTCGCGCACCACTTGGCGGCAATGAACAAAAACTTCAACCACAAGAGCTGTAGGGGCTCAGGTGAGCGCGTCGATTTCCCCGCACGGCATATCGCCGGGAACGACGGTCACCGGGACATTGCGCTCGGAGAACAAACCCTTGCCACGCGCCAGGGCAGACACCAGCGGCCCCGGGCCTTCGCTCGACCGGGAAGCGCCCAGAATGAGGAGCGAAATCTCCGGGTCTTCGCACAGGAGTTCCGATAACACCTGTGAGCGTTCGCCTTCGCGCAGGAGCAATTCCGGACGCTCACCCGTCACGGCCTCGGCATCCTCTGCCATCGATTCCAGCAGGGTTTCGGCAGCCGCCTCGGATTCCCGCTTCGCGGTTTCGGCAACTCCAATCCAGTGATTGAAATCAGACGGTTCATATGCGGCAAGGACAGTAACCTTGGCGCCGGTCTTGAAAGCTCGGCGGGCAGCAAAGTAAAGCGCTGTGCGCGCTTCCGGGCTTTCATCCGCCACAACCAGGAATTTGCGTGTTCGATTTGGCATGCCGCGCGACTTTGGCGAGTTTCACGCGACTCGTCCAGTATTTGCTGCTAAGGGGCCAAAAAGGAGAGGTTTTCATGAGCTCTGTTCGACATTCCGACCGGCGAAACCTGGGCACCCAGACCACCTTTACCTGGCTGGACGAGGACGCTCTGGTACAAGAGCTAGAGGACGGCACGCCCGTACATCAGTTCGCGCTGGACCGTATTCGCAAGGTCCGAATGGCTGCAGAAATGGCCGGGCAGACGTCACAAGTCGTGCTTCGCGTGACCAATGATGCGGGCGACGAATTGGCGTTTGGCTCGATGACCTTCGTTTCGCCAGGTGTGTTCCGCGGAGAGTATGAGAGTTTCCGCGCCTTGCTTACCGGCCTGCACAAGGCGTTGCTTCCTCATCGCGATCAGATCGAATTCGTGGAAGGACAGTCAATGGCCTTCATGATCGCCATGTTCATCCTCGGTGGCTTGATCACGGTTCTGGGCGGAATTTTCTTTGTTGTGCTTTTCCTGCTGCAGGAAAACGCCTACGGCCTTTTCCTGATCCCGGTCGCCCTGATGGGCGGCGGATTGATGCGCATGTTCTGGCCTCGAGGTCCCCAAGCCTATGACCCAGCGAAATATCTGCCGGAAAACCAGTTCGATACACCCAAGAGCGCGCCGGAAACCAACTAGGCCGAGCTAGTATTCACTGGGCATGCCCGGGGGCATGGATCGAACCTCAAAGGTCACCGAAACTTCGCCGGCACGCTCAAAGACCAGCGTTCCCGTAGCGGTATCGCCCTCAACCACCGTCGCCAGTCCAAACACCATCAGATGGCGCCCGCCCGGCGTGAAGACCAGCGGGCCCTCAGCGTTGAGATCCTGTGGACCGATCGGACGCATCTGCATCATGCCGTCCGCGCTCATCGTATGGCCATGAAGCTCGACGCGCTCGGCTCCATCAATGCTGGCACTGAGCAAACGATCGGCAGAGCCATCAGCCAGGCGCAGGGCGAAATAGGCCGCGGTCACATCACGGCCGCCCGGGTGCGGCCGCATCCAGGCCGCGCGCACATCGATGACCGGCATCACCCCATCATCAACAAGCGACTGGCGAGCGCCGTTCTCGGCGGCGCCACCATGAGGCATCTCGCCCTGATCCATGGCGCGCTCTTCATGGTCGGAAGACCCTCCGCAAGCCGCAACAGACAGGCTGGCGAGCGCCACAAACAATATAGACGTCTTCGACATGTTATCCCCAGAACCCGATGATTTCCTTGGCTTCCGTCACGACAGGCGCGGCAACCTTGTTGGCACGTTCAGCGCCGGCAGCGAGAATGCGGTCAATCTCGGTCTTGTCCTCGACAAGACGACGATACTCGTCAGAGATCGGAGCGAGATACTGCACCGCCACGTCAGCCAGAGCAGGCTTGAACGCTCCAAAACCCTGACCGCCGAACTCGGCAAGGATATCGGCCTTCGTCTGGCCCGTCAGTGCGGCATAAATGCCGACCAGATTATTCGCCTCAGGTCGCTCAGCCAGACCGGCTTCCTCGGACGGAAGCGGTTCCGGATCGGTCTTCGCCTTCTTGATCTTGCGGGCAATCTTGTCGGCGTCATCATCCAGATTGATGCGTGAATTGTCAGACACATCAGACTTGGACATCTTCGCGGACCCGTCCCGCAGCGACATAATGCGCGCACCCGGCCCCTGGATGACGGGCTCGGTCAGCGGGAAGATGGCTTCTCCGTCGCCATAATCGCGATTGAAACGCGCGGCGATATCCCGGCAGAGCTCCAGATGCTGTTTCTGGTCCTCGCCCACCGGAACATGGGTCGCCTTGTAGACCAGAATATCGGCAGCCTGGAGGACCGGATAGGTAAACAGGCCAACCGAAGCGCGTTCCTTGTCCTTGCCCGCCTTGTCCTTGAACTGGGTCATGCGCTCCAACCAGCCCAGGCGCGCGACACAATTGAAAATCCAGGCAAGTTCGGCATGAGCCGGCACAGCAGACTGAGCAAAGATCGCGCTCTTGGACGGATCAACACCGGAGGCGATATAGGCGGCAGCGGCCGAGCGAACGGCGTCCGGCAGAGTGGCCGGGTCGTGCGGCATGGTTACCGCGTGCATATCCACCACGCAATAAAAGCAGTCCCAGTTTCCGTCTTCCTGCAAGGACACCCAGTTTTTAAGCGCACCCAGGTAGTTTCCAAGGTGAAGGGAACCGGTTGGCTGCATGCCTGACAGCACACGTTGGGGGCCGGTATAATCGATCGGAGTATCACTCATCGGATGGCCTCGTTTGGACGGAGGAAAACAGGAGCCGCGGTCTTAGCCTTGCGGGGCCTGTGCCTCAAGCGTGTTTGTCTCTTACTTGCGCTTGAGGGAAGAGGTCACGTCGGAAATTCGAAGCGCTCCGGTGGCGATCGCAGCCATACCATACACAGCCACACCCATGGCGCTCACAGCGATCACAGCCAGCAAAGGTATGCCGAAGAAGAATTGGGTCAGCTCGGCGCTGTAGAATTGAGCCGCTCTGAGCGTGAGCCCCATGACAATCGCCGCCGCCAGAATGCGCGGAAAACGCGAAATCAAGCGCGCATCCGGCCTGAAGACGGCGCGTCGGTGCAGGGTCCAGGCGAGTAGCAATATGTTCACCCAACCGGCGATGGCTGTCGCAATCGCCAATCCGACATAGCGCAGGGGCGTGCTGAAGAGGGCTAGCCCCAACGCCAAATTCACGACAACCGACACAGTCGCGAACTTCATCGGAGTCATCGTATCCTGGCGTGCGAAAAAGCCCGGAGCGAGCACCTTGACCAGCACAAAGGCCGGAAGACCCAGCGCGAAGGGAACCAGCGCCCGTGCCACCATGATTGTGTCATTGGAATCAAAGCGCGCGCGTTCGAACAGTCCTCCGACCAGAAACTCCGGCATCGCCAGAAGGGCCGCGGCGGCTGGCAAGGTCAGGGCCATTGAGAGCTCGATGGCGCGGTTCATCGCATTTGACGCACCCGCATCGTCCCCGTTGCGCAGACGTGCGCTGAGGGTCGGCAGCAGTACAACGCCCATGGCAATGCCGACGACGCCCAGCGGTAGCTGATAGAGTCGGTCGGCGAAATAGAGCCAGGACCGTGCACTCGCCTGGTTTGTCGCAATTGCAGACGTCACAAGGATATTGATCTGCGTGACACCTGCCGCCACAGCCCCGGGAACCCCCAGAACGATCAATTTCTTGACGCCCGGCGTCAGGCGCGGGACACGAACGGCCAGCCCGATGCCCAGCCGCTGCATGGCCGCATAGATCCAGGCCAGCTGGATGACGCCGGAGATCGTGATACCCCAGGTCAGATAATAGGACAGCTCCCGTCCTCGCAGTTCGCTGAAGAACATGATCCCGATCAGCGTCAGATTCAGCAGAACAGGTGCTGCGGCCGCAACGGCGAACTTGCCATGTGCGTTCAGCACGCCTGAAAACATCGCGCTGAGCGACATCATAAGCAGATATGGCATGGTGATCTGGGTAAAGAGAACTGCCGTGTCGAAAATCTCCGGCTGGCCCACAAAACCCGGTCCGAGAAAGACCATCAGCCAGGGCATCGCCAACTGCGCTGCGATGACCAGAACCAGCATGGCGGTGAATAACACCGAGGCGACCTGGCGCGCGAATTCACGCGCCTCATCCTGGCCATCCCCTTCCAGTCGCTCCGTGTAGAGCGGGACAAAGGCGGAGTTGAACGCCCCCTCAGCAAAGATGCGACGGAAGAGGTTGGGAAACTGGAAAGCCTGCAGGAAGGCATCGAGCACAGAGCCAGGCCCGATAAAGGCCGCGAACATGATCTCACGCACGAAGCCGAGGATACGACTGACCATTGTGAACAGGCCAACAACAGCAGAGGAGCGCAATAATCTCATTGGGTTACCGCAAGAGGCTTGCCGGAGCCCGCGCGATTCCACGCTGGGCTGCCTGCGCTTCGAGCTGCGCTTCCCCTTCGCTCAGGACATTCATGAGCGCTTCTTCTACCTCGACCCTGAGCGCCTCATCCGTCAGCTGGGCGCCATCCCGGGTGACATAGAACACATCGGTCGCCCGTTCACCATATCCATCAATTCGCGCGGCGTGCAGAGACAGGCCCTGTTTGGCGATCATGTCGGACAAGTCTGCCAGCAAGCCCGGCCGATCACGGCCCGATGCCTCGATAACTGTAGCGCTGTCGGAAAGGTCATTGGAAAAACTCAGATATGGTGTGATCTGGAATGCCGCCCCGGTTCGTCTCAATGTCATTTCGCGCGAGCGCTCCACCTGAAGCGATCCCGCGGCAACGCCCTTCACATAGGCCAACAGGTCATCCATCAAATAGGACGCGTTCCAGCCGAAGGGCTGGCCCGCCGCGTCCTGGATGTAGAAAATGTCCAGAACCTTGCCGGATCGCGTGGTGTGGATTGTCGCGCCGACAATATCCGCACCCCGCGAGGCCAGAGCCGAGACCAGGTCTGCAAACAGACCAAAGCGGTCCTCGGTCCAGATCATCAGCTCGGTTGCCATGCGCCGGCGATCAACCCGTATCGCGGCGGCGGCCTCTCCATCCCCGCCATACATTGCCTGGCGCCCGAAGGCAGCATGACGGAACCGGTCCTCCTCGGTCGAGGTGACCCAATAGGTGTCATCCAGCTCCTCACGCCAGAAGGCCGCAAAATCCGGGTGGCTGCGTTCAAGCCGGTCACAGACCCGGCTGCGACCAATCTCTGCCTTCTCGGTCAGCGCCTCTCGCGCCAGTTCGACTGCATCACCGGACCGTTGGAGCACCGGCTCGACAGCCGCGTAAAGGTCACGCATGAGCTGGGCCTTCCAGCCATTCCAGACGCCTGGACCGACCGACCGAATGTCAACAACTGTCAGGATGGTCAGAAGACGCAAACGCTCAACACTTCCAACAATCTGGGCAAAATCAGCTATCGTGCGTGGATCGCCGATATCGCGCCGCTGGGCCGTGTCGCTCATCAACAAATGGTTCTCGATGAGCCAGGCGACCAGCTCACTTTCTTCACTGTTCAGACCCAGTCTTTCACATGCCGCCAGCGCCCGCGCAGCGCCCTCGATACACTGATCGCCATTGCCCTTGCCGGTATCGTGCAACAGCACCGCCAGATGCAATGCGCGCCGGCTCTTGACCTTGCTGATCAGACCCGTCGACAACGGATGCTCATCGACATGCAACCCCTGTTCGATTTCGCGCAACAGCCCGATCGCCTGCAAGGTGTGTTCGTCGACGGTGTAGCGGTGGTACATGTTGAACTGGGTGCGCGCGACAATATCGCCATATTCGGGAATATAGCGGCCTAAAAGACCGGCCTCGGTCATCAGTCGCAGCACCGCCATCGGGGCCTGCGCATCCAGCAGCACAGCAAAAAAGGCCCGGGCAACACGTGGGTCGCGCCGATAGTCATCATCCACATGCGACAGCGTCCTGCCAATGCGCGCAACCGCCTCGGGATGCAGATCAAACTGGCGCGATGCCGCGACATGGAAGAACTGCATCAACTTGACCGGATCGTCAGCAATCTGGGTCGGATTGGCGAAATCCAGACGACCGTCCCGCAGGATGAAATCACCCGTATCAGCGGTTTCCAGGGTCAACATATTAGGCAGGAAACGCGCCAGGTTTTTCGGCTTGGCCTTGCGCGAGTCCGCCTCCAGCTTGGAGCAGACCAGACGCGTCAATGAGCCGACATGCATCGCCGTGAAGAAATAACGGCGCATGAAACGTTCGACGCCACTTTCGGTCTCGGTATCCTCAAAACCCATGCGCTTGGCGATTTCCGGCTGTAGCTCAAAGCTCAACCGCTCATCCTTGCCGCCAGCCAGCTGGTGCAAGTGAAAACGGACAGTCCACAGGAAGTCATCCGCAGCCACATATCGTTCAACATCGTCCACCGAGAGCAAGCGGTCACCGACCCAGCGCTCAAACGCGTCTGCGCCATACAGAAAAAGCGCCAGCCAGCGCATCAGCTGCAGATCGCGCAACCCGCCCTTGCCCGCCTTAAGATGCGGCTCAACGGTATAGCGGGACCGCCCAGCCTTTTCGATCCGCGCATCGCGTTCGCGCAGCTTGGCCTCGACAAAAGCAATTTCGTCACCGGATACAACTTCATCGCGGAAACGTTTGGCCAGCTTGGTGACGCGGTTTCGATTGCCTGCCAGGTAACGCAAGGACAGCAAGGCCGTTCGTTCAGACGCATCTTCCTTGGCCAGCTCGAGCGTTTCTTCGATCGTGCGACAGGCACCACCGCCGACATCGATCTTCAGATCCCAGAGCGCATAGAGCACACGCTGCAGAAACTCATCGGTCTTTTCATTGGCAGACGCTGGCTTCAGAAGCATCAGGTCAACATCGGAATAGGGCGCCAGCTCGCCAGCGCCAAATCCACCCTGGGCGCACAAAGCCACGCCGCTCGAACCCTCCGGGTCCTCCGCCGCCAGACTGTCGAACAACGCTCTCAGACACACCGACACACCATCCGACAGCGCATGTGCGGCGGCGGCACCGCCATGATCACCGGCCAAGAGCGTGTTGGCCGAATTTCGGAAAGCGTCCAGCGAGGCCCGCAGGGTTGCCAGCCCGGCCTTTCTCGCGAAGGGGGAGTTCCAACCATCCTGCGATATCGCCGACGCCAGCCGAGCGCGCAATTTCAGGGATTCAAGGGAGGCGGGAAGGAAAGACGCGGTCATGAGATTGTTTTAGAACCGCGCGCCGCCGACGTCACCCGTCTTTGGCGAGTTGTTTGAGCACATAGACCAGATCCAGCGCCTCGCGCGGTGACAAACTGTCCGGCTCAACTTCCGCCAAACGTTCATCCACCAGGGATGGGCCGGCTGCTTCCTCGATCTCGACCGCGGCGAAAAGCGGAAGGTCCGTCAGCGCCGCCGCTGGTGCACCTTCAGCTTCAAGTCTGTCCAGAATGGTCTGGGCGCGCTTGACCGCCCGCCTGGGCAACCCGGCACGACGCGCCACCTCAATGCCATAGGACCGGTCCGCGGCACCGGGTCCGACCTCGTGCAGAAAAACCAGCTCGCCTTTCCACTCGCGCGCCTTGAGTGAGCAGTTTCCGGCTGCCTCCAGCTCATCCGCCAGGCGTGTCAGCTCGTGATAATGCGTGGCGAACAGGGCCCGACAACCATTGACGCCATGCAGATGCTCCGCCGCCGACCAGGCGATGGACAAGCCGTCAAACGTCGCCGTGCCGCGACCAATCTCGTCGAGAATAACAAAACTGCGATCTGTGGCCTGGTTGAGAATGGCCGCTGTTTCAATCATCTCAGCCATGAAGGTGGAACGTCCGCGCGCCAGATCATCGGCGGCGCCCACTCGTGAATAGAGCCGGTCTGCGATGCCGATCCGGGCTGTGTGCGCCGGCACGAAACAACCGGCCTGGGCCAGCATCAGGATCAGCGCATTTTGTCTGAGATATGTGGACTTACCAGCCATGTTCGGCCCGGTGACCAGCATCAGGCGCGGGCCTTCGCCGCCTTCGCCGTCGAGCTGGCAATCATTGGGGGTGAACCGGCCCTCGCCCGTGCGCGACAGGGATTGCTCGACCACCGGGTGCCGACCTCCGACCACGTTGAACACAGTGCCCGTCTCGATCTCGGGACGGCAGGCATCTGTAACGCTCGCCCATTCAGCCAGAGCTGAGGCGACGTCGATCTCGGCCAGTGCCCGCGCGCAATCCCGGATCACCGGGCCAAGCGCCTCGACGCGGTCTCGAAGCGCGTTGAAGACTTCCAGCTCCATCGCCAGAGTCCGCTCACCCGCACTGGCGATCCTGGCCTCCAATTCTGCAAGTTCGGTGGTGGAAAACCGCACCGCATTGGCCATGGTCTGACGGTGGATATAAAGCTCCTCACCCATCAGCGCATCGGCATTCTTGGCCGTCACTTCGATGAAATAGCCCAGTACATTATTGTGTTTGACCTTGAGCGTGGAAACACCGGTGGCTTCGGCATAGGTCTGCTGCAGGCCTGCGACAATTCGGCGGCTTTCATCGCGCAAGCCACGGGTCTCATCCAGTTCCGGCCGCCAGCCCTCGGCGACAAACCCGCCATCGCGTGCGAGCAATGGCGGCTCATCCCGGACAGCCCGTTCAAGGTCGTTGACCAAATCGGCCAGCTCTACCTTGTCGGACAGAATTAGAGCCGTGATACCGGTCGCGATTTCAGCAGGCATCTGAACCAGCGGGTCACCCGTCAGGCGGACGGCCAGGGCTTCACCTTCGGCCAGCGTCGCAGAAAGCGCCTTGAGATCGCGTGGACCCCCGCGACCAAGCAGCAATCGCGACAAGGCACGTTCCGCATCACCCGCCGCCTTGAGGCGTTCCTGCACATCCCGACGCAGATTTTCCTGAGCCCGGAAAAAACTCACCGCATCCAACCGTGCCTCGATCTGAGCCGCGTCTGTCAGCGGTCGCGCCAGACGCTCCGCCAGACAACGCGCGCCCGGCGCGGTCACCGTTTGGTCAATTGCATCCAGCAAAGACCCGGCACGAGCCCCTGACAAGGTCCTGTCAATTTCCAGCGATGCCCGCGTGGCCGGGTCGACGGCCAGAACACTGCCCTGCTTGCCCTGGCGCGGTGGCGCCAACTTGGCAGGCGCTCCCGCCTGAGACAGGGCAAGATAATCCAGCAAGGCCCCCAGCGCAGAGAGCTCCGCCCTGGAAAAATCACCAAACCCGTCGAGGTCCTGGACCCCGAATTGGGCCTTCAGCTGACGTTGCGCAGAGCCAGTATCATATTTTGCGCGCGGCAGAGGTGTGACCGTCGCGCGCGAGGCGATCTCGACCGTTTCGGAATATCGCGCCTCCTCGACCAGCAATTCCGCCGGCGCCATGGCCGCGATCTCGGCCGGCACATTGGCGGGATCGACTGCAGACACGACAAATTCGCCCGTGGAAACCTCCGCCCAGGCGATGGCTGCGTCACCGCTACCCGTACGCGCCAGCGCGGCAATGCGGTTGGAGCGACGGGGGTCCAGCAGGCTGTCCTCGGTCAGGGTGCCGGGTGTGACGATCCGCGTGATATCGCGGCGAACAACGGCCTTTGCGCCCCGAGCCTTCGCCACCTTGGGGTCTTCCATCTGCTCGCCGACAGCGACCTTGAAACCTGCCTTGATGAGACGTGCGAGATAGGCCTCGGCCGTGGCCGCGGGAACACCGCACATCGGGATGGGCTCACCCTGGTGCTCACCACGTTTGGTCAGCGCGATGTCGAGAGCCGCGGCTGCACGGACGGCATCGTCAAAGAAGAGCTCGTAGAAGTCACCCATCCGGTAAAACAGCAGGGCATCCGCCGGGGCCTTGGCGCGCAATTCCAGGAATTGCACCATCATCGGCGTCGCGCCCTCTGCAGAAGGGAATGTCCGGTCTGTCGGAACAGGTATTGTCGTCAGCGCATTCATTGCGGCAAACACTTGCGAGGTTTCGGCTTGCGCGCAAGGGTGCGAAGCGGCTAGAGCGGCTATACAAGTGGGAAAAGCCCCGATCACCAAGGACATCGCCATGAATGACAGAACCAGCCCGGTCGAAGATGAAGAGGCCCTGGCCTTTCACCGCGAACCTACTCCCGGCAAGCTGGCTCTGCAGCCGACCAAACCGATGGCCACCCAGCGCGATCTCTCGCTCGCCTACAGCCCCGGCGTTGCTGTTCCGGTAAAGGCCATCGCGGAGAATCCCGACGCGGTTTATGACTATACCTCCAAGGGCAATATGGTCGCCGTGATCTCCAACGGCACAGCCATTCTGGGTCTGGGCAATCTGGGTGCCATGGCCTCGAAGCCGGTGATGGAAGGCAAAGCCGTCCTGTTCAAGCGTTTTGCCGATCTCGACGCCATCGATATCGAGGTCGAAGAGGAAGATGCCGACGCTTTCATCGAATGCGTCAAGCGCTTCGGCAATACATTTGGCGGCATCAATCTGGAAGACATCAAGGCACCGGAAAGTTTTATCGTCGAACAGCGCCTGCGCGAGCTGCTCGACGTTCCCGTCTTCCATGATGACCAGCACGGCACAGCGATCATCTCCGCCGCTGGAATGATCAATGCCTGCCAGATCACCGGTCGCCGCTTGGAAGACCTCAAAGTCGTGGTCAATGGCGCCGGAGCTGCGGGCATCGCCGTACTCGAACTGATCAAGGCGATGGGCGTGCAATCCGCAAATGCTCTGCTGTGCGACAGCAAGGGCGTCATTCATACCGGTCGCGAAAACCTCAACCAGTGGAAAGCTGCCCACGCTGTCGAAACGGACAAGCGCACCCTGGCTGAAGCGCTGGATGGTGCGGATTGTTTCCTCGGCCTGTCCGTCGCTGGCGCCCTGACCCAGGACATGGTCGCCTCGATGGCGGACCAGCCGATCATTTTCGCCATGGCCAATCCGGATCCGGAAATCCTGCCGGAAGATGTGCGCGCCGTGCGTGACGACGCCATCGTCGCCACGGGCCGGTCCGACTATCCCAACCAGGTCAACAACGTCCTGGGTTTCCCCTACATTTTCCGCGGTGCCCTGGACGTGCGGGCCCGGACCATCAATGAAGAGATGAAAATCGCTGCGGCACAGGCGCTGGCCGCACTGGCCAAGGAAGACGTCCCGGACGAGGTCGCTGCCGCCTATCACGGCGCGCGGCCAAGTTTTGGCAAGGATTACGTCATTCCGTCGCCCTTCGACCCACGCCTGATTTCCTACGTGCCGCCCTATGTGGCCCAGGCGGCCATGGACACGGGCGTCGCCCGCAAACCGATCCCGGACATGAGCGCCTATCGTGCTTCACTGGCCCGCCGCCTCGATCCAACGGCCTCCTTCCTGCAGCGCATCCAGGGTGCCGTGATGGGACACGGACGCCGCATCGTCTTCGCCGAGGGCGAGGAACCGGCTGTCATTCGCGCCGCCTATGCCTTCCAGAACCAGGAGCTGGGCAAGGCCGTGCTCGTCGGTCGCGAAGAAATCTGCCGCGCCAATATGCGCCTGGTCGGCGTGCCAGAGGATTCTATCGAGATCGTCAATGCGCGCCTCTCCGACCGCAATGCGGATTACGCCGAATTCCTCTACAATCGTGTGCAGCGCAAGGGTTATCTGCGCCGTGATGTACAGCGCATGGTCAATAATGACCGGAACATCTTCTCGGCCTGTATGGTCAAGCTGGGAGATGCCGATGGCATGGTAACCGGTACAACCCGCGCCTATGACGCAGCCCTGCGCGATGTCCAGCTGGTACTGGACCCGGCAGAGGGCCAGCGGGTCATGGGCATGTCCATCGCCCTGGCCAAGGAGCGCACGCTCTTTATCGCCGATACCAACGTTACCGAGTTTCCGGACAGTGACGCGCTTGCCGATATCGCCACGGAAGCTGCAGGAGCCGCTGAGGCCTTCGGCTTCACACCGCGTGTTGCCTTCCTGTCCTATTCCACCTTCGGCAATCCGGCCGGCCAGCGTTCGGAGAAACTCCAGCGTGCGGTCGAGATCCTGGATGAGCGCGGCGTGGCGTTCGAATACGAGGGCGAGATGAATGTCGATGTCGCCTTGGACAAGTCACACCGCTTCCTCTACCCGTTCTCGCGCCTGAAAGGGCCGGCGAATGTGCTGGTGATGCCGGCTATCCACTCCGCCTCGATCGCCACCAAGCTTTTGCGCGCGGGCGGTGGAGCGACGGTGCTGGGACCGATGCTGCTGGGCTTTGAACGCCCGGTCCAGATCGCGCGCCTGGGTGCCTCGGTCAGCGAGATCACCCACCTGGCAACGCTGGCCGCCTACGACCCCGACGCACACGAGGTTGAGGGCGCCGCCAGGGAGTAATTACTCCTCTGCGGGCTTCTTTTTGCTCTCTTCGGACCAGTCGATCTCGCCCTTTGCAGCGGCGGGGCCGAACATGATGAGCACAATCACCAGAATCCCGGCAGGCAGCGCATAACTTGCCGTGATCAGGAAGAAGTTGAAATAGCCAACAGCGTCGGCAAGCACGCCAGAGAATCCGGCGATAATCTTGTTCACGAACGCATAGGCTGACGATAAAAGCGCGTATTGGGTCGCCGCGTTGGCAGGGTCTGTCAGGGATGACAGATAGGCGATGAAGACTGTGCCAACAAAACCGCCAGCAATATTGTCCCCGACGATGGATATCGCGATGCGCCACGTGTCTTCCGGCGTACCAGTCAAGGCGAGCCAAGCATAAGCACCGTTTGTCGCCAGCGTAATGAGCGCCCCGACAATCATCGCCTTGAGAACGCCCATTCGGTACGCAACAACACCACCCAGAAAACCACCGGCTATGGTCGCGATAATTCCGGGCCCACTCTGTATCCCGCCAACCACGGTCCCGGTATAGCCGAGGTCCGCATAGAGCGGGCTGGCCATGATCCCCATGGTGAAATCACTCATCCGGTAGATCGTGATAAGGATGAAAACCGGAACGATCCAATATCCCATACGGGAAAAGAATTGTTTGAAAGGGTCGATGATCGCGGTCGTTACCCGAATTCCCAAACTTTGTTCAGGCGGTGTGACGACAAGCTCCTTGTTCGGCTCCTTCATGAACAGAATAAGGACGGCGCAAACACCCATTGTGCCTGACATCACGGCGAAGGAAATCGGCCAGGAGGTCTGGTCGGCAATCGCCAGCCCGAGCCCTGCGAACATGATCGCGCCGCGATAGCCCATGACATAAGCCGCTGCCATGTTCGCCTGTTGGTCGGTCTTGGCGGATTCAATCCGCCACGCATCGATGGCAATATCCAGTGTCGCACCCGAATAGGCGAGGATAGCGGCACCCGCGAGCGTGATCAGAAGACCCTCGGATGGTCGCGAAAATCCGATGATCAACAGCCCGATCATGGTGCCTGCGATCGCCAGAACCATCCAGGATCGCCGTCTACCCAAGGATCTCGTGAGAAACGGGATTGGCAGCTTGTCGACAACCGGTGACCAGATCCATTTGAGCGTATAAGCGCCAGTCACCCAATACATGAAACCGATTGTTGTGCGATCGACCCCCTCGGCGCGCAGCCAGAAGCTCAGCTTCTGAAAGACCATCATCAGGGGGAGGCCGGAGGCAAAGCCAAGGATCAGCATCGAGAGCATGATCGGCTTGCCATAGAGTTCCACGGTTTGCCGCCACGACTTGCGCTGGGCGGTTACGGCATCGGACATGTCCTTGGAACTCCAGTTGTCTGAGAATTATCCCAAACTGGACCGTTTTTCCTTGTTGCACAAGCGTTTGAGGGTGTTGCCGAGGATTACCGGGTCGACAGGTTTGGTGAGGAATTCATCCATGCCTGCGTCCAGGCACACCTTTCGGTCAGCCTCGGTGGAATTGGCGGTCAGCGCGATCAGCGGGATGTCCCAGCCATTGGCCCGGGCCATCCGTGCCAGCTCCGGGCCGCCCATGCCGGGCATGCGCTGGTCCAACAGGGCGGCATCAAATGACATTTGCTCCAGCGCCTTGAGCGCAGCCGTGCCGCTCTCGACGACGTCAACCTCGGCGCCCAGGCGTTCAAGCGTACGCCGCGCAATCAGCGCGTTGACGGGGTCATCCTCGGCAACCAGGACCCGCAGCCTGTCGAGTTCGACCAGTTCGCGCTGGACCGGCGCCACCACCGGGCTCTCGGGGCGGCCGGTCACCTGCGCCACCAGCGTCGAGCGACGCAGCGGTTTAACGAACCAGCCATCGATGGATTCGGGCAGGCCTTCTGCGATTTGCGCTTTCTCTGCCGGCGTCACCAGCACCCAGGAGTGTGCGGCAATGGCTTCAACAACACGATCAAACCACGCCCAGTCGATCAGCAATTCCCGACCCGAGGCCGCTGCAAGCCTGTTGGGATTGTCGATCGCAAAACAGTGCCCGCCCAGCGCCTCGATCTGGTCGACCAGAACCATCCGCATGGTCTCGTCTGCGACGGCAACGGCCAATTCACGACCTGCCAGAGGTTTGTCGTCCGCACAACGCTCGACCGGCAGCTCAAATGTGACCCAGAAACGGGACCCCTGACCCAACTCACTCTCGAGCCCCATGGCCGAGCCCATCGCCTCCGCCAGGCGCCGAACCATGGCGAGTCCCAGCCCCGCCCCGGCTTCATTCCCCTCTCGCTCCGCCGCTCCACGCTCGAATTCCTCGAACAGGGCCGCCTGATCGGTCTCGGAGATACCGGGTCCGGTGTCGCTGACAGAGATAGAGAGACGAGGTTTGCCATCCGGACAGGGCGCGTTGGCAATGTCGAGTCGTACACCGCCTGCGTCTGTGAATTTCACGGCATTGCCGATCAGGTTGAACAGGATCTGTTTCAGCCGAGCCGCATCGCCGATGATCCTGTCCGGCGCGCCGCTGCCAAATACCGCACCGATTTCCAGGCCTTTTTCGTGCGCTTTGGGGGCAGCCAACTCGATGATTTCGCGGACCAGCTCCGCCACATCCACCTTTTCGGGACGCAGATTGAGCTTTCCAGCCTCCAGCCGTGAGAGATCGAGGATGTCGTCGATCATTTCCAAAGCATGTTCCGCAGAGGCCGCGAGGGAACGCACATAATCCGCCTGGTCAGGCTGAAGTGGGGTCGCTTCCAGCAGGCGCGCCACACCGAGCGCTCCGGCCAGTGGTGTGCGCAGCTCGTGAGTCACAGCGGCAAAGAACATGTTCTTGGCACGCTGGGAGGCTTCCAGATTATCGTGGTGTTCCCGGCGGGCGGTGATATCGCGTCCGACCGAAATCACGCCGATACCGCCATCCATCTGGCGCTCATCCCACTCGATCCACAAGGGCCCGGTGCGCGTACGCATCAACATTTCATAACGGCGGGAGCCATCCTCCTTCAATGGCGGTGCGACGGAGAACCAGCGCCCAACCCAGTCGCCGGCATCCCCACCGAAGGCCTCCAGGAAGGGCCGGTTCACGTGCAGGACACGGCCATTGGAGCCGCGCATCAGTACCAGCTCGCCCATCGAGTCG
>CBFHQE010000023.1:10412-26852 GCA_965657935.1 Maricaulis sp. | reverse complement strand
TGACCGTCTCGATGCCCTTGCCGGCAACGGTTGCAGTCTCGATGACGGCTTCAACGTTTTCCTTGTGGAAGGCCGAGGCATCATTGACAGCAGAGATGGTCTTCTCGAAGCCCTCTTTGAGAGCGTCATTGCTGGCGGAGGTCATGGTTTCGATTGTCTGGTTCATCGTATTTCCAACTTTGATCTCAGGCGCAGCGGTCTTGGCTGCAGCGGATTGAACAGTTTTCGGCTTGGCCGGAGCGGCCTTTTTAGCGGGCGCTTTTTTCGGCGCTGGTTTGGCAGCCGCTTTCTTGGTCGCAGTCGTCTTGCGCGCGCTCTTCGTCGCCGGTTTCTTGGCTCCCGGCTTGGACGGCGCCTTGCGAACTGCCGCTTTCGGCTTGTCCGCGGTCTTGGCTTCAGTCTCTGCCGGTTTGGTCTCGGTTACGTCAGTCATGGCTCAACACATTTCAGATTCAACGACCGCATCTCGCAGTCGCAGCATTTCTACGCATCTGCAGCACGCGCGTCAAGCGAATTTTGTGCACTGCACAAATTTTGAAGTTTCACGTCCCTGACAAGGCCGGACGGTCGAATTGCGCCGATATACTTAACCCGATGGAAACGGTGCCCCGGGCAGTGTTTCGCGCATGAGACGTCTACACGCCCCCTTCCTGGCCCTATTATTGGTCTTGAATTTTGCGCTGGCCCCTTCAGCGAGCGCGAATAATCAGCGCTATGCGGCCTTTGTGGTCGATCAGAACACGGGTGTCGTCCTGCATTCACGACGCTCGGAAGCCCAGCGCTACCCCGCCTCGCTGACCAAGATGATGACGCTCTACATGCTCTTTGAAGCGATCGAGATCGGCGAGATCGGCCTGAATGACCAGATCCGGGTTTCCGCCAATGCCGCCAGCGCGCCACCGTCCGGGCTCGGCCTGCGCTCGGGTGACACCATCCGGGTTGAGGACGCCATCCTCGCCCTCGTGGTCAAGAGTGCCAATGATGTTGCGGTCACCGTCGGCGAACGTATTGGTGGGGGCGAACGTGCTTTTGCCGATGAGATGACATCCCGAGCTCAGGCGCTCGGTCTGGAAAACACGACTTTCCGCAATGCGTCCGGCCTGCCCAATTCTCGCCAGACGACGACGGCCCAGGACATGGCACGGCTGGCGATCGCCCTGCACCGGGACTTCCCGCAGTATTTTGATTATTTCGACACGTCGGAATTTACCTATGGCGGTCGCACCTATCGTAGTCACAATTCCCTGGTCGGGCGTGTCAACGGCGTGGATGGTCTCAAGACCGGCTATATCCGCGCGTCCGGATTCAATGTCGTCGTGTCGGCCGAGCGTGGTGAAAATCGCCTGATCGCTGTCATCATGGGCGGCCCCACGGCTGCAGCCCGCGACGCGCACGCCGAGGAATTGCTTGAAGCGGCCTTCAACACGCTGGAACAACGCCAGGACACGAGACTGTTTGCCGGCCTGACCATCCCGCGCCTCAATCCGGTTCGCGAACAGGCCATCATCGCCCGTGACTTCGCTGCGCTCGGCGTGGCGGCCCCGACCGAGATGGGATCCGCCCAGGCTGCTCCGCCCCTGCGTGTCGTTCTCGCTGATGAAGACGAAATGGCCGTCCCCTTGGCCGCCCCTTCGGCCACATCGCCGTCCGAACGTTCAACACGGGTCTCCTCCGGTGTCTGGTCGGTTCAGGTCGGGGCCTATCGCAGCGCCGACCAGGCCCGAGAACGCCTGGCTCACGTGGCCGATCTCTCACCTGTCCTGGAACATGCTCAGCACGCCGCGCGATCGGTTGATGTCAACGGGCAACAGTTGTGGCGTGCGCGTTTTGAGGCGCTTAGCGCTGAAGATGCTCGCCAGGCCTGCACCGATTTCGGCCAGCTCGATCAGGCCTGTTTCGCGGTTGCTCCGGGGCGCTAGACTCAGATAGTTCAGCCCAGCCGAGTTGACAGCACCGGATCGCTCGCACACTTTCGCGCGCCTTGCACACAACAACCAATCCTCCCATCCGGCCTGGAATCACCGATGAATGTTGTCGTAGTCGAATCGCCTGCCAAAGCAAAAACCATCAATAAATACCTGGGCTCACAGTATACTGTGCTGGCCAGCTTCGGTCATGTTCGCGACCTTCCGCCCAAGGATGGTTCGGTCAAACCGGACGAGGATTTCGCCATGGCCTGGGAGGTCGACACCCAGTCGGCCAAACGCGTCAAGGCGATCGCCGATGCGGTCAAGGAAAGCGACAAGCTGATCCTGGCGACTGACCCGGATCGCGAAGGCGAAGCCATTTCCTGGCACTTGCTGGAAGCGCTGACCAAGCGCCGCGTGCTCAAGAATGTCACCGTCGAGCGGGTTGCTTTCAACGCAATCACCAAACCGGCCATCCTGGAAGCCATGCGTCATCCGCGTGCCGTCGACATGGAGCTGGTCAATGCCTATCTCGCTCGCCGGGCGCTGGACTATCTCGTCGGCTTCACCCTGTCGCCGGTGCTCTGGCGCAAGCTGCCTGGCTCACGCTCCGCTGGACGCGTCCAGTCCGTGGCCCTGCGCCTGATCTGTGACCGCGAGCTGGATATCGAGAAATTCCGGACAGAGGAATACTGGACCGTAGATGCGGATATCGCGACCGGCGGCAATAATTTCCGCGCCAAGCTGGTCACGCTGGGTGGCAAGAAACTGCAGAAGCTCACGATCAAGGACCGCGCCTCTGCCAACTCCGCGGTTGAAGCGATCAATGCTGCCAGCCTCTCGATCAGCGGGATCGAGGCCAAGCCGACACGCCGAAACCCGCCCCCGCCCTTCACCACCTCGACGCTGCAGCAGGAAGCCGCGCGCAAGCTGGGCTTTTCTGCGACACGCACCATGCAGACCGCACAGAAACTCTATGAGGGCGTCAATATCGGCGGCGAGACCGTCGGCCTGATCACCTATATGCGTACGGACGGTGTTTCCATGGTGTCCGAGGCGATCAACCAGGCTCGGGACGTGATCGGCGCCAATCATGGTTCGCTTTATGTGCCGGCCTCACCGCGCATATATTCCTCCAAGGCCAAAAACGCCCAGGAAGCACACGAGGCCATCCGTCCGACCAGCTTCTCCCGCTTGCCGGAAAACATGGACCTGGACGGCGACATGGCGCGCCTCTACCAGCTGATCTGGCGACGCGCAGTGGCCAGTCAGATGGAAAGTGCGCGTTTTGAGCGCACCACAATCGATGTGACTTCCAGCGACGGCGAAACAGGCCTGCGCGCCACCGGTTCCGTACTGATGTTCGACGGCTTCCTGACGCTATATCAGGAAGGCCGCGACGACGAAGAGGATGAAGGCGAGGCCCGCCTTCCTAAAGTCGAGGAAGGTGCTGCTGCACAAGCCGCCAAGACGTATTCCGACCAGCATTTCACCCAACCTCCGCCGCGCTTCACCGAGGCCTCCCTCGTCAAGCGCATGGAGGAATTGGGCATTGGGCGACCGTCGACCTATGCGTCGACGCTGCAGGTGCTGCGCGACCGCGACTATGTCCGCATGGACAAGAACCGCTTCCACCCCGAGGACAAGGGCCGCGTCGTCATCGCCTTCCTCGAGAATTTCTTCAGCCGTTATGTCGAATACGACTTCACGGCCGACCTGGAAGGGCAGCTCGACAAGGTCTCGTCCGGTGACCTGGACTGGAAACAGCTGCTGCGAGACTTCTGGACCCACTTCAAGGCCGCGATCGAGGACATTGGCGAGCTGCGCATCACCCATGTGCTCGACGCGCTGAACGAGGCGCTGGCGCCCCATATTTTCCCGGAAAAGGAAGACGGCAGCGATCCGCGTCTCTGCCCGTCGTGCAATGAAGGCACGTTGAGCCTGCGTCTCGGCAAGTTCGGTGCTTTCCTGGGTTGTTCCAATCACCCGGATTGCAAATTCACGCGCCAGATGAGCCCGCAGGATGCCGACAGTGTCATCGAGGGCGATGGCCAGATCGCCATCGATCCGGAGAGCGGCAAGCCTATCACCCTGAAAGACGGTCGTTTTGGCCTCTATCTGGAGATGGAGCTGGACGGGGAAGACAAACCGAAACGCGCCTCCATTCCGAAAGGTTGGGATCCTCACGCCCTCACCGAGGATCAGGCCATCAAATTGATGAGCCTGCCGCGCCTGGTCGGTGTACACCCGGATGACGGGCAACCGATCACGGCCGCCATCGGTCGCTACGGCCCGTACGTCCACCATGAAAAGACCTACGCCAACCTCGGCAATGTCGAGGAAGTTTTCGAGATCGGGCTCAACCGAGCGGTGTCCGTGATCGCCGACAAGCGAGCCAACCCGGGCCGCCGCGGCACCGCGGCTACGGCACTCAAGGATCTTGGCGAGCATGATGGCAAGCCGGTTCGCATCATGAGCGGTCGTTATGGCCCCTATGTGAAATACGAAAAGATCAACGCCACCCTGCCCAAGGGTACCGAACCGGAATCGATGACGCTGGAACAGGCGATGGAACTGGTCGACGCCAAGGCAGCCAAGGGCGGCAAGAAGAAACCTGCCGCCAAGAAGAAACCCGCCGCCAAGAAAAAGGCGCCGGCAAAAAAGGCGGCCGCCAAGAAGCCCGCAGCCAAGAAAACCACCAAAAAGACTGACAGCTGACCGTGAGTGATCCTGATCCGAAACTGGCCGGATTTACCCGCGAGGACCTGTTGACGGCCATCAAGTCGGGAGAAGGCCAGTTGGGCAAGCGCGAACTCGCGCGTGCGCTCGGCCTCAAGGGCGCTGACCAAAAACGGCATCTGAAGGAACAGCTCGCAGTTCTGGAAGATGAGGGCATCGTCTCTCGCGACAACAAGCGCAATTATGAGGTGGCAGGCGCCCTGCCCGCCGTGACTGTCGTCGTCATCACCGGACGTGACACGCATGGTGAGCTGTTGGCAGAACCTGCCCGTGCCGATCGTGTCTCTCCGGTTATCCGGCTGGCGCCCGGTGAGGGCGCCGGAGGCAAGGGCGAAACCGCTGTCGGCATAGGCGACAAGGCACTTGTGCGCCTCGCTGAACAGGATGATGGGAGTTATGAAGCACGGCTTCTGAAAAAACTGGGCCAGAGTGCTCACCGCCTTCTATGTGTGATGCGCAAGCCGGAAAAGGGTTACGCGCGCCTTCTGCCCGTCGATCGTCGCTCGCGTCATGAAATGGTTCCGGCCAAGGGCGAGGCAGAAAAGGCCGCAGATGGCGAATTGGTGCTGTGCCGCATCGCCAAGGAGCGCCGCTTTGGCCTGAAGACCGCCGAAATTGTTGAAGTTCTGGGTGATGCAGACAGCGCCGGCGCTGGCAGCGTCATTGCCTTGCACGCCCATGGCGTCCCGCAAGGCTTCTCCGAGGCCGAGCTGCAGGAAGTCAAGGCGATCAAACCGGCGACCATGGGCAAACGCACCGATCTTCGCGATCTCGCCCTGATCACAATCGACCCGGATGATGCCAAGGACCATGACGACGCTGTCTGGGCAGCACCTGATGACTCCCCCAATAACAAGGGTGGCTGGGTGGTCATGGTCGCGATCGCAGACGTGGCGGCCTATGTGGAAAGCGGAGGTTCACTGGATCGCGGCGCCTACAAGCGCGGCAATTCCGTCTACTTGCCTGATCGTGTCATCCCGATGCTGCCAGAGCGTCTGTCCAATGATCTGTGTTCGCTGCGCGAGCTCGAGGAACGTCCCTGCCTCGCGGTACGCATGGTGTTCGACGGGAACGGCACCAAGAAATCCCACACATTCATTCGCGGCTGGATGAAATCCGCCGCCAAGCTGGCCTACACGGACGCCCAGAACGCCATTGAGGGCAGTGGTTCAGACAAGGCGATGGCGCTGCTGGACGTTGTTCTGCGGCCCCTCTGGGGCGCTTACGAAGCTCTGCAGAAAGGTCGCGCGGCGCGCGAACCCCTGGAGATTGATGCCCCGGAACGGCGGGTTCGGGTTTCTCAAAGCGGTGAAGTCCTCGGTGTCGAAGTGCGGGAACGTTTCGACGCCCACAAGCTCATCGAGGAGTTCATGATCCAGGCCAATGTCTGCGCAGCAGAGAGCCTGGAGAAGAAACGCACACCGCTGATCTATCGTGTCCACGAACAGCCCTCTCGCGAGAAAATCGACGGGCTGGCCAGCTTCCTGCCGACCGTCGGGCTCAAATGGGTGCGTGGGGAAAAGCCGGCGACCGGGCGTTTCAACAAACTACTCGCCCAGGCCAAGGGCACCGAGCACTATGAAACGGTCAACGAAGTCGTTTTGCGCTCTCAAAGTCAGGCCGTTTATGAAACCGACAATGCTGGTCATTTCGGGCTTAATCTGGATCGATATGCCCACTTCACGTCGCCTATTCGTCGGTATGCCGACCTGACCGTGCATCGCGCACTGATTCGCGCACTGGACCTGGGTCATGATGGACAGACTGACGAGGAACGCAGCCGGCTCGATTCCATCGCCGACGAGATCACCCAATCCGAACGACGTGGCATGGCTGCGGAACGTGACGCCGTGGACCGCTTCATCGCGCTCTATCTGGCAGAGCGGGTTGGGGGCGAATTCGAAGGCCGGATCACCGGCCTGACGCGGTTCGGAGCATTTGTGCGTCTCGCCGAGACCGGCGCCGACGGCCTGGTCCCGGTATCGACGCTGGGCCATGAGCGCTTCGAGCACGACGAAGCCACCCATGTGCTGGTCGGGATGGAGAGTGGCGGACGTTATCGCCTGGGCATGAATGTGAAAGTGCGCATCGAGGAAGCGACCCCCATCACAGGCGGGCTGCTACTTGAAATGCTGACCGATCCGGAACCGGGGCCGCGTCCAAACCGCCGCAATCGCGGACGGGGTCGCCCGGGTCACGCGCCCAAACGTGGTGGCCGCCCCTGGAAAAAGGGCAAACGTTGATGCGTGATGAAAGCGGAGACCGGAAGCTTCCGCTCATCCGGCCCCGGCTGGCTGCCTCCCTGATTCTGACTCGCGGCGCCCGCGATGATCTGGAGGTCCTGATGGGCCGACGCTCGGCCCGACACGTCTTCATGCCCAACAAATACGTTTTCCCGGGCGGACGGGTCGACCGCGCTGACAACACCGCCCCGCTGGCAGCGGACCTGACAACGGAGCCGTTGTCAGTCATGCAAAAACACCTGACTGAGCGCCGAGCCAGAGCTGCTGCCGTGGCGGCCGTCCGCGAGACTGCCGAAGAGACCGGACTGCTGATCGCAGCAGCTGGTGAAGCCCGTTCGCGACACCCGCACTGGCGCCCCTTTCAGCGCGATGGTCTGCTACCGGACCTGTCCGGATTGCGCTTGATCACCCGCGCGATTACGCCACCCGGCCGCAAACGTCGCTTTGATACCTGGTTCTTTACCGCAGACGTCTCAGCCCTGGCCGATAATCGAGCCCCCGTGCCCAGCGACGAGCTGGAGGATGTGCACTGGGTTGCCCTGCCCGATGCCAAGAAACTCGACCTGCCCATCGTCACGCATTTCGTCCTGGACGAGTTGTTGCGGGTTCAACCGCCGGAACCCCAGCCTGTACGCTGCTTCCGCGCGCGCTACGGCAGGATGCTGGTCGAAGAGATCTGAGCCATCTCCGCATTCCGGGTGAAAATAACTGGGACAAGCCCGTTTCCCGGTCCTATAGCTGGATGATGTCCACGGCGCATTTCTTCACAGACTCGGCCTTCGCCAATAATCGCTCGCTGATCGCGGCGATCTGTTGCGCGGCTGTGTGTGGGATTGTGTTTGGCCTGTCCATGCCCTTGATTTCCCTGCGTCTGGAAGAGATGACAGGCTCAGGCTTGATGGTCGGACTGAACGGAGCCGCAGCGGCACTGTCAACGCTGGTCATAGCCCCGATCGTGCCGCGCCTGATGTCGTTGCTGCCGCCGCGCCACCTCTTGGTCATTTCGCTCGCCGGCGCAGCAGGCCTCTTCACACTCCTGCCGCTCTTCCCGGTCGTGCTGATGTGGTTCGCACTGCGCTTTCTGATCGGCTGTTTCATGACCGTGATCTTCGTGATCTCTGAAAGCTGGATCAACCAGATCGTCACGCCCGACCGCCGCGCACTGATGCTGGGTGTTTACGGCACGGCGCTTTCGGGGGGGTTCGGCATTGGCGGCCTGTTATTCTCCGCATTGCACAGTTCCGGTGACACCGCCTTTTATCTGGGGGCCTTGATATTCCTGGCCGGCGCGCTGCCAATTCTCCTGCTTCGAGGCCCGGAGGCCACCGCGCCAGACGCCGAGGCAACATCGCTGCCGAGTCTCATCAGGGCCGCCCTGATCGCACCCAGTGCCATCCTGGCAGGCCTGGCCTTTGGCGCGACCGAAACGCTGCTCTATTCCATGCTGCCGGTTTACGGTGAACGGATTGCGCTCGACCACGCCACGATCGGACTGATGGTACTGGCCGTCGCGCTCGGAGCGCTGGTCTTCCAGATCCCGATTGGCTGGGTTGCCGACAAGACCAGTCGACGCGCGACGCTCCTGTGGGTCGCGCTGATTGCCACCATAGCGGCGATTCTCGCGTGCCTGGTCGGCAACAACACTCTTTTCCTGCTGCCGATCCTGTTCGTGCAATCTGGCGTGGTCAGCGGACTCTACACCGTCGGCCTGACCCTGCTGGGCGAACGCTTCACCGGCGGCGCTATCGCAGCGGCCAATGCCACCTTCATCTTCGCTTACGGGGTCGGTTCTCTGGCCGGCCCTCCCGTCGCAGGTGTGACAATGGATGCTGTGGGGCCCTGGGGTCTGCCGGTTGTCCTTGCCGGCATCACCGGCGCCTATGTCATTGTTGTGCTGTTACGTACAGTTTTTGGCGGCGCCAAGAGTTGACACACAGCCCCGCGTGAGTATGTTCGCTCGCTCTCGCGACGGCAATGGGGCCGTTTGTGCGCGATGAACCAGGACTTTTGAGCCATGGCGAAGCCAACAACGATCAAGATCCGCCTGAACTCCACGGCTGGCACGGGTTACTTCTACGTGACCAAGAAAAACGCGCGCACCATGACCGAGAAGCTCGTACTGAAAAAGTACGACCCGGTTGCCCGCAAGCACGTTGATTTCAAAGAAGGCAAAATCAAGTAAGCTGTTAAAGCTTAACTTTTTTTCGTATCAGGCTGCAGTTCACGCTGCGGCCTGAACTCGATTCCGGCCATCTGTTTTCGCTTCATAGAGCGCGGCATCCGCTCGGCGCAAGAGCGATTCCATGGGCTCGCCCGGGGAAGCCTGGGCCAGCCCGATACTAACCGTTACGTGCAGTTTGAGCTCGTCCGACAGTTTGAACACCTTGTTGCAGACACTTCGACGAACGCGTTCTGCAGCATGTTCCGCTTCCGCCAGTCCGGCCCCCGGCATAAGGATCACAAATTCCTCGCCGCCATAACGCGAGGCCAGGTCCAGGGCTCGCAATTGAGCCGTGATGCGTTCGGCGAAGATTTTCAGCACCACATCTCCCGCCTCATGACCATGCGTATCATTGATGCGTTTGAAATAGTCGATATCGAGCAAGAGCACGGACACAGGCGCGCCACCAACGTTCGCACTTTCCACCGCCTGTCGCAGGCGCGATTCGATAAAGCGTCGATTGTGCAAGCCGGTTAGAGCGTCGGTGATCGCCATGTTGAGGCTTTCATCCAGACGGTTACGCAACTTGTCAGCGTAACGTTTGCGTCGCAGCTGGGTGCGCACGCGCGCCGCCAGCTCGCTGGCATCCACCGGACGATAGACGATGTCATTTGCGCCCAATTCCAGGGCCTTCACGGCGGTCTGCACATCATCGGGATTGATAATGGCCACAATCGGCACTTGCCGCGTGGCGATATCGGAACGAATGCGGGCACACACGCGCAGGCCGTCAAAGGTCGGACAGGTCAAATCAAGCAACATCAGATCGATCCCGCTCCGCATTTGTTTAACCGCCGCGGCCGGGTCGACCTCGTATTGAGCATCAATACCGTCCGGGAAGGCTCGCACGAAACGTTTGCCGCTGCGCTCCTCGCTGGTCACCACCAAAGCGCTCGCCGGTTGCGCGTCCAGCTCAGAGGGGTCAGCGACAATTCCCGCAAGGGCACCGCCCTGGTCGCGATAGCGCAATTCGTCCAGCACCGCCTTCAGTCGCAAGAGACTGCGCACGCGGGCGAACAAGGTCACGTCATCAATCGGTTTGGTCAGAAAATCATCCGCACCACATTCCAGCCCACGAATACGATCCTCGCGTTGATCCAGCGCCGTGACCATGATCACCGGGATATGACGCGTCTGAAGATCCGCCTTCAGACGCTGGCAGGTCTCATAGCCATCAATCCCCGGCATCATGATGTCGAGCAGGATCAGGTCGGGCTGCTCCTGGCGGGCAATGTCGATGGCAGCGACGCCGTTCTCGGCCGTGCTGACGTCAAAATACTCGGCCAGAAGCTTTGCCTCCAGCATGCGGACGTTGGCAGGCTGATCATCGACGACAAGAATACGGGCACTCATCGTCTAACCCCCTAGTCCAGAAATTGTCGAACCGTTTCAATGAAGGTGGAGACGGTGATGGGTTTGGACAGATAGGCCTCGCAACCGCCCTCGCGAATGCGTTCCTCATCGCCCTTCATGGCAAAGGCCGTCACCGCGACCACAGGAATGGTCTGAAGGGACTCGTCGTCCTTCAGCCATTTCGTCACTTCCAGGCCTGAAACCTCGGGAAGCTGAATATCCATGAGTATGAGATCAGGTGTGTGCTCACGCGCCATTTCCAGCGCCTTGAACCCATCCTTGGTCTGCAAGGTCTCATAACCATGAGCCTCAAGCAGATCGTTGAAGAGCTTCATATTGAGCTCGTTATCTTCGACGATCAGGACCTTTTTCGGCATGACCTGCAGCATAGCGACGACACGCTTCCCGTAGATGGTGCGCTTTTGCAGCGCTTGTTGAACCCCTCTTGCACTAAAACCGATCTTCCTTAACCAACAATGAGTCAGGGGGTGCTTTTCTTGTCGGGGAGAACAAGATAAGAACAAAACCTGTACGACAAGCTTATATCTAAAGGTATATAAGGCAAAATCATGATCCGGCTCGGCATCGATCTCGGTGGCACTAAAATCGAGGCGCTCGCCATTGATGAAACGGGGGCTGAACTGGCCCGAAATCGTATCGCCACCCCGCGCGGCTACGAGGCCGGATTGTCAGCAATAACTGAACTCGTCACCGACCTGGAACAGACATTCGGCGCCGTGATGCGAGTCGGCATTGGTCACCCCGGCTCGCTTAGCCCCGCCACCGGTCTGATGCGAAATGCCAACTCGACCTGGCTCAATCAGCAACCCTTCAAGGCCGATCTGGAAGTGCGTTTGAACCGACCGATTCGCCTCGCCAACGACGCGGATTGTTTCGCGCTGTCCGAGGCCGTCGACGGCGCGGGCCGTGACTTCAAGACCGTCTTCGGGGTTATCATTGGCACCGGTGTGGGCGGTGGGCTGGTGATTGATCGCAAGCTGCATACAGGCCCGCAAAGCATTGCCGGTGAGTGGGGCCACAACCCCCTGCCCTGGATGACCCCGGAAGAATTCCCCGGAACACAATGTTGGTGTGGGCGTACCGGGTGTATCGAAACCTGGCTCTCCGGCCCCGGCTGGGCGGCCCATCACAATCAGCGCCACGAGACTAATCTCACAGCGCTGGAAATCGCGGGTGAGACATCACCACACGCAGCGGACAGTCGCGCCGTCTATGCGGAACGGCTGGGACGCGCCCTGGCCAGCGTAATCAACATCATTGACGCCGATTGTGTCGTGCTGGGCGGCGGTGTCTCCAACACCGAAGGTCTCCCGGAAGCGGTTGAAGCCGAAATGGCCGGCTGGCTGTTTTCCGATGTTTGCCGGACACGTGTGGTTCGCAATCAGCACGGCGACAGCTCCGGCGTCCGTGGCGCCGCCTGGCTGTGGGACGCAGCGGAATGAGCACAGCGGGAGCCTATTGCAGGGCCTGCCTTGCCGCCCTAACCCCGGACAGTCGACAATGCCCCGCCTGCGGCGCCAGACGCATCCTTCGTCATGACGAACTCAACGCGCTTTCGATCGCTCACATTGATTGCGATGCCTTTTTTGCCGCGGTCGAAAAGCGCGACAATCCAGCGCTGGAGGACAAGCCGGTGATTATCGGCGGAAGTCAGCGCGGGGTCGTCTCTACCGCCTGTTATGTCGCGCGAATGTATGGCGTGAACTCGGCCATGCCCATGTTCAAGGCCCTCGCCGCTTGTCCCGACGCCGTGGTGATCAAACCCGAGCACGGCAAATATACCCGGGAAGGCCACCGGATTCGCGACATGATGCGGGAGATCACACCGCTGGTCGAACCGCTGTCCATAGACGAGGCATTCCTCGACCTTTCAGGAACAGAACGCCTGCACAATGCTCCGCCGGCCCACACATTGCTGCGCCTGCAACGCAAGATCTGGGAAGAGGTCGGCATTACCGTCTCAGTTGGGCTGTCACACAATAAATTCCTCGCCAAGACCGCCTCCGATCTGGAAAAGCCTGACGGATTTGCGGTCATTGGCAAAACGGAAACGATGGACTTCCTGGCCAAACGGCATGTACGCGCCATTTATGGTGTCGGCCCAGCCTTCGCCAAAAAGCTCGAGCGGGATGGACTGCACACCCTAAGCGATATCCGGCAGCGCGGCGACAAGGCCATGGCCCAGCGTTATGGCGATATGGGCTATCACCTCTCCCGCCTCTCACGCGGCGAGGATACCCGCCGGGTCAATCCGGTCGGCGAGCGCAAGAGTGTCTCTTCAGAGACCACATTCCGCGCTGATATCAACGAGCCGCAGGAGTTGGAAAAACGCCTCTACCAGCTCTGTGTCAAAGTCGCGGACATCATGAAGTCCAAACAGATTTCCGGCACGATCATCACCCTCAAGCTCAAAAGCTCCAGCTTCAAGACAAAAACCCGGCGCCGTACGCTGACCGAACCCAGCCAGTTGGCGGACACGTTGTTCAAGGTCGGTCGCGAGTTACTCGCAGCAGAGGCGGACGGCACACGCTACCGGCTGATCGGGATCGGGTATTCCGGCCTGATAGATGCGGTGGGTGATAGCGGTGACCTCCTCGACCCACAAGCCATCCGGCGCGCCACCGCAGAACGTGCGATGGACAAGGCCCGCGCCAAATTTGGTGGCGACGCCGTGGTCAAAGGCCGAGCTCTGAGCCGCGCTAAAGATGTGCGTCGAACCAGTCGAACGGCAGGCCCCAGAACCCCTTCGCAGAGCGACTGAACGCGCCGTGATGGTCGATGCGTTTCGCGCCAAGCGCTGCCGGATCGAGACGTAGCTGTTCGGTGGGCGCAGCGGTGTAGAAACTGAGCAGATCATCCGCGGAACGCTGGGAGCAGAGGGAGTCGTCGGTAAAGGTCCAGTCTCGGATGGGCGCCGTGATTGTGTCGAACCCGTGCGGGCCGAGCTGGTCATAAAACTCGGTGAAATATCCGGCTCGCTGAGACCATTGACGCCATTGCGTAAAAACACCGCGCGGCAGGGCTGTGCCCGCCCACAAACCGCCGGCTGGAATGTGATTGTGCAGGCCCAGCATCAACGGTCCATACCCCCACCAGAAGAACAGTGCCTTGGGGCGATAGCCTGGCTCGTGAGCACCGTGATAGCCCGTGCCAGCCGTGATAAAACCGTGGGCGGTGGCCTTGTGCGCATTGTCTGCAAAACCCAATAGATGCGCACCGACGGAATGGCCCAGCGTGAACAGCGGCTTGCCCGGCGCCAGCGCCTCGGCGGCATCAAGCGCAGCGGGAAAGTCCTGCCGCGCCCAGTCCATGAGATCCGCCGTGAAACCGCGCATCTGATCGGGGGCGGAACCGGCGATACCGCGATAATCATAGATCAGGGCCGCATATCCACGCTCGGCACCATAACGGGCCAGGCGCGCATACAGCTCCTTGGGGAATCCGGTTCCCGATGAAATCAGCAGCGTGGCCTTAGCGTCCTCCGGCAGGACGCTCTTTGCCGACAGCATATATCCATCGCGCGCGGGCAGGTAGAATTCGTGTTCGTGAATCATGGCCATGTCGCCAGCATGCCCATTTACGTCTGCGTCAGGTCAAGCTTCACGATTGCATGCACCCCATGCCTGCCCTAAAGCGGGATCTACAACGCCATTGGAGATTCCCATGTCCGCCATCGACACCCGCCTCGCTGAACTTGGTATCGACCTGCCTGAACCGGTGGCGCCGGTCGCCAATTACGTGCCGTTTGTTCGCACGGGCAATCAGGTCATCATTTCCGGCCAGATCTCGATCGGCAAAGACGGATTGGTCAAGGGAACGCTGGGCGGCGATATGGATATCGCTGCCGGCCAGGCCGCGGCCCGCCTGTGCGCCATCAACCTAATTTCCCAGATCAAGGCGGCCTGCGATGGCGATCTTTCCCGTGTGAAACGCGTGGTGAAACTGGGCGGGTTTGTCGCCGCGACCGCGGACTTCACCGACATCCCGCAAGTCATCAATGGCTGTTCCGACCTGATGGTCGAAGTGTTCGGGGATGCCGGCCGCCACGCCCGCTCGGCTGTGTCCTGCCCGGTCCTGCCGCTGGGTGCAGCGGTCGAAGTCGATGGTATTTTTGAGGTCGAATAGCGCGATCTCATCCCTCTCCCTTCGAGGGAGAGGTCCGAGCGCAGCGACGGGTAAGGGGCGCGCAGCGATATCGCTGCGCTAACGAAAACTCCGCGCTGCGCGCGCCTCATCGCCCTTCTGCGGCAAGGCTACGAAGGGCACTTCTCCCAGCAGGCAGACGGATGGCTCTCTACGAGTTCATTCCGCCATCAGCATTGATGACCGCTGCGTTGACATAGGAGCTCTCGTCGGACGCCAGGAAAGTCGCCAGGGATGAGATCTCGTCGACTGTGCCGTAACGACCGATCGGGACCATCATTTTCTGGAAGTCCGCCTTGTCGCCATCGGCCGGGTTCATGTCCGTATCGATCGGTCCGGGCTGAATGACGTTGGAGCGAATCTGCTTGCGCCCCAGTTCGCGCGCCGCGCCACGAGCCAGCAGCTGCACGCCGGACTTGGACGCGGAATAGACCGCAATACCCGGCGCCATGACGGCTTCGGCGGCCACAGACCCGATGGTGATGATGGAGCCACCATGTTCCATCACTTCATAGGCTGCGCGGAAGGCCTCAAACGGCGCACGCAGATTGATGGCCATGGTGCGTTCCCACTCCTCGTCGGAGCATTTGGCGATCGTTGTCAGCGGATAGACGCCGGCATTGTTGACCAGAATGTCCAGCTTGCCGAAGCTTTTGGCCACGCCGCGGACCAGCTTGTCCGTCGCGCCGGCTTCAGCCGCGTCACAATGGATGACTTCCGCCTTGCAGCCCATGCCGCGGATTTCTTCGGCGACCGCTTCAGCCGCCGCTTTTGAACCGCCATAACTCAGCGCTACATCGGCACCCTCTGCTGCAAATGCCTTGGCAATACCGGCGCCAATTCCTCGGCTGCCGCCCGTTACCAGTGCCGTCTTTCCGGCCAACCGTGTGCTCATGTTTTCTCCCCGTTTCGGTTTATTGTGCACGGGTGAGAGCTTAGGGCGATGTTTGCCATGCGCCCAGTGGTAACATCGACTTGACTGTGAATTTAGCGGCTGCCCCCTCGCCCCGGCACTGTGCGTCGTCTAAATAGTGTCCGGGTTAAGTTATGGGGTCTGATCGATGACACGCGTTTTTGCCTTGCTTGCTGCTGCCGTATTCCTGCTGGGCTGCCAACAGGCGCCTGCCGATGCACAGCTGACCGAACCCGAGCGGGATGAAGTCCGCGAACTGGTCCGCGAATACATCCTCTCCAACCCGGAGATCATCGAAGAAGCCCTGATCGAACTGCAGCGCCGGGCCCGCGATCGCGAGATGCGCAGTTTCTATACGGCCATTGAAGCCAATCATGACGCCATCTATGGCGATCCCCGCGATGCGCGTATCGGCCCGGATGATGCCGACATCATCATCGTCGAGTTTGTCGACTACAAATGCTCCTATTGCCGCATCGCCTCGGAATGGGTCGACAGCGCGACAGAGCGTTATGGCGATCGTGTCCAGGTTATTTTCAAGGAATACCCGGTCCTTGGCTCTGACTCGATCGAAGCGGCCCGGGCAGCGCTCGCCGCCCTGCGCCAGGGCGAAGATGTCTATCGCGCCTTCCACCACGAGATGATCACCGCGTCCGGCCCCCTTCCGTCGGGTCGTATCGACAGCCTCGCCCAGATGGCCGGCGTCGATGTCACCCGGATGCGTGAAGATATGCAGGACCCGGCCCTGATGGCCCAGATCGGCGAGATCCGCACACTCGGACAGGTCATGGGTATTACCGGCACGCCCTTCTTCATCGTGGATGGCCGCGTTATCCCGGGCGCCAATGAGCTGGGCCTGGAACAGGCGCTTCAGGCCGCCCTGGCGGGGTAGGCCTCCAG
>CBFHQE010000023.1:0-10402 GCA_965657935.1 Maricaulis sp. | reverse complement strand
GCAGCGCTCACCTGGCCCATCCCGGGAAAGGAGAATGACGGATGCGGATCAAATCCACACCCTGCTTCCCCCGACGCATGCCGGAGCCTGAATGCTTGACCGGATGCGCTTGAAGCCAATGCCGGGACCTGGAACACGTCCGGATGACAAAAGTGTTGCGAGCATTTTATGGTCATCCCGGCGAAGGCCGGGACCCAGTTCACAAGACTGGGTCTGGCTCCAGAAAGCACTCGATCCTGACACGCCATTCCCTATGAACTGGGCCCCGATCTTCATCGGGGTGACGGTGGCCAATAGAAGGCGAAGACGATGTGGGTGCGCGCGGTAGGCGCAATCAAGACAGATCGCATCTTCAAAAGTCAGCTGTGGCAAAAGCCCGGGTCAGCGGTCCGGCGCTGCAGCATCTCGAACAGAACCTAAGCCACATCCCGGTCCACTGAAATATGTAACTGGCTCATATCCATGCCAACCTAGATCAAACCACTCAGCGGGCTCGATGGATCCGCGTACCGCTTCTTCGGCATGCGACCGGCCAGATAGGCTTCACGGCCTCCGATGACAGCGTGTTTCATCGCCCGGGCCATGCGGACCGGGTCCCTGGCTTCGGCAATAGCCGTATTCATCAGAACGCCGTCACAACCCAGTTCCATCGCAACAGCAGCATCTGATGCCGTGCCTACTCCGGCATCGACGATCACCGGTACGCTAGTCTGTTCGATGATGAGACGGATATTGACCGGGTTCTGGATGCCCAGCCCCGAGCCGATCGGTGCGCCGAGCGGCATGATGGCGCAACAGCCGATCTCTTCCAGTTTCTTCGCGTAGACCGGGTCGTCGGAGCAATAAACCATGACGTCGAACCCGTCCTTGATCAGCAGCTCGGCTGAACGCAGCGTTTCCGCCATATCGGGATAGAGGTGTTTGGGATCGGACAGGACTTCCAGCTTGACCAGGTTCCAGCCGCCAGCCTCACGCGCCAGACGCAGCGTGCGAACAGCGTCTTCGCCGGTGAAACAGCCTGCTGTGTTGGGCAGATAGGTGTAGTCGTCCGGCGAGATGAAATCGACCAGGCGTGGCTCATCCGGATTGGAGAGGTTCACACGGCGCACGGCCACAGTAATCATCTCGGCGCCGGAGGCCGTGAGCGCGGCGGCGTTCTGGGCATAGGTCTCATACTTGCCGGTACCAATAATGAGGCGGGAATTGAATGTCCGCCCGGCCACGACCAGCGGCGTGTCCTCGACAGTTTTGTCCAGGGTCATCGCGTCATCCATTTATCCACCTCCGACAAAGGCGACGATTTCCAGTCGGTCACCTGATTCCAGTTGAGTCTCCGCGTAGAGTGATTTGGGCACGATTTCGAGATTTCGTTCCACAGCCACCTTGCGCCCACTGATCTGCAATTCCTCAAGCAGGCCAGCAACAGACACACCAGCATGCACGGATTTTGTTTCGCCATTCACCGTCAATTCGATCACGTCACCGCTCACTTCGCTTGTGTCATCATTCAGACACGTCGTAGAACTTCACGACGCTGATTTGCAAGGCCATGACGAAACCGATCTACATCATCAACGGGCCCAACCTGAATTTGCTGGGCACGCGCGAGCCGGAGATCTATGGCGCGCTTACGCTGGACCAGATTCGCGAGTCCTGCGAGGCCCACGCTGCCAAATCCGGGCACTCCATAGCCTTCTTTCAATCCAATCACGAGGGTCAGCTGATCGACTGGCTGCATGACGCTAACGTCAACGGCAGTGCTGTGGTCATCAATCCCGGTGCATACACACATACATCAATCGCTTTGCATGACGCTGTTCGCGCTATAGAACCTGCCGTCATCGAAGTTCACTTGTCCCAAACTGCAGCACGTGAAGAGTTCCGACACCAGTCCTTCATCGCTGCAGCTGCGAAAGGCAGTATTACCGGTTTCGGTCTGGCCAGTTATTTGCTGGGTATCGATGCCGCTGTTCAAAGCCTGAACACCTGACAACAAATCAAAGGCCCATTCCAATGAGTTCTGATTCCAAATCCGGTGCCCCGATCAATACGCGTCTGGTTCGCGATCTGGCCAAGATCCTGCGCGATACCGAGTTGAGCGAGATTGAAGTGGAGCACGGTGAGCTCAAGCTTCGTATTGCCCGTCAACTGCAAGCTGCGCCGGTTGCAGCGCCTGTCGCTGTCGCTGCAGCGCCTGCTGTTGCTGCTGCTCCGGCTGTCGCACCTGCGAGCCCGCCGGAAACGCCTGCGGCTCAGGATACGGCGGACATGTCTGCTCACCCCGGTGTTGTCACCTCACCGATGGTCGGGTCGGCGTATCTCAAGCCGAATCCGGACAGCGAGAATTTCGTCAAGGTCGGCGATAATGTGAAACAGGGCGACACCATCCTGCTGGTGGAAGCCATGAAGACCTTCAACCCGATCACGGCGGAGAAATCCGGCAAGATCGCGGAACTTCTCGTGGAAGACGGCCAGCCGGTCGAATACGGCGAACCGCTCTTCATCCTCATATAATCGCTCACCCCATAAGCGAGCGCGCCCATGTTTGACAAAATTCTGATCGCCAATCGCGGCGAAATTGCTCTTCGTGTCCACCGCGCCTGCCGCGAAATGGGCATCCGCACGGTGGCTATCCATTCCGAAGCCGATGCCGATGCGATGCACGTCCGCCTCGCTGATGAAAGCGTGTGTGTTGGGCCCCCGCCGGCTGGCAAGAGCTATCTCAACGTACCTGCCATCATCACGGCTGCCGAAGTTACCGGCGCCCAGGCGATCCATCCGGGATATGGCTTCCTGTCCGAGAATGCGCGTTTCGCCGAGATCGTGGAGGCGCACGGCTTCACCTTCATCGGCCCAACCGCTGATCACATCCGGATTATGGGTGACAAGATCACCGCCAAACAGACCGTAATGGACGCGGGCATCCCGGTTGTTCCCGGTTCCGAAGGCGGCGTTGGCTCCTATGAAGAGGCCATTCCGATTGCCGAGGAAATCGGATATCCGGTCCTTATCAAGGCCGCATCCGGTGGCGGCGGTCGCGGTATGAAAGTCGCGGAAACCGCTGCTGACCTCAAAGAGGCCATGGAGACGGCATCGACCGAAGCGGCGGCGGCCTTTGGCGACGGCACCGTCTATATCGAGAAATATCTCGGTCGCCCGCGTCACATCGAGATCCAGATCCTCGCCGATACGCATGGCAATGTCATACACCTGGGCGAACGCGATTGTTCACTCCAGCGCCGTCACCAGAAAATCCTCGAGGAAGCCCCTTCACCCGCACTCAACGCGGAAGACCGCGCCAAGATCGGCGAAACCGTGTCCAAGGCGATTGGCGCCATTGGCTATCGCGGCGTCGGCACGATTGAGTTCCTTTGGGAGAACGGCGAGTTCTACTTCATCGAGATGAATACCCGCCTGCAGGTGGAGCATCCGGTCACTGAAATGATCACCGGCATCGACCTGGTTCGCGAGCAGATCCGGGTTGCCGATGGAGCACCGCTCGAAACCACGCAGGAAGACATCAAGTTCCGCGGATGGGCGATCGAATGCCGGATCAATGCGGAGAACGCGAAAACCTTTGCGCCGTCTCCGGGCAAGGTCACGGAGTTCCATGCGCCGGGTGGTCTGGGTGTTCGCCTGGATAGCGCCCTGTATGCCGGCTACTCCATTCCGCCCTATTATGACAGCCTGATCGGCAAGCTGATCGTCCACGGGCGCACGCGCGAAGAAGCCCTGTTGCGTCTTCGTCGTTCGCTTGAGGAGATGGTTGTCGGTGGCGTTGAAACCACAACTCCGCTCTTCCTGGACTTGCTGGAAGAGGCTGAATTTGTGAATGGCGACTACCATATTCGCTGGCTGGAAGACTGGCTGGCGGGCCGGTAGCAGACACCGGAAAGGATGAGATGCGGGTCTTCGGCACAGCCGAATTGCTCGACTGTTATGCGCGCGGTGTCTTCCCGATGGCGGACTCGCGTGATGACCCGCGCATCTATCTGCTTGATCCCGATGAACGCGGCGTACTGCCCCTGGACGGGCTGCACGTTTCCAAACGCCTCAAACGCAAGATCCGGCAGGAACCCTATCGCATCACCTTTGACACCGCCTTCCAGCGTGTCGTCGACGCCTGTGCGGCACCGGCGCCCGGGCGTGAGGAAACCTGGATCAATGACGGGATTTTCGGCCTCTATTCAGAGCTGAGACGGGATGGCTATGCCCACTCCATCGAAGCCTGGCAGGGTGATGAGTTGGTCGGCGGACTTTATGGCGTTTCCCTGGGACGCGCCTTTTTCGGCGAGAGCATGTTCAGCCGTGCCACGGACGCCTCAAAGATCGCCCTGGTCTATCTGGTCGCGCGCCTGAAAGCAGGCGGATACACGCTGCTGGACACGCAATTCACCACTGAACATCTGGAAACGCTTGGCGTGGTGACCATCACCCGCGAGCAGTATCACGAGCGGCTGGCGGAAGCGCTGGAAGGTGTGGGCGAGTTCTATTCGATGCCAGCGGACACATCCGTATCCGACGTTCTGCAATCGAGCACCCAGACGTCGTAGACGGGGTGTTCCAGCGGGTTCTGTGCGGGACGTGAACCGAACATCCAGCCGGAGAAGATCGTCTCACCTTCTGTGTCCACACCAAAACCATCCGTGCGGCGGTCCTGGATCTGCAGGAAGGCATAGGTTTCCGGCGTTTCTTCCGGTGGACGTCGGCGACAATACTGCGCCGTCACCACCAGCGGACCAAAGTCATAACTGTCACCAATCGCAATCTCGAAATCGCGTGTACGCGCCGTGACCTTGTCGAGGCCGCGCAGGACAACGACATCACCCGGCTCGCTGGACAATTCAAAATCGCCGAGCAGGCGTGGATCGATCTGTTCCGCTTCCGGATCAGGCGCATTGGGGTCATCAGCCCGCAAAAGGTCTGATGGGTCTTGTGCCAGCGAAACTGAAGACAGCAGCGAGGCGGCGAGAATTCCGGTCGAAAAACGCATCATGACACCAAGCTGTCCAGTGATTGTGGCGCTGTCGAGGCCTTACACCTGACAGGCGATCCAACTTATTCCGGCTTCCAGGCCTCGTAGTCGCCAGACGCGGCCTGGCGATCTTCAGCGCGAGCGAGAGAGCCCGCCGGGCGATAGGCATGCACAGTGCCGGTCAGGTTCGGGTGATGATCCTTTTCCCAGTCCTGGCGCTTGAGCGGAGCTTCGGTCGGCGGATGTTCGAACGTGTGGTGCATCCAGCCATGCCAGTCGGTCGGCACGCGAGAGGCATCGGCATAGCCATTATAGATGACCCAGCGACGCTTATTTCCGTCTGGACCGGTCACGCCCTTTTCCTCGAAATACCTGTTTCCGAACTCGTCTTTGCCCACCAGCTTGCCGCCGCGTGACGAAATGGTCAGCAGCGTGCCCGGCGTGGCGTCTTTCCACCAGACAAAGATCTTGGAGATAAATCCGAGCATTGGGCGGCTCCGAGTCGGTCCTAACAGTTAGCCCGTATATGCCCTTCCCGCGCCTCCGGGTCCAGTCTTCTTAACCGCAGGCTTCAGACGACTCACCGAGCTTGATAGAGTCGTGCAATTCCCGACCGATTCGGGAGCGCGAGGGTGGTCAGATGAATATGCTTGAAAGCTTTAAGGAATGGCTGAAATCAGCCCCTGAAGCCGCAAAAATAGAGGCGCGTGAAATCGCGCTGGATTTCGATCCGGACAGCGATGTTCCGTCGAAGACGCGGAGCATGCGCCTGCCGGCTCGCTGGAATGACGCGGCCGCCCGGGCCCTTTGTGACCTGCTGGACACTCCAAGACCAACCAGGACCCGAACCAAGCCAGGGATGAAAGCCTATGCCGGACTGGTCGCGCAGGTCGCCGTTGGCAAGGACAGGGAAGTCGAAAACGGTATTGAGCCGGCGATTGATCGCCTGTCCGGCTCACTCACCTGGGCCATCGCCAGAGCGGGGTTGATCGAGGACAGCGCTGCCGCCAACAGTCTGCGCGATACGCTGGCTCTGAGTATTCTCGGCCGTTTCGTTGTGCCCGAGGCAGACCTCTGGCGCCATGGCGGCGCGGACTGGGCTTATGGGGACTCCATTCCCGAGTCGGCACCGGCGCTCAGGACCGAGCGTATCAGTGCCAGCGCAGAAGACGCGCCGGAACGCCTGCGCGAGGTCGCTCAGGGCGAGCTTCGCTCTAGCGTCCTTGATGTGGGCGCGAGGGTCATGAAAGACCGCCTCAGCGCGATCGGCGAAGCCTGTCGTCGCTGCTCCGGCGAAACCGAACGTTTTGATCCTCGCCAGAACGCGGCGCTCGCTCGGTCCATGCGACAAGCCCTGCGTGACGGAGTGCCGGAGGAGGCCGTTGAACGTGCTCTCGCCCTCGCCCAGCAAGGCGCTGACGACGACACACTCGCGGGTCTTGCGCCCGAACTGGAAAGACCGGGCCCCTGCACCCTGGACGTCGCGCCCAGCCTTTCAGAGGCCCTCGAGAATGACAGCTCCTGGAGCTTCGGCCGCCAGGGCGGCAGCGTTCGTGCACGCGGCTTCCGCAACACCATCGCCCGCACGATCTGGAGCTTTGGCGCGCCACAGTTGAGCTTTCACGAAAGCCCGCTCGAAACCGGCTCCACCATCTATCTCAACCTGCCGGCCTTTATCGACGAAACCGGTCTGCGAACAGACCTTCTCGCCGATACCGTATTCGCCTGGACAACTGCGCTAGGCGTCAGCGCCTCCAAGGAAGCCCAGGTTGCCGGCACGCTCTCCATGAGCGGGATGGCGGCTGTATTGATGAGTTGCGGCATCGCCTATGACAGCGAGCTTGGCCGCAAGACCGCCGCCGGCATCACCCGTTTGATAACGGGATGCATGCGCCAGGCCTGTGCCCAGACCGGCGCCATGGCCCCGGCTCTCGGTGCCGATATCCGTTTCGAGCTCGACGAATTGCCGGACGCACTGCAAGGCCTGACCAGCGGCTTGCGCGAACTGCCAACGCGTTTCGAGGCCCGAGCAGCGTTATCACGCCCCGGTGTCCTGCTCTCTTCCCTGCCCGTTCCCGCCGAACTCGCCCCGATGATCGAGGCCGATGCGCATGGTCCGAGCCATGTCATCAACGCGATCACGACCGACATGGGTGAGACCGGAGGCAGCGTGCTGCGCGATTGCGCCCGTGCCGGCCTGCTCGCGCTGGGCCTCAATGCCAGCCAGGTCGAGAAAGCCGAGGATCACGCCGCCGGACATGGCACTTTCAAGGGCGCGCCGGGTGTTTCCTTCGAAGATCTGATGCTCAAGGGCGTGCCCATCGAGGCGCTCGAACGCATGGATGACAGCATCGGCGAAGGCGCGTCCATACGCTTTGCCTTTAACCGCTGGACACTCGGCGACCGCGTCTGTCGCGATATTCTGCGCTTGCCGCATGACGTCATTGCCGAACAGGGCCAGTCCCTCTGCGCAGCAGCGGGTTACTCCGATAGCGATGTTGCCATCGCGGACCGTTATGCCCACGGTTCCGGCCAGCTCGATGACGCGCCCTCCCTCAGTCCAGAGCAACGCCGGGTGTTTGAACAACCCTCCAATCGCGCTCAGCTCGCCATGGCCGCTGCCCTGGAAAGCCAGATGTCCGGTGTCTGCGATATCCGGCTCGCGCTGGATGCCGAAGCAACAATTGACGATGTCGCGGACCTCTTTGACCTCGCCCTGAAAGTCGGTCTGCGCCAGGTCGCAATGCGGCGCACCGGATCGGGCTTGTTCGACATGCTTCCGGCCATTGATTTCGACAAGGGTGACTACACCGCCGAACCGCCCAAGGAACGCATTATCGAGCGCACTGTGGAGGTCGAACGCGTCATTGAGAAACCGGCTGCACGCCGGAAACTTCCCGATCGTCGCAAGGGCTATATCCAGAAGGCCACCGTCGGCGGCCACAAGGTCTATCTTCATACTGGCGAATTCGATGACGGCGAGCTGGGCGAGATCTTCATCGACATGCACAAGGAAGGCGCAGCTTTCCGCTCGCTGATGAATAATTTCGCCATCGCGATCTCCATCGGCCTGCAATACGGCGTCCCCCTGGAAGAATATGTGGACGCCTTTGTGTTCACACGTTTCGAGCCAGCTGGTGCAGTCGAGGGCAATGACTCAATCCAGCAAGCAACCTCGATCCTGGACTACCTGTTCCGTGAGCTGGGCGTATCTTATCTCGGCCGTGATGACCTGGCGGAGATCTCTCCGGACAAGGCCGATCCTGGTGGGCTGGGACAAGGCGTTGAGCAGGAAAAGCTTCTGCAGGAAGACGCGTCGCGCTTCATATCCCGGGGCTTCTCGCGGGGCCAGGTACCAGACAACATCCTGATGTTTGCCGGGGCTAACAAAAAGGCGGCAAACGCCAATGATGGGGAAGATCTCGTGCAGGACGAAATCGTCCAGATCGAACACACGTCCACCAGCTCCATGGCGACAACCGGCCCCGTCACCGAAGTCCCTGCCTATCTTGGAGACCCTTGCCCGGAATGCGGACATTTCACACTGGTCAGCGAGGGCAATGGCTCGCGTTGTGATGCCTGTAACTGGACGAGCTAGCCTGTCGGCGCGGGGTTTGCACAGCGAGCCTAGATCCAAGCGGAGCGGCCCAGTATGACACGGTTTATCGCAGCCATTTTCATGACCCTGATCGGTCTCACGCCAGCGTTCGCACAAAACGCCGGCGAGATCGCGCGCGTTCAGGCGGGCCAGGACTGTGTGGGCTGCAACCTCTTCCAGGCCAATCTCGCCTATCGCGACCTGCCCGGGGTCAATCTGGCCGGTGCTCGCCTGCGTCAGGCCAATCTCTCTCTGGCGACGATGAACGCTGCGAATTTCAACGGTGCCGATATGAGTGTCGCAAATCTGTTCGGCGCACGTTTCACCGGTGCCAATTTCCGCAATACCAATTTGCAGCAGACCGTATTGGTGGGCGCTTATCTGGGCGGCGCGGACCTGGCCGGCGCCAATCTGGCCGGCGCGAACCTGTCCGGCGCAGAAATGGAAACGGCTCACGGACTGACACAGTCTCAGCTCAACCAGGCGTGCGGAGATCTGGCAACTCAACTTCCTGCAGGCTTGAGTGTCCCGAACTGCTAGTTGTATTCTAATACCCGATATTACTGGCTTTTAAGTCGATTTCGGGTGTCTCCTGTCCTATCCGGTTAGTATGAAATCTTTGCATTTGTTCAGCGCTCTGCTCCTGAGCGGCAGCATACTGGTCGGATCACCTGCACTGGCAGGCGAACGAGACCAGCCGCGCCGCGGTCTGGCGATCGGCGGTGAATGCGAAGACTGCGACTTTTCCGACAAGAACCTGTCCGGCGCGACATTTATTGGCGCCGAGTTTGCCGGCTCCAGTTTCCGCAATTCCGAGCTCGTCGGTTCCAGTTTCATGGAATCGCGTTTCGCTCACACCGATTTTTCCCACGCCGACATGGATGAGACACAGCTGCGCGGTGTCACTTTTCTCCATTCGGATCTGTCGCATGTCGACCTGAACAATGCGCGCGTCGAACGTGTGAATTTTTCGGACACGGATCTTACACGAACCAATTTCTCCGAAGGCGAGCTGGTCTTTGTGACCTTCATCGGCAGCGAACTCACCAATACGCGTTTCATCGACAGCGAGCTGCAACAGGTCAATTTCCTGCGCGCCACTCTCAATGGTACCGTTTTCCGCGATGCCCAGTTGCGTGACGCCAATTTCAGCCATGTCGTCGGCGAACAGATTGATTTCCGCGATGCTGACCTGACCGATGCCAGTTTCGAAGGTGCTGTGCTCCACCAGGTCGATTTCCGTGAAGCAGAGTTGTCCGGGGTTGATTTTTCCTCTGCCGTTATTGTCGACCCCCGGGGCTTGACCAAAAGTGCTTTGGCTGGTGCCTGCGGCAATGAAGAAACCCAGATCGGCCGCGGCGTCGCTCTGCCGCCGTGCGATTCCGAAGCCCGCAGAAATGTCGGATACACTTACAATTTCCGAGTGCTTTCCCGAGAGGGACGGGACGAAACAGAAGCACTTTTACAGGAATTGGAGGCGGTCGGCGGCATTCGTGTCGAGCTGCTCAACCAGCTCGGATCGCTGCACGAGGACCAGGCCCAGCAAATGGAGCGTCAGCAGGTCCAGCATGTCGTCCGTGCGGCCATGCGCGACCTTGCCCAACGCGAACGCGAGATTGATCGCGCTATTCGTGAGGCGGAGCGCAATGGCAGCGATGTGAGCCGTGAACTGCGTGAAGAGCAGCGCGAACTGGCCCGCGCCCAACGTGAAACCGTACGCGCCTTCGATGAGATTGAACGTGACCTCGCCGATGTCCAGCGCGACCGCGCCCAAATTCGCCGCGGGGCCCTGGAGCAACAACGCGCCTTCGCCCTTGAAATGAGCAATC
>CBFHQE010000022.1:0-27315 GCA_965657935.1 Maricaulis sp. | reverse complement strand
CGTGTTGGCCGTTTCATCAGCCAGATCGACGCTGGCGTCTGGACCTGGGAAGCTTCCAACAACCCTAACAAGGCCAAGCCGGGCGTGAAGGCTCAGGAACGTATCGCCGAGAAGGCCGAGAAGGAAGCCGAGCGCAAGGCTGCTGAAGAAGAAGCCAAGGCTGCTGCAGCTGAAGCTGCAGCCGCTGCTGCGGAAGCTCCGGCCGAAGAAGCTCCGGCAGAAGAAGCTGCCGAAGAAAAGTCTGAGTAATTCAGGCCATTAAATCATCATCCCTGCCCCGGCAGGGGTGATGTGACGAGGGTTCCTTATGGCCAGACCTGCCGATGATCTCGTTTTCGTCGCTGCCATTGCCGGTGCGCATGGTGTGCGGGGCGAATGCAAGGTGAAAAGCTTCACCGGAGAGCCGGAGGCAGCGTTTGGCTATGGGCCCTTCCTGAACGGGACCGGCAAGGTCCTGTTCACGCCCAAGCGCTGGCGTTTGGCCAAGGATGCCTTTGTTGTCGCCTTCAAGGAGCCGATGACACGGGAACAGGCCCAGTCCGCCCGTGGCACCAAACTCTTCGTGCGGCGAGAAGCCCTGCCGGTACTCGAAGAGGATGAATTCTACCACTCCGACCTTATCGGCCTGAAAGTCCAGTCACTGGACGGATCGCCTATGGGGCGCATCAAGGCAATCCACGATTTCGGTGGCGGTGACCTGCTGGAAATCGTCGATACACCCGACCGCACGGGCGCATGGATGATCCCCTTCACCGCGGAGCAGGTACCGCATGTCTCTATCGCGGATCGTCTGGTGACGATCGCACCTCTGGAAGAGGTCGAGGGCGACCAGGAGCGGGATGAAGCGTCTGGCGAGTAACCCCTCACTGGTCTGTTCGTCTATCCCCGCATCGCCTCCCTAGTTTCCCCCGACTTGTTCGGGGGTCCGGCATGCCTTGCAGAACGACCGCATAGTAGAGTTGTGGCCCAGCGAGAGGTCTGGGAGTGAGTTCGGCGACTGCAAGGGAGGCCGGATGTTCGACCTGGTTCAGGACCACCCCCAGTATTGCGAGATTGTTCAGCTAGCCGTCGAACATGCGCGAGCTGAAGGCGATCTCTACGGGCCAATCGCCACACCGCCTTCCGATTCTACTGTCCTGCCGCCGGACGGCTGGACGTCGGAAGATATGCCCACCGACCTGGCGTTTGAGCGTCTTTGGACGGGCCCTGTCGCCTTCGTTATTGACCCTGCGCGTCGCTGCCAGTGGGGGGATAGTGCCGGTGACCTGCGGCAGCTGTCCAAGATCCCGGATTATCTCGCCGGGGCTCCTGCTCGAACGGCCCCGGATCGGTTTAGCTGGAATGCGCGCTTGTATTGGCGAGCCGACAACCGTGCGCCATTCGCTCTGGCAGAGGTGGTTTAGGAGTCGAATAACCGTGTCGCAGACAGCGTCCAGCTGGAACTGACCATCATCTCGGATTGGGGCTATGGTTGCGGCCAATATCGCTACGACTTTGATCGGCGCGATAATGTCTGGGCGACAACCAATAAAGAGGATACCGGGTTGCGGTGTTAGGTTCTCATCCGCATGCCGGATCCCGGGACAAGCCCGGGAGAAAATCGCGTTAGGCGATCGGCGGAAATGAAACTTCGTTATTGTCGGTAATTTCGAACCACAAATCCTTCCAGCCCGGGTTTCCGTCCTCAACCAGGTTGAACTTCCACGCTCGCCGATAGCGTTTGATCTGTTGCTCTCGTCGCCAGGCGGCTTCCCACCCATCATGCCATTCGAAATAGACCAGCTTGGTGATCCTGTAGCGCTGCGTATGGCCAGGGAGGAGGCAGTTTCTATGCTGCCATGTTCGATAGACCAGGTCCTTCGTGCGCCCTGTGTAAAGCGCGCCACGCGGGCGGCTTGCCATGATGTAAACGGCTTCCGGGTGTTCCAAGGCCATTTGGCAATTTTAATTTGTATTGTGTTGGGGTTTCAACTTCCCCCGGAGGAGCGCAGCGAATTCCGGGGTCTGACATTATTATGAGGTCAATCGCCATCTGATGCCGGGCCCCGGCACAAGGCCGGGGGAAGAACCAGAGTGAAAGTTGTCGCACAGCGGCACGTGACCTTGGCGTTTCCCCTCATTCCCAACCGCCTCCATCCCTGCTAAACCCGCGCGCCATGACTGATCAAGCGCCGCAAAATCCCTGGACCGCATCGGTTCTTACCCTCTTCCCGGACGCCTTTCCGGGACCCCTGGGTGTATCAATTATTCAGACAGCTGCGAATCATGGGCTGTGGGCGCTAGAAACTGTGGACATCCGGGATTTTTCCCGTCATAAGCACCGCTCCGTGGACGACACCCCGGCCGGCGGAGGCGCTGGTATGGTGCTCAGGCCGGATGTCGCAGCGGAAGCGATCGATACGGTACAGTCTCGCTGGCAAGGTGAGAAACGGCCGTTGATCTATTTGACACCGCGGGGAAAGCCGCTCACCCAGGCCCGGGTTCGGGAATGGGCGGACGGTCCGGGTGTTATAGTGTTTTGCGGACGTTTCGAAGGCCTGGACGAGCGGGTCATCGAGGCTCGCGAAATGGAAGAGGTCAGTGTTGGCGATGCCGTACTGGCCGGGGGCGAGGCACCCGCGCAGCTTCTGATTGAAGCGTGTGTGAGACTTCTCCCCGGCGTACTCGGCGACCCCGCATCGGCCGAGGATGAAAGTTTCGAGGGTGATCTCCTCGAATATCCTCACTACACCCGTCCGCGGGTTTGGGAGGACAGGGAGATCCCGAAAGTGCTGCTCTCGGGGCACCATGGTCGGATAGAGGCCTGGCGTCGGGAACAGTCGGAAGAGATTACGAAGGCGCGTCGGCCGGACCTGTACAAAAGGTTCAAGGGACGCAAGGAGAATGCACGATGAACATGATCGAGCAGCTGGAACAAGAAGAAGCCGCCCGCGTCCTGGGTGACAAGGAACTGCCGAAGTTCGACGCTGGTGATACCCTGCGCGTACACGTCCGCATTAAAGAGGGCAGCCGCGAGCGTATCCAGGTATTCGAAGGCGTATGCATCGCGAAAAACGGCGGTGGCGTGAACGAGAGCTACACAGTTCGCAAGATCTCCTTCGGTGAAGGTGTCGAGCGTGTGTTCCCTGTCTACTCACCGCTGGTCGAGCAGATCGAAATCAAGCGTCGCGGCAAGGTACGTCGCGCCAAGCTCTACTATCTGCGTGATCGCCGCGGCAAGTCCGCGCGTATCGCCGAGCGTACGACTGGCCACGACATCGAAAAGCGCGCTCCGAAGAAGAAGAAATAAACATCTTCTGCGTCGAGTGATGACAAAACCCGCTGGCTCCGGTCAGCGGGTTTTTTGTGTTTGAGTTGGCTTGACCCGACAGCCGATGCACGGACCAATCGGGCCATGACCCAATCGATATTCATCCTCACAGGGTCCGGTATTTCTGCGGAGTCCGGTCTCGGCACGTTTCGTGACACCGACGGTCTGTGGGCCAGGTTCGACTGGAGAGAGCTGGCAACACCTCAGGCGTTCGCCGCGACGCCTGAGCGTGTGCATGAGTTCTACAACGCCCGCCGGGCCGGTTTGAAGGCTGCTCGGCCTAACGCGGCGCACCAGGCGCTGGCCGACCTTGAAAAGGCCTGGTTGGCGCGTGGCGGCGAGTTTCTGCTGGTCACCCAGAATGTGGATGACTTGCACGAGCAGGCCGGTTCGGAGCGCGTGGTGCACATGCATGGCGAGCTGAACAAGATGCGCTGTGATCGTTGCGATGAAGTGCATGACGCATTCGACGCCATCACCACGGACCTGCCCTGCCTGAATTGCCGCGAGGCCGGGGGCCTGCGCCCCCATATTGTCTGGTTCGGGGAAATGCCGATGCAGATGGAGCTGATCTACGATCAGCTGGAGCGTTGCGACCTGTTTGTCGCTATCGGAACCTCAGGAACAGTCTATCCGGCTGCGGGTTTCAGCCAGCTTGCCAAACAGAGCGGCGCCCATTGTCTGGAGATCAATCTGGATGAAACCGACACCTCACCGGTGTTTGATGAAGTTCGGAAAGGTCTTGCCACACAGGCGGTTCCGGCCTGGGTGGCAGGCATGGTGGGTTGAGTCCTTAATGGAGGGTTAATGCGATCGGGCCTCGATCGCGTGCATATCCTCGTCCGAGAGTCCGAAATGGTGGCCAATTTCGTGTATCAGGACATGTTGGATCAGGTGATCGAGCCGCTCATTACCTCTTTGCACCCATTCTGCCAGGATGGGCAGGCGGTAGAGAAAGATGCGATCCGGGAAGGGTTGGGCCCAGCCGATTGATTTCTGCCCAAGGTCGATGCCCTGATAAAGACCCGATAACTGGTAAGGGTCATCCATGCCGAAATGGTCCAGCACCTCCTGCTCCGCGAAATCGGAAATGAAGATGGCGATATCCTGCGAATTCTGACGGAAGATCTCCGGCAGGGCGTCATAGGCCTTCTGGGCCATGGATTCGAAGTCAGCGAGGCTGATGGCGCGGGGGTCGGATACTTGGTGCGGATACATAAGACTCACATAGGCATGATTGATCCGGGATCCAAGAGCAGGCTTGTCTTGTGAACAAAGCCGGAACATAGTGGGTGTATGGATCTCAATGATGTCGCATCCGCCTCCAATCCTGATATTGATGACGCCCAGGCTCTGGCCCGGGGCGCGGCGCGCTTGTTCTGGCAATTGGGTTATAGCGCGATCCCGGAATTCATCTTGCCGGATGGGCGCCGGGCCGATCTGTTTTGTGTGGGGCGAAAGGGCGAAGTCACCATAATCGAGGTCAAATCAGGCGTGGCCGATTTTCGCGCCGACAACAAGTGGACGGACTACTCGGAATATTGCGACAGCTTCTATTTCGCCGTCTCTCAGCGCTTCCCGCACGCGCTGATCCCACCGCACTGCGGGTTGGTGATCGCGGACGGATTTGGCGGGGCTATCGTCCGGGAAAGCCCGCAGGAAAAACTCTCGGCAGCCCGCCGCAAGGCGATCACATTGAAATTCGCGCGAGCCGCAGCCGATCGTGTCATGCGCGCAGGCGAGGACTAGCGAGGACGCTCCGGAAATTTTTGTTGTGGGATTGATTATTATGTGGGTTGCGCTCACAGTTGCAGCAACTCATGGGGGATAGGGTGTCTGCTGCCAATATTCGCGTACTTTTGTTACTCGTGCTGTTACTTGCTTCGTGGCTCTATATCGGCCAGCACTGGCTCTCCGAACACGGACCGCGGAGCGCCGCCGCCCCTGCCGCGCGGCCAGCGCAGGTCGAGCGCCCTATAACGAGCGTGACCGCTATCGGTGAGCTGCCGCAAGCCGCAACCTTCTCGCCGGCGCCGGACTTCGTTTCCCGACTGGACGCCGTACCGCGTGGCGAGGAGATGTATGAAGCCGAAAACGGCGTACGCTATGTGCTTTACCAGGTTGAGCACGATGTGCTGGACATGGACCCGCGACGTTATGTGCGCATGATCTCCGAACCTGTCAGCACGGCGGGCATAGACCGAACTGCGAATGTCAATCTGGTGTTCAACCCGGCCTATGAAACGCTGGAGTTTCACAGCCTTTCGGTTGAGCGCGACGGAGTGGTCGAAGACCGAACCTCTACGACGACAATCGAGTTTGCGCGCCGCGAGACGCAGTTGGAGCGGCGGATGTTTGATGGTCGAGCCACGGCAATTGTGCGCTTCAGCGATATCCGGATCGGTGATCGGGTCGAGTATTCCTACACGGTTACTGGCCGAAACCCTGCGGTCAGGGACAATGATAGCCGTTCATTCTCCATCGGCTTCGGGGCCCCGGTCGAGCGTATGTTTATCCGCAGCAGCTGGTCAGAGCACGCGCCTGTCTCGCACCAGCTTCTCGGTCCTGACCCGGTTGAGCAGCCGGCCTTTGGCATTCGAGAAGGGAACCAGAGCATCAGCTTCGGACCCGTTGCCACCCCGCCATTTCCTGGCGAGCGGGGCAGCCCGACTTGGGTGCGTCAACTTCCAACCCTTCAAGTTACGGACTATCAGAACTGGTATGAGGTCTCACGTTGGTCGGAGCCCTACTACGAGCCTCAGCTCTCCGCGTCGGTCATTGAGATTGCCGAGCGGATCCGGGCGCAACATGAGACGCATGATGCTCAGCTGATCGCCGCTTTGCGTTTCGTCCAGGACGAGGTTCGTTACCTGGCGATCAGTTTCGGTGCCGGTGGATATGTTCCGGCAAGCCCCGATGATACGCTCGAGCGCCGCTATGGCGATTGCAAAGCGAAGACCGTCTTGCTCATCAGTCTGCTGGATGCGTTGGGGATCGAGGCCGAGGCTGTTCTTGTGCATACGACGCGCGGGCACGGATTGTTGGAGGCTTTGCCATCCCACCTGGCTTTCAACCATGTTATCGTTCGCGCCTTCATCGATGGTAATGCCTATTGGCTTGATGGGACCAAACGTGAGCAGGGGGGGGATCTCCAGGTTCTCACCCAACCCGACTTCGGCCATGCGCTTCCAGTCGGCGACAACGGTTTTGCTCTGGTCCGCATGCAGGCGCCCGATACCGACGAACCACTGATCTTTTCGAGCGAGGAACTGGTTGTACAGTCTGTCGCTGGCAACGCTGTTTTTAATCTCGAGTTTGTTGGGCGCGGCGATGGCGCGGATCAGTTGCGTGCAAACTTGTCCCAATCCGGCCGGGCCGACCTTGAGGAACAACTTCGCGATTTTTACAGCACGCGCTACGGCGCCGTGACGCCGAGTTCTGGGTTGATCGTGGAGGATGACCGCGAGGCCAACCTGGTGCGGTGGTCTATGACCTTCGAGGTCGACAATGTGCTGAGTGAGCATGAAGACGGGTCCCGGCAACGGATTGCTGGTTTGGCCCGGCTGCGAGCCCCCACCCAGATACGAGCGGAGCGTGATCGGGTCTTTCCCCTGAGCCTCGGTGCCCCTCACAGACAAAGGGCCAGGGTGATTTTGCATTTGCCAGACGAAATGGCCGATTGGACGCTTGAGCCGGCGCCGCGTGTTTTGGATGCAGACGGGCTGAGCTTCTCTTTGGAACAAGCCCGGGACGGTACGCGGTATATATTGGATTATGAGTTGCTTGTAACGCGACGGGTGGTGGAAGCAGAGGTAGCCGACACGGTACTCGATGCCTCCGACCAGATTCGCAGACTGGCCCGATGGACCTTGTTGCCACCGGATGCGCGCTGAATTTAGCCTTGCGCGAGCGCTTCTTTCAAGGCCGTGTCGAACGCTTCAAGCCGCGGTTCAAAACGGCGATTGACCAGCTTTACGATTGCGGCCGGTGCCTTGTGAGGCGAGCCCGCATCGACGGGTGGATGGGGATCATATTCAAGGCCCAGCTGGATAGCCTGGGCGACACTTTCACCGGCAATCTCGCGCACGATAGTCAGGGCGAAATCAATACCTGCGGTAACGCCCCCACCGGTAAACGTATTCCCGTCGCGCACAACACGGCCTTTGGTTGGCACGGCGCCGACCCGCGCCAGCGCATCGTGATAGCTCCAATGCGTGGTGGCGCGTTTGCCCTGCAGCAATCCTGCCGCACCGAGAATAAAGGCCCCGGTGCACACCGACGTGACGTATTGCGCGTGCGCGGCCTGGCGGCGGACAAACTCAATGATGTCACGGTCGCGCATGGCGTCATCAATGCCAAAACCACCGGGGATGCAGATCAGGTCGAGATCCGGACAATCCCCCATGCTGATTGAGGGCATGATGAACGGGCCGCAATCGGTCTGAACCGGATCCAGGCTCTTGGCGACCAGATGGACTTCGGCACCGGGAATGCGATGCAATACCTGGAGCGGGCCTGTGAAATCCAGCTGGGTCAGATTGTCAAACAGGACAAAGCCGATGCGGAAGTGTGCAGTCATGACGGGACTCCGGAATAGGGGGAACGAAATCGCTCGCGAAAGCGGACAGGGCTGACGCCAACCTGGCGGGCAAATGCACGGTCGAGGCGCTGGCAGGAGCCAAACCCGGCTGTGTCGGCAATCAGGGTGACGGGATGGTCTGTTTCCACCAGTGCCCGGCGCGCGGCATCGAGACGGATGCGTTCGACCAGTCCTGCGGGGGTCATATCCAGTTCCTCACGGCAAAGGCGTGAGAGTGTGCGGCGGGAGATTCCAGTGGTTTCACTCATGCGCTCGACAGACCAGGAGCCGGCCGGAGACTGGCGAATAGCCTCGCAAAGCTTGCCCAGGCGCGTGTCGGCACGCGTCTGTAAATCCAGCTCTGTCGAGAATTGCGATTGCCCCCCTGACCGAATGCGGGGAACGACCAGGTGGCGGGCGATCGTCAGCGCGATGTCCCGGCCATGATCCCGTTCAACGAGGGCCAGGGCAAGATCAATGCCTGCTGTGACACCGGCCGACGTCCAGATTTTTCCGCTCTGAAGGTAGACCGCATCGGAATCGACCGTAACCTTCGGATGCCGGGTCGCAAGTTTCTGGCTGTCCCACCAATGCGTGGTGACGCGGTGACCGTCGAGGGCGCCTGCCGCTGCCAGAATGAAAGCGCCCGTGCAGACCGAGCCAATGCGGCTGGCACCAAGCAGGGATGCCTGCACGCAGGCGACGAGCCGGCCATCTGTTAGCGCCAGGTCGATCTGCGGCACCTCGCCACCTATCGCCAGCAAGGTGTGGCCGACAGGCAGAGTGGCTGTGTAAGTCGCATCGGCAACGACATCGAGCCCGGCAGAGCTCGGGACGGGACCCGTCTGGTTGGCGAGTACGCGAAGCGTGTAAGCCTCTCGGCGCAGAGCTCGGTTGGCACCCGCAAATACGCTCACCGGACCCGCGAGATCCAGCAGTTGAAAGCCGGGGTAAATCAGGAAGGCGATGGTCTGAAAGCTGGACATGTTCGCAGGCTAACCCGCAAAGCCTGTGGCCGAAAGGGCCTGGAATAGTCAATTTGGGCCAGCCGCTGAGACGAGCCCTCCGTCGGCCATGCGCCGCAGCCATAGCCGCTTGACCCGTCTTGATGTTGGCTTTGTCGATGTGAGGATGGGCTTGATCCTCGCGATCCGGGGCGATTGTGTCACACTTGTCTTGCAGACAGCGCGCCGCCAGATTGCGGCGATGGAATGAGGTTGAGTGTGAACGAGCGTGCTCCGGTAGAAAGCGTGAACCTGCAACGGCGGGCGACGCCACAACAGAAACGATCTCAACAGCGTATCCACCAGATCGTGGCTGCGACCAAACGGCTGCTTGAACGCGGAGAGGCCGGTTCGATCACGACCAGCGTCGTTGCCGGCGAGGCAGGGGTTCCGGTCAGTTCCGTGTATCGGTACTTTCCAAATATCTACTCCATCCATCAGACCCTGTTGGAAGAGTTCAAGTCGGCGACCGATGAAATCATCAGCGAGCGGTTGAACGACCCTGAGGAAACAGAATGGCAGGTCAGTCTGACCGGCATGATCTCCGGCCTGCGTCGGCTGGTGAACGAGAACCCGTCCTATGGTGCTGTCCTGCGATTGACGTTGACGACCCATGAACTGCGCTCGGTGCGCGAGGAATGGAATCTGCGTCTGGCCGACCTGCTGGCCAGTCGCTGGCGTGAGGGTGCAGACGGCTTCAGCGGTGGAGACCCGGATCTGGTCGCCCGCATGACCGTCGAGATCTATTCCGCGGCCGAGATCCTGATGTTTGAAAACCGAGAAAACGAGAAGAAGGCGGAAGCCATCTTCAACGAGACTCTGGTCGCGTTGTTGCGTTATCTGGGCAATTACCTGGAATAGCTTGGTCTAGCTTTCACAGGACCCCGTCATCTCCGAGATCCAGCGTTCCACCAGCTGAAGACCTTCAGTGTGCACGGTGGACCGGCCCAGTTCGGGCATCATCTCGTCAGGTTCAACATTGTCGATGCGATAGACAAGGATGGAGTTTTCGGGCTCCCCGGGAACGATATCGAACGGACGGTTTCCTGTCCCGCTGCCCGCGGCGATCGGAAGTTTGCAGACGCCCAGGTTGGGCCCGAAGGCTGTGTCGGGTTCCAGGAAAAGTCCCGAGGTGTCAGCCGGCCCGACATCGCTGTGGCAGTGTGAGCAGTTCACATCCAGATAGGCTCGGGCCAGGTCATCCACGCTGGCATGAGCATCACCCCAGGCTGCGTTCTGCGGCACCGTGTCCAGCTCGGGAAGACCTGTCAGGAAGCCCGCTGCTTCAAGGCGCAGTAGTTGGTTCTGGGGCATGTCCGAATAGGCGAAATCCCGATTGATATGGCGAGGTTTCGGTCCGATCGGCGAAAGCGCGCGGGAGTTTGAATCCGGCGCATGGCAGCCTGCGCACTGATTGGTGTTGGGCATGACATAGTTGAAGGCTTGCTCGCTGCCCTCATCGGCCACCAGCGTCATGGGAATCACTGCGCCCACCCGGTGCAGGCGTGCTTCTGTCTGCGCCTCGTTCCAGCGATAGGGCAGCGCCACCCAGCCGCGATCGCGATGTACCAGAATTCGTGTCTCGATCAGGCGGACCTGATCCATGCGAATGCGGCCGTCACGATAATCAGCGCTTGTGTCTTCAGTGCGGGCGACGCGGTCGTCAAGCGCACCGTCGACGCGCGGATAGTAGAAGGTCTTGCTAATCACCGTGCCGACCGGGAAGTCCAGCGGCGCGTCCTCGCGGTATTGTGCTGTGGTGCCATCGGGCATCCAGATGGTGCGCAGCTTGTGTGCGTAGTCAGTGAAAAGCCCGACATTGAGATCGTAGGCGATGACGTTTTCGCCCAGTACCAGATCGCCCTCTGACAGACCAAGCTGTCCCCAATCAGACAGCAATGGCGGATTGCCTTCCGCGATGTACCGCGCCTCCGGCTGGCCAGCGCCGCCACAGGCGGTCAGGACCAGCGCCAGCAAGGACACGGCGAGAGCTCGGGGCTGGACGGTCACGGCGCGGTCCTAGTCGAGCCAGTTGAGATGGCTGGCGGGAAGCGGGTCCAGCGTACAACGATAATTCTCGGTATCGACCACCGGCGCGCCAAAGCCGTTCGGAGCGTCTGCATTGAGCACGTCCACGGCGTCGCTCACACAGATGCGCAGCGCTGCCGGCATGACGCCATCCACAAACTTGTCTTCATCGATATAGCCGTCGAACAGCACGTCGGGCAGACGACCGGTCAGTCCGAACATCATGATCTTGAGCGCGTTCAGATCCAGGCCGTCCGGGGACGTGCCTCCTCCGGAATAGGTGTTGTCATGGATCCAGATCCCCTCCGGATACGCATCGAAGTCTGACTGCACCGCGCTATCTGCATAGCCGGTCGTGTGCAGGCTGGAGATAATCACGTTCGCGGTGTTGTTGTCAGAGATCCGATTATTGAAGATCTCAACCTGGTCGTTGGAATTCACCAGGATACCGGTGCCGGCAGGAACACTTGCAACCGGTGTTCCGGCATGGCCGAAATTCTCTGTATTGTTCTCGAAGACGTCGTTGTCATACACCCGCGTTTGATAGCCGGGCTGAGGCAGGTTGGGCATGTTGAAGACGAGGATGCCGCCGGTATTGTTGGTTGCTGTATTGCCGTACACGTCGGCGCCGATGCAATTTTCAATCTCGATCCCGGCGACATTGAATTCCGCCCGGCTGTTGCGCACGGTCACATTGCGCGACTGGCCAACATAGATGCCGGCATCCGAGGCGCCGATCGCGACGGTGTCCTCGACCAACACGTTTTCCGATTGAACCGGATAGATTCCGTAAGCCCCATTGTCGGAGGAATAGCCATTGGTCCACTCCACACGCACGCCACGGATGACGACATTGGTGCCACCATTGACCTTAAGCGCATCCCCCGATGTGTCTTCAATGGCGAGATTCTCGAGAGTGAAGTCATTGGCAGTGACCAGCAGCCCCTCAGCACCGGAGACCTGGCCCTGGAAGTTGAGGATGGTCTCATTCATGCCGGCGCCACGAATGGTTACTCCATCCACCGTCAGCATCAGCGAGGAAGTGAAGTGGTAAACGCCGGCCGGAATCTCGATAATATCACCGGGCTGGGCGTCGATTAACTGCTCCAGCAAGGTGTCCTGATAGCTCGCATCCGCCTGGGAAACATCGCGCGCTTCCTGGCTCGAATTGCCACAGGCGGCCAGAGCCAGCGCCATCGCAGCTGTGATTAGAAGTCGTTTCATGTCTGCTTGCTCCTGCCTCGCCGGCACAATCCGATTATTGGGAGCAAGTTCACACAGAGCGGCGACCGGCACAATCTCAAAAACAGAAAATCATTCTATTATTGAGATTGCCGAAAACCCGCGGCCTCGTCATGTACCCGAGTGAGCGTATCGATCTGCTGGCTTTATCCAGATTGAGTGCGCACCCCCTGTCGCTTTCGCGCGGCTCATTTCGAATGAGCGATGGTCGAGAATAGGGCGAACAGAGTCAGTGAAAGACGCGCCCTTCCTTCGCTGCCAGTGTGCAGATCTCATTGTGGTGAGGGCTGACGGCAACAGGTCAGGGACGGCTGCAGATAGCACCGGGAAGCTGGTGTGATTGACGTGTTAGTCGTTGGCCTGCATCGCGGTCAGCACGCTCGGAGAGTGGTCTTCCAGCCAGCCAACAGGCTGTTGTGCGGCCTCAAGTGCCGCCTGTGCACGCACGCTGACGGGCAATTCCGGCCAGATTGCCTCGACCAGGGTCAGGCGCCAGCGACGGAACTGCCACTGTCCGATCGGCATACGCTGATAGGAGCGCCCCAGAGCCGTGGAGACTGAGGCCGGGCTGTCTCCTGCGACAAGACGGGCATACGCCAGGCGTGCCCAGTTCTCTCCGTCACGGTCTTCCAGCCTGAGGGAGCGTTCAAAGGCCAGAACCGCGAAATCCGGGTCATACCCGTCCACCCGCAGTGCCCGCTCGCCCACATCAGCATACCAGCTGGCCGAGGCCCCTTCCGGCAACCCGCCCGCCATGCGAACCCGGAACGCCGTGTCGGACATGTCTTCCATCGCTGCGCCATCGGCGCGTTCTATGGATGCCAAACCTGACCAGGCAGCCAGGCCGAGCAGGCCAAGCGCCAGTCCAGCGCGCGCAATCAGGTTCAAGAGGCGATCAGCTTGCACGATTACCCTCCTTGACCGAGAGCCCTGCAGCAAGGCCAACAATCCAGGCAAGCCACCAGGCGACTAGCGGAATTTCCAACGCATAGTCGACCATGCCGTGGGCGCCGACCAGCAGGACGATGCACAGCGCGGCACGCAAATAGGTGGTACGCCGCCTGCGCCTTGAAAGTCCGAGGAAAATGCTCAGCAGGATGGGCAACACGATCAGAGCGAGCAGAACTGTACCGACGAGCCCGGCCTGTATCAGCCACTGGAGATAGACATTGTGCGCAGCGCCCTGGGTCTGCAGCAGATCGACATTCTCCGGAGTAACGATCAGGTCATTGATCCAGGTGAAGCTACCCAGCCCGTGCCCGAAGGCGGGTTCCAGCTCAATCGCACCCGAATAGGCCTGGAGCAGGACAATCCGTGTGTCATCCTCTCCCGCACCAGCGAGGCGGTCCTGCAGCAATTCTCCAGAGGCGAGGAAGAGCGCGCCGGCAACGGTGATCAGGACGCCACCGAAACTTCCGACCTTGGCTAACGAGAGGCTCAGGCGGCCGCGTCGCAAGCGTGAAAACACCTCCCATAACACCAGGACCAGCAAGGCTGAGCTTGTGACCAGGAGGCCGGCCCGGGATGCGGACAGCATCACATTGGAAAAGGAAAACAGCAGGAAGGTCGTCGGGAATAGCCCGCGAACAACGATGTGTTCCACCGTCTTGAGTGGATGCACCGTCGGGGTCGACAGGATCCGGCTCAACTCGGCAGCGCTCATGACCGCGATGATGCCATAGAAAGTGGCCGCTGTGTTTGCCGACAGGAAGGGAGCGGCCAGGCGCTCGGAATGATAGGGCCGGGCGCGACCGAAACTGAGTTCGGGATCGAGTGCGAAATCCAGGAAGGCCGCGATCGCCAACGCGCCGCCCGCCCAGAGACTCCACAGCCAAAGCCGTTCGACCAGTCGGCCGTTGTGACCCGCGAGGTATCCGACCAGGCAGATGGCGCCGCAGGCACCCAGGGCGGCATATTCGTGAGCTCCCGAGGCCAGCCACCCTTGGAAACGGGCGAAGGCGATGAAGGCGACGTAGAAAAAAGCGCCGACAAGCGGCAGCTGCATCGGCCGCTGAGGGGAGAAAACCACGGCCAGCGCTGCGAGGAGGAAGGCAATGCCGGAGAGCGCGAGCGTGGCTGCGGGAGTGTCGCCACCATACAGGGGCACAGACGCCAGGGGCACCACCAGGGGTGATGCCCAGACCAGGCTGGCTGCCAATGTTGGTACGCGACGCGACATTTGGACGACTCCGCCCCGCTCGCCTAGAAGAAACGTTCTGCTATCCGGATCGTATCACCGGGATGTACGAGGGTTGAAGCGGAAAGGCGAACTTGCTGAAATTCCTGTTCACCGGCGCGCTTGATGTGGACGGTGTTCTGGCGGGCGCGATAGGTGAAACCACCGGCTGTCGCCACGGCGTTCAGTACCGTCAGACCGTCCGTGTAGGGGTATTCGCCGGCCGTCTGAACTTCGCCGAGAATATAGAAGGGGCGATAGTTCAAAACCTGAACATTGACCCGGGGGTGGTTGAGATATCCATCCAGGAACGCTGTTTCGACCGCTTCCTCAAACTGGGGCACGGTGAGACCGCCCGCCTGCACCTGCCCGATCAGCGGCAGGGATAGCGCGCCGGTGCCATCGATCTGGAATTGGCCGGAGAGTGAAGGCTCGTCATAAACGGTGATGCTGATTTGGTCGCCAGAGCCAAGGACGTAGACTGGCTGGCCTGTCGCAGTCTGGGCATTGGCGGCGGAAGTCACCAGAGCGAGGCCGAGGCTGGTCAGCGAAACTATCAGGAATAAAACGAATGTGCGTGCCATTTTCCCCTCCCAGACAATGGAGTTAGCGTTGACTCCGGATTATCAGCCACCCGCCTGAACCGGCAATGAACCTGTCGATTTGATCCGTTCGGCTGATCGGGCAGCACGAGATTCAAGGGCGATAATCTGCATCCAGGCCAACATCATCGCGCCACCGAAAATGATGTTGAACGAATTGAGCACCGGGTTGAATGCCGCGAAAATGATGAAGCAGCATGACATCGCAGCATAGGTCTTGCGGCCGATAACGCTGAGGCCTCTTGGCGCGAGTGCGATAGAGCAGATCCAGCCGGTGGCCAGGATAATACCGGGCAGTCCCAGGCGCACCGCCATGTCGTAAATGGCACTGTGGGAGCTCAAATAGAGGCGCGAATCCGCGCCTTCAGCGACGACCTGCCAATCGCCGACACCCAGTGCGTAGAATTGATTGCGTATGTATTCAGTGCCGAAACCAACCCCCAGACCATTTGACTGGATCATGGCGTCCACCGCATCGCGCCACATGATCGCACGAACGGCGGCATTGCGGTCAATATCCCAGAGCTCTGCGGCGTAGACGGGCGCCAGTATGAGCAAAAGACCAATGACCAGCCCAACTGCGATGACGACCCAGTTCTCGCGTGGCGTGAGCCGGAGCGCCAGCAGGGCGAGCGCCAGGATCTGGTGGGACGAGGAGGCGGCCAGCGCCAGATAGAGCATGATCAGCGCCAGATCGATCCAGATTGCGCGGCGCTCCCGGAACAGGAAAATGATCAGGGTCAGTGTCGTCGCCATCGACTGGTTCTTGACGTCATACATCAGCCAGTAGAAGTCCTGATCGAGCAGGAAGAGCATCGCCTGTTCGTAGAGATAGAAGGTCACTGTCAGGGCGAGGGCACGCCGGACGATGAAATCGCGATACCGTGTGAAAAGGCCGACAAACAGGGTCGTCGCCAGCGCGAGTGACGGGATGGCCAGCCAGTGACGCAGGGCGGCCTCGGCCTCGAAATACCGGGTCCAGGCTTCCGGCATCACGCCCATCAATGACAGGGTGAGGATGAAGAGGCTGTAGCCAATCAGGAGCAAGTAGATCCGGTTCACAAAAACGCGCCGCATCAAAATGGTACCAGCTACACACAGGCCCAGGACCGCCAGCAGGGGGAGCGAGCCAAACTGGCGCAGAAAGTCGAAGCTCTTGGCGTAGAAAAACACCGGAATGGCCAGCAGTGCGACAAGGCTGATCAGGCGCGGCGTGTATTGCTGGGGGTAGGTCATCATTCCGCCTGTCCAGCCCCACTCAGGGCTTTGCGGTAGCCCGGGTAGAGCACGGCGAGATGGATTAGTGGGACGGCGGCCAGCCCGAACACGGCGCCGGCGAGGCCGAAATTCAGGAGCAGCGGATAAGCGACCACTGCCAACACGCCGACCGCTGCGACATAACCCACGAATATAGCTTGCGTCTTTTCGAGTATTCGAAGGCCGAAGCGATAAACCAGATTGATGAAATAGAAGACGTAAACCAGACCGTACCAGCGCAGAATGTCTGCATGGGTTGTGAAGTCCTCACCGAAAACCATGCCGAGCCAGAAGGCCGGAGCGACAAAGAAGACCAGGGCAACACCCAGGACGGCGACGGTGCCAAAAAGCAGATAGGACGTCAGCAGTTTCTGCAGGCCTTCACGGCCGCTCGACTGCAGCGCCTTGGTTCCCCGGGATGGCAGGAAGTTGTCCAGGGCGAAAAACGGGATGTGCAGAACGCCCAACAAGGACTGAGTCGCCTTGAGCGCGCCCGCATAGGCCGGTCCCAGCAGGGCGCCGGACAGAAGCGTGAATATGTTCAGGGCGATCCATTGCAGAATGGCTGTACCCGCCATCCACTTTCCAAACTCCCAGTGCAGATCGTTGATCGCGTTGAATTCAGGACCAGGCGCCTCGATTCTGGGCAGTGAGAAAAGCGCGGCCAGACAGCTGAGGCCGGCTGTGAGGGCTGTGATCCAGAGGACGGTGGTGACCGTCAGGGTGTCGGTCGAGAAGGCCAGAAGCGTCAGAATGATCAGCGGCTGGCCGGCATAACGCACCGCGTCAATCAGGGTCGCGAAGGCCGGCTTGTCGACAGTGAAATAGAGCCGGCGAAAAAAGTCCTGCCATTGGGTCGCTGCAATGCAGGCCGAAAGGGCAGCGGCCATGCCGATATTCGGAATCTCCTGAACAGCCATGGTTGCGACCATGGTGACGAAGGTCAGCAGGGTCGAAGCTCCGGAGAACACCAGCTGCCGGGTGATGACCGCACCGAGCACGGTAGGCCGGTCTCGCGCGTTGGCCTGGGCGCCATAGGTCAGCAGGGGCGTGTTGATAATCGCGTGCTGGATGTTCTGGATGAAAACGGCGATCAGCCAGATCAAGGCGAAAATGCCGAAGCCTTCCAGGCCGAGTGCGCGGGCAATCAAGACGCCGGTGATAAAGTTCGATCCGGATACAAGCGCCTGGTCCATGAGTGACCAGTTCACGTCTCTGTATTCCCGGGCCAGGGCCCGCAATCGTATCAGCACAGTGAGCGGTTCCTTAGTCAGAGACGTCTCAAGGAGTGGTCGTTCTGCGTCGTCGCCAAAGCCGCGCAGACAGAAGGGTTTCAAGTCCGGCCAGCATGACGAATCTCGGGGCAAGGATCAAATAGCGGCGCCACAAGCGTTTCGGCTCCGAGTAAAGGCGGTGTGCCCATTCCAGCATGGATTTCTGCATCCAGCGCGGGGCGCGCTTGATCTCACCGGAGTGAAAGTCGAAGGCCGCGCCAACACCGACAAGGGTGCCCGGCAGGCGCTCGCGATTGCGTGCCATCCAGAATTCCTGTTTTGGAGACGACAGCCCGACCCATACGATATCGGCGCCGGATGCCACGATGCGGCTGACCGTTTCGCGTTCTTCCTCCGGGGTCGGTTGACGGAAGGGCGGACATTCCGTGCCGACAATCTGAACGTCCGGGTATTTTTCTTCCATGCGGGCCTTGAGCGTATCGGCCACGCCCTCCTTGCCGCCATAGAGATAGTGTTTCAGCCCGTTTTCACCTGCGCGGGACATCATCAGTTCGAACAGGTCAGGGCCGCAGGTGCGGCTGACATCATATCCGCGCAGCCGGCCAACCAATGCCAGGGGCGAACCATCCGGAGTAACCATTGAAGCCTGTTTGTGCAGGGCCATGAAATCCGGGTCGTCCTGGGCGTGCACCAGGCTCGGCGTATCGCGGATGCAAACAAAGCGACCCAGTTTGTCGCCTGACCAGGCTTCAAGCGTCTCAGCTGCGCGCCTGGGAGAGGTCGCCGTGATGGATACGCCAAGGATTTTGAAAGTGGTGTCGGAGGCCTTTTGGCTCGCGCCATCCGTGTCATTGCCGCCTTCGAGATAGATATCAGCCACGCTGGATCGTCCGGTTTCTGTGAGTTAACAGTCCGTAAAAAATCCAGCAGCGTGCTTGAACGCTGAATTAACCCATTCGGGTGATTTGAAGGCAGGTGTGGCGAAACCGTGGCGGCATCAGACCTGAAGGAGGCGCGCGCCCCGCTGGTCAATGCGGACAGCCGTCAGCGCGTTGGTGATATAGGCGCCGGTATCTATGCCCAAACGGCATTTTTTGCGGGTTGGCTTCTTGTTCGCGGAATGGCCATGGATCACGAAACGGTCCAGGCGGCCATTGAAACTGAGAAACGGTTCGCGGATCCACATCATGGTCTTGCTCGACTGTCCGTCGAGCGGCAGTTTCGGATCGATGCCGGCGTGAACAAACAGGTAGGGTGCGCGATCCGCCATCACCGGCAGGTTTTCCAGAAATGCGAGGTGGTGAGCGGGCAGGTTTGAGCGCAATTGCTGCTGGCAGGCTTCCCAGTCACCCGGGTTCGTCCGGCGTTTCGGTACGGGCACGCCATAGGAGGCGAGCGTCTCCACGCCACCGTGTTTGCCCCACTCCGGACCGATCTTGTGATCATCCAGGAAGGCCAGAAGTGTCTGCTCGTGATTTCCGCGCAGGCAAGTCAGTTGAAGGCCCGGTGCCGATATTCCGGAGCTCAATAACTCCAGCACCCCGCTCGAATCCGGGCCACGATCCACATAATCGCCCAGCAGGATGAGTTCTGCATCGGAAGAGTCTGCATCCTCGATGATTTTCGCCAGCATATTCCGGAGCAGGTCCAGTCGGCCGTGAACGTCCCCGATCGCATAGGTCAAACGCTCGCTGCCCGGCATCTTCCTGGCTTTGCTTTGAAGGCCGCCTAAACCGAACATCGGATTCTCCCTTCGGGCGTATGCGCCATCGTGGACCGTTTCCAAGACCTGACGCAAGTATGAACGGTTCTGCCGAAAACCGGTCTCAATCCGGTCGAATTCCAATCCACATTCAGCGTTAACGTTTTCAGGAAGCGTACTTGAGCAGGGCTGCTGAAGCGCGCGGATCGTCTGTAGTTGGCCTCACTCGGCTGGCTCAATTCAATGGGGGTAAGCATGCACAGGAAATTGCATAGCAACCGGCAGGAGCAGCGAAGGTTTCGCCAGACCCTGACCGCCTCAGCGGCTGCCATCGGCGCTGCATTTCTGTGCGCTGCTCCGGCATCGGCTGGGGGTGTTGCGACCGTTGACTGGCTCGCTGAGCGGATCAAGACCGTGCTCGAGCAATTGCCTCTGGATTCCGCCGAGTGCGAGATTGAGGCTGCGGTGCAGCGTGTTCTCATTGAGGCCGATGTGGACGGCGAGATTGAATCGCGGGCGCTGGCGCAGGTGCAGGCCGACGGGGTTTGTGACATGGAGGAAGAATGCGGCATCGTGTTTTACGACGCGCTGACGAATGTCGATCTGCTCCAACCTGATGATGTTGATGGGTATGCATTCGACAGTGATGTGGTGACGAGCTGCGAAGTCACGGATCCGTGCACCTGGGCGCCGGACTATGTGCCCGAACCAGAGCCCGACCCAGAGCCCGAGCTGGAAACAGCGCCTGAACCTGAACTGACGCCCGCTCCCGCCCCGGACCCTGAACCGCAACCCGTGCCCGCGCCGGAAGTCGTTATTATACCGGAACCGACACCCGAGTCCGTGCCGCCGCCAGAGCCGGAACTGGTAACCGAATTAGGCGATGTTCTCGACGCCCTCGAGCGGGACGCAACCCAGTGTGAGTATGAGGCCGCTCTGCGGACCACACTGCGGACCTCAGGCGCAACGGCATCGCAAGAGCGCCACGCCCTGACCATAGTACAGGCCACTGCTGCGCCGCTCGTAGCCATTCGCAATGCCCTGACTTATGTGCGCATTCACCAGCCACGCGGCGATGAGGGTTATTCCTCGGAGACGGGTTTGGGGGATGACGAAATCAACCTGTGTCGTCGATGGCCTGATCGGGAGGGAGGCGGTCGCCGTCCCCGCCCGCCAATGCCGCCATCAGGCGGAGGGAACTCAGACTATTGATATGCTACAAGCGTATTTGGTGCCCAAGAAACAACCCGGGGGAGAATCATGAAATTCGAATTTATCGCAGCCGCGCTGCCAAGTGCTCTGGCCAGCCTGGTCCTGCCCGAGGCAGCCTTCGCTCATGACCCGACCGAAGAAGGCAACTTCTTTCGAGCGCGCAATGCCAGCGTCATGGGGCGTACCCGTCCTGATTTCAAATCCGAGGGCGTTCAGTACGGTGCGTGGATTTTCGATCCCGAGCTGACCCTTGGTGTTGATTTCAACGACAATATCTTTGCCGCCGCGTCGGGTGAGGAATCCGATATGGTCTGGGTCGTCAATCCGACAGTCGATGTCGAGACGACCTGGTCGCGCCATGGTGTTCGTGGGTGGGCCCATGGCCTCAACCGTGAATACAGCGATTTCTCTGACGAGAGCAGCTGGACCACAGACATCGGTCTGGCCGGTCACGTTGACCTCACGCGGAGCGTACTGTTCGAGGCCGGCTATGGTGCTGCTGAACTGGTCGAGTCTCGCGCGACTGCTGGTGCCGCTTCCATTGCAGCCAAGCCGGTTGAGTACAATACAACCAACTGGTGGATTGGTGGACAGGCCGATCTCGGCCGCACACGCCTGCTCCTGCGACACGACAAGTCGAATTTCAACTTCGACGATGCCGCGTTGATTGGCGGTGGTTTCGCAGACCAGGACTTCCGCGATCGTGACGAGACTATTTTTACGATCCGCGGCGATTATGCGGTCTCGCCATTCACATCAGTATTTGCCCGTTATCGGAAGAATGAGCGCGACTATGACCTCGCGCCGCCAACGGTTCCCAATAACCGCGACTCCGACGGATACATGATTGATGTCGGTGCTGATTTCGACATCGGTGGTGTGGCGCGCGGCATCTTGGGCGTTGGGTATAACGAGCAGACCTATGACGACCCGTCACAGGGCAAGCTCGACGGCTGGGGTCTGGATGGCCTGGTCGAGTGGTATCCGACCGAGTTGACGACCGTAACAGTGCGCGGTTCGCGTCATATCGAAGATGCCCCGATCGAGGCGAGCGGGGGCTTCACCTCCGAAACGTTTGCAGCGCGTGTGGACCATGAATTGCTGCGCAATCTGGTCCTGTCTGCAGAGGTCGAGCGTTCCGAACACGATTTTCTGGGCATCGACCGCGTCGATGAACGTTGGTCTGCATCAGCGGGCGCGACCTGGTTCGTCAATCGCAATGTGGGTGTCGAGGCATCCTTCACGCGCATTGAGCAGGAATCCTCGGGGGCCTTTCCGGGGCAGGACTTCGAACAGGATGTCATTGGGTTCAGGGTGGTGCTGCGGCCGTAGTTCATCCTGGCGTCATGCCGGGTGTGTTCATCTAGGTGAATATCGAAGGGTAACAGCGAGTATTTGAGCAGTGTTATGGACAGGATGTACGCAGCCGCGGATGCACAAAACGAAGATCTGATCGATTTTCTCGGCATCATCAACATCGTCAAGAGACGTCTCTGGACCCTTCTGGGTGTGGCTGCGCTCGTCCTGGCGGCGACTGTGGTTTTCACGGCCCGCTCAACACCGCTCTATACCGCGACATCCCAGCTAGCCCTGGATGTCCAGCAGGCCCAGGTTGTCGACTTCGACGCCGTGTTCGCGGGTAGCCCGCCGGATTCTGCGACGGTTGATACCGAGGTGGAAGTCCTGCGCAGTCGTTCAATGGCGGGCGCTGTCGTGGACCGCCTCGGCCTGATGGGTGTCAGCGAGTTCAATCCGTTATTGCGTGATCCAGGCATGATGGACCAGCTGCGCAGCTCCGCCGTTCGTCTTGCCAATGCCCTGATGCCAACACAGGCGGTCGGTGCGGGCGCCATGGCAACGGTTGATCCGGAGTTGGCGCGTGATCGCGTGGTCAGCGAATTGCTGTCCGCCCTGCATGTCGAACGCAGTGGTGTCTCTTACCTGATTGATGTCAGCGTCACCTCTGCCAATCCGCGCCTGGCTCGCGAAATCGCCAATATCTATGTCGACCAGTATCTGGTTGCCCAGCTGGAAGAGAAGTTCGCAGCGACGCAACGGGCCAATCAATGGCTGAACGGTCGTGTCGACTCGCTGCGCGAGGATGTGCGTCAGAAAGAGGCCGCAGTCGCAAGCTTCCATGAAGAGGCGGGACTGCTGGATGCCGGCGGCGGAACATTGACCGAGCAGCAGATCTCCGACGTCAATGGCCAGCTGGTCATGCAGCGTGCTGCCCTGGCAGAGGCCCAGGCCCGCTTGCGGACCGTTCAACGCGAAGTGGATCGTGGTGCCAGCGCGGAAACCATTTCCGAGGCATTGCAGTCCGAGGTCATCCGGGACCTGCGCAGCGCCCATGCGGACGCGATCCGCCGCCGCGGCGATCTGAGCACGCGTTACGGCCCGCGCCATCCGCAGATGCAGACCATCACTCAGGAAATCGAGGACCTTTCCAGCCAGATCGCCCTGGAAGTTGATCGTATCGTCGCCAGTTTGTCGAATGAGGTGGCTGTCGCCCGCGGTCGTGTGAACTCCCTCGACAGCAGCATGGCCCGTCTGCGCGCTGAACTGGGAGACAATTACGCTTCCGTTGTTCGCCTGCAGGAATTGGAGCGTGAGGCGGAGGCCAGCCGGACCCTCTTCCAGTCAATCCTGGCGCGTTTTCAGCAGACGTCGGAGCAGGAAACCCTGGCACAGTCTGACGCTCGGGTGATTTCCCAAGCGGAAATGCCCACGGAACCAAGCTCGCCAAATCTCAAGCTGAACCTGGCTTTGGGCGCGGCAATGGGTTTGGCAGCCGGGCTGGCCGTGATCTTCCTGATCGAGATGTTGACCAATGTTCTTTTCCTGGACCGTGATGTCGAGAACAAGCTGGGTCTGCCGCATATCGCGTCCGTGCCCATGTTGCGCTTCAATCTGCTGTCACCGCTGACGATCGGCGCGCGGACGCCGGGGCAATACCTGGTCAAGAAGCCCTTGTCCGGCTTTGCCGAGAGCATCCGCTCCATTCGCTCCACGATTTCCTTGTCCGACGAGCCCGGCAAGAACAAGGTCGTCGCCATCACCTCGGCTGTACCGGGTGAAGGCAAGACCACGACCTCGGTTTGCCTGGGGCGTATTTCCGCCATGGCGGGCAGCCGGACCCTGGTGATTGATTGTGATATCCGCCGCCGACGTCTGTCCAACGCCCTGGCTGGGCGGGCCGGCAATGGCTGGCTCGACAGCCTTCTGGGTGCGGGAGATTTCAAGACTGCGGTGCATAAGGACAACAAGACCGATCTGGACATCCTGCCGGCCGGAAAATCGCGCACGACGACCAAGGATGCCTTTGGCACCAAGGCTTTTGTCGAGCTGATCGCCTGGGCCAAGCAGGAATACGACCTGGTTGTCCTCGACTGCCCGCCGGTCCTGGCTGTGGCAGAGACCATGATCATTTCCAGCCGCGCTGATGCAGTGATCGTCAATGCCCTGTGGGGCGAGACGCGTGCGCCGGTGGTCAGGAACGCCATCGCCACGCTGGGCAAGGCGCGGGCGAATATCATTGGCGTCGTGCTGACCAGTGTGAATCTGAAGAAGCAGTCGCGGTATGGGGATGCGAGTTACGGCGCCTACTACCAAGCCTATCGGAAATACTACGCGGAATAGTTGGAGACGCAGACGCGTGAAGACGGAACCGGGGGATAAGGTGTTTGAGGGACGAGCACATGAACGAGGGTTGGACCCGGCGGAGACGATCTCCGGACGGATGTCTTATGAGCTCGACATGCCGGTCTACGGTGCCGGGCCCTCGCGTGAAGCTGGGGACATCGATCGTCGACCGGCCAACAGCTTGCTCAAGCGAATTGCCGATTTGGTCCTGGGCATTCCCGCCCTGATCCTGTCGGCACCATTGCTCGCGATTGTCGCTCTGGTCATCTGGTGCACCGATGGCGGCGCGCCTGTCTTCGTTCAGCAACGGCTTGGTCACAAGGGCAAAGCGTTTCGCTTCTACAAGTTCCGGTCCATGCGTGTGGACGCAGAGCAGCGCCTGGAAAAACTCGTGAAAGATGATGCCGAGGCGGCGCGGGAGTGGGCCGAGACCCGCAAACTGCGTCACGACCCGCGCATTACGACCTTTGGTGAGTTCATCCGGACCTGGAGTATTGATGAGCTGCCTCAGCTGATCAATGTCGTGCGGGGCGACATGTCCCTGGTGGGGCCGAGGCCCATCGTGCATGCGCCGGGCACCGGGCTGGACGATACCGCGCTCTATGGCCGTGATATTGTTTTCTACAAGATGGCACGTCCGGGTCTGACCGGGCTGTGGCAGGTATCGGGCCGGGCGGATACCGGATTCGCTGATCGTGTTGCGCTGGATGTCCAGTATGTGCGTCAGTGGTCGGCCATCCTGGATATTGAGATCGTCCTGAAAACGATCCCGGCGGTTCTCTTGCGCCGGGGCGCTCTCTAGCCTGATCGCATTCGGACTTTGCGGGTTCGCGTTAAGCACCCGAGGACCGATTTGGTGGCGCCGTCGGTTCGACGTCCACGCGTGGCTGGTCGGCCAGTCAGGCCAGTCAGGCCAGTCAGGCCAGTCTGGCCCCACTGTTTGTTACAAATTTCGACCCTGTTCGTGTCCGTATTTCCTTGACCCGTGCGCGCCCCTCCTATCCCATTGAGGAGGGTGAGGCGTGTATCTTGCAAGAGTGCGCGTGAGACGGCGCTTAAGCGTCAGTAAGCTTTCGGCATTGTACCGGAAGCCGGGGGTTGAAATGGGTTTCAAGTCGAATTTCGATACTGGTGTGTCCGGAAGCGGTACAGCGGCGGGAAAAGTCACGCGCAAGTTCAAATCCCATTTGAAGCGACACACTGTTTTGCAGCGTCTGCAGCCGATCGTGGCAGCAGCGCTCCTCTCGGCCAGCTTTGTGGTGGCCAACCCGGCCTATGCCTACAGCGTGGGCGACACGATCATCCACCCGACAACGGGCGCGACCCTTACCATCACCGAAGTGCTGCCCGATGGTGTGATTACGACGGGTGGCCTGTTTATCCTGACGACCACGACGGTTGGCGCAACGATCGCGGACCCCTCCGATCCCGCGTTGACGGTTGAGATTGCCAGCGTGGTTGTCGACCCGGTAACGATGGAGATCTCCTCGATCGAGACCACGACCGGTCGAACGATCAGCGTCATTACCGTGCTTTCAGTGGCTCCCTCCGCCCCGGCAGGTGGTTCGATCACCATCCCCGTTGGCGCGGGTGATTCCAACTTTTTTCAGGATATTCGCCGCGGCGATGGCGGTGGCGGCGGGCGCGATGGTGCGCTCTTCGTGTCGGCCCGCTCGGGCGGCAGCGGCGATCCGGGCCCCGACTTCACCACCTCGGTCAACAACCGGACGATCACAACCACATCCAACAACTTGCCCGGCGTCATCGCTGCCAGTATTGGCGGCAATGGCGGCAATGGCGGTGATGGCTATCTTGGCGCCTCGGGTGCGTCGGGCGGCCGAGGTGGTGCCGGCGGCAATGTGACCCTGACGGTGGGCAGCAATGTCACCATATCGACCAATGGCGACAATGCGCACGGCGTTGTTGTTCAGAGCAGGTCTGGAATCGGCGGCCAGGGTGGCAGTGGCTACCTCTTCTCATCAGGTGGCTCGGGCGGCGCCGGCAATGACGGTGGCAGTGCAACGGTCTATAATTATGCGAACATCTCCACCTATGGCGAAAGCTCTCACGGCGTGTTTGCCCAGTCGCTCGGCGGTGGTGCAGGCAGCGGTGGTTCGAGCTACGGCATCTTCGGTAATGGCGGTTCGGGCAATAATGGTGGCGATGGCGGCACCGCCCTTGCGTACAATCATGGCTCCGTCAGCACTTATGGCGAGAATTCGCACGGTGTCGCTGCGGTTTCCATGGGCGGCATTGGCGGCGATGCCGGTAATGCGGGTGGCCTGATCACCTTCACCTCCAGCGGCGCACCGGGCGGCAATGGCGGCACGGCCCGTGTCTATGGCATGGACGGTTCAACGGTCTACACGCAAAGCGATGCCTCCTACGGTCTGTTCGCCCAGTCGATCGGCGGCGGCGGCGGTAATGGCGGTGTCTCGATCGGTCTCGTGGCGCTCGGCGCCAATGGCGGCACCGGCGGCAATGCCGGCATCGCCAGCGTGACCACAGAGAGCAATACATCTGTCGAAACCCGTGGCGAGTCGTCTCACGGCATTTTCGCTCAGTCGATCGGTGGCGGTGGTGGCAATGCCGGAATCACCGGTGGCCTGGTCGGCGCTGGTGGTGATGGCAGCTCCGGGGGAACCGGTGGCAATGTCACCGTGACATCGTCTTCCTTCATCAACACCTATGGTATCGATGCCCGCGGTATCTTCGCGCAATCTATCGGCGGCGGCGGCGGTAATGCCATGGGTACCGGTGGCCTTGTGGCCGTTGGCGGTGGCGGCGGCGGTGCAGGCAATGCCGGTACCGTGGCTGTAACAGCGACATCGAGCAGCAGCATTACGACCGATGAGGGTGGTGCAACCGGCATTTTCGCGCAGTCTGTCGGCGGTGGCGGCGGGACAGGGTCCTCATCCGGCGGCCTTGTCGCCCTGGGTGGCACCGGCGGGACAGGCGGCGACGGTAACACTGTCACGGTCAGCAATGCCGGTTCGATCACGACCAATGGTGACTGGGCTCGAGGCATTTTCGCGCAATCTGTTGGTGGCGGCGGTGGTTCCGGTGGCGATGGTGGCGGTCTTGCCGCCATTGGTGGCTCCGGCAGCTCGGCCAGCACAGGTGGCGCAGTGACGGTCACCAATTCGGGTGTCATCACGACCGGCTTTAGCCAGACAAATGGCAATATGGCCAGCGCGATCCAGGCGCAGTCCATTGGCGGCGGCGGCGGTGATGGCGGCTCGACCGGTGGTGTTTTCCTGACCATTGGCGGTTCCGGTGGCCCGGGTGCCAATGCCGGGCAGGTCACGGTCAATAACTCAAATAAC